>NZ_JBIRUL010000015.1:0-186250 GCF_044335095.1 Streptomyces sp. NPDC020597 | reverse complement strand
TCCACACCGAACCGGAAGGCCCTCACTCATTCAAGATCCCTCAGCCGAGACCTGGCTCACCCGTCCACAACCTCCCCGGACAGAACACCTAGGGCAGCCGACCCGGCCGACCCCGAACGGGACGCCGGCCGGGAGCGCGCCCCGCGCCGCCCGGCCGGCGACCCCGCCCGTCAGCCCGTCGGGTGGGGGGTCGAGCCGTACGCGGTGAGGAACTTGTCGCGGAAGGCGCTCATCTTCCACACCGGGGCGTTGTGGGCCGGCTTGAGGCCGTCCGTCCAGTTCCAGCCGGCGATCTTGTCGAGGACCTTCGGATCCTTCGCGACGAGGGAGATCGGCACGTCCCGGCTGGCGTTGTCGCCGCTGACCCGCGCGATGGGCTGGTGGTCGCCGAGGACGACCAGGACCGTGTCGTCGGTCCCGTAACGCTCGAGCCACTCCGTGAGCGCGGTCACCGAGTACTGGATCGACTTGCCGTACTCCTCCTTGGACGCGGCGCCGTCGGCGATGACGTCCGACGCCTTCCTGCCGTCCTTCTCGATGCCCTCGAACACCGAGCCGTCACCGAGGGAGTCCCAGTCCACCATCTTCGGGATCGGGGCCCACGGCTGGTGGCTGGAGGTCAGGATGATCTCCGACATCAGAGGCTTGTCGCGGTCGGTACGGCCGTGCTCCAGCCGCTGGAACGCCTCCAGGGCGTACTGGTCGGGCATCGTCGACCAGCTGAACTTCGGCCCCTGGTAGCCCATCTCGAAGGCGTTGTAGACCTTGTCCAGTCCGTAGTACTTGGCCTCCGGCCAGCCCTTCTGGATGCCCGGCATCACGCCTACGGTGTCCCAGGCGCCCGTCTTCTTGAACGCCTTCGTCAGGGACAGGTGGTCGCTGGCCATCACCGAGCGGTAGCGCTGCTGGTTGTCGACCCACAGGCCGGACAGCGTGCTGGAGTGGCCGAGCCAGCTGCTCCCGCCGTACGTTGCCGACGTGAGCCAGCCGCTCTTCGCGTGGAAGCCGGCCTTCGCCAGCGCCTGCGTGCTCGTGCCCAACGTCTTGTCCACGCCCGGCGCCATGACCGGGTCCTCGATGGCGCTGCGGCCGTAGCTCTCGATGAACGTGAAGATCATGTCCTTGCCGCGCAGGTCCGGCACGAGCTGCTCGGCCGGCGTGGCCCCGAACGTGTCGTGGCGGACCTCCTTGCCGAACGTGGCCTCGTCCTTGATGGTCTGCCGCACCTGCCGGGCCTTCTTCACGAGCGTGTCCGTGCTGCGGTGCGAGGCGACGGGCATGCCGGTGATCTGCAGGCCCACGACGGAGCAGGTGACCCAGGCCGTGGCGGCGATCAGCGTCGCCCGGGTCGCCCGCCGGGTGTCGCGCGCCATCAGGTTGCCGATCCGGACCGTCGCCAGCGCCATGAGCGCGGACAGCAGCACGACGAGCAGGACGAGGCCGACCGCCGCGCCCACGGCCGTTGCCCGGCCCATCGAGTCCGCCACATAGGACTGGGCGTCGTCCAGCAGGCCCCAGTCCAGGACGAGGTCGAAGTCACGGCCCAGGTACTCCGTGAACTCCATGTCGAGCACGTTCAGCACGGTCAGCGCGCCCAGCAGCACCCCGCCCAGCGCCGCGACCACCGTCCGCGGCCGCCGGGGCAGCGCCAGCAGCAGGGCCGCCCCGATGATCGCCTCCACGGGCAGCCGCGTGAACCTGTTGACCTGGAGCCCGGAGATCCGGTTGGGCAGCAGCAGCGCGCCGAGCACGAGCCCGAACGCGAGGACGGTCACCGTCCACCACACCACCCGGGCGGCCCGGGGGTGCCGACTCCGCCAGTGCCACCAGCGAGCCTTCGCGGCGCCCCCTGCGCCCCCCGCGCCCCCTGTGGTGCCCGCCGCCTCACCTGCCGCTTCCCCCGCGGCATCCCCCGCTTCCCCCGCGGCCTCTCCCGCTTTGGCCGCCCCGCCCTCGGTTTGCGCCGGGTCGGCGTCGACCGTCTCCACGGCCCCTGCCGCCGTTTCCGCGGGTTCCGCCACCGTCTCCGTGTCCTGCGCCGGGTCCGCCGGGGCGGTCGTGGACGCCGGCGTCTCCTCCGGGTCCGTCGAGTCGGGCAGCGGGGATGAGGAGGCGGAGGTGGAGGTGGAGACAGGCACCCGAGGGTCCTTCCGTACGAAGCCTGGCGAGCGGGGGTCCGAGGCGGGCCGGATCCGCCACAGTCTCGTACGGCCTGCCCCGGGCCCGCGTTCAGCCCCCTCGGCCAGCGCTCGGCAAACACCGCGCAAACGCCACGCCAAACACCCCCACCGCCGCTACGCGCCGCCGACCGCCGTCAGCAGGGCCAGCGGGGCCGCGGCCGACCGGGACTCCCGCGCGCACGCGTGCGGGTACGGCACCGGCTCGGCGTGCGTGTCACGGCCGTAGCCGGCGAGGACCTCGGGGAGCCGGTGGCCCGTCGCGGCCGCGGCGTCGACCAGCGCGTGCGCGACCGTCCGGGCCTCGTCGTGCAGGCCGTAGCGGGCGAGGCCCAGCGTGATCAGCGCGTTGTCGTGCGGCCAGACCGAACCGCGGTGGTACGAGAGCGGGTGGTACGCCGGCTGCCCGGACGCCAGCGTGCGCACGCCCCAGCCGGAGAAGAAGTCCGGTTCGAGCAGGCGCCGGCCGACCACTTCCCCGTACTCCTTGTCCAGCAGACCGGACCACAGCAGATGCCCCGCGTCCGAGGCGAGCGCGTCCACCTGGCGGCCCGCACCGTCCAGGGCGAGCGCGGGGAATGACCGGTCCGGCATCCAGAAGTCCCGCTGGAAACGGTCGCGGAGGTCGGCGGCCGCCTGTTCCAGCAGAGCCGCGTACGACGCGTCTCCCCACACCGTGCGCGCCGTCCACGCCGTGCGGCGCAACGCGTCGTAGGCGTACCCCTGGGCTCCGGCCGCCGTCACGGCTCCCGTGGCGCGGACGCCGTCGGCGGAGCAGATGGAGCCGGGGGAGTCCTTCCAGTTCTGGTTGGCCAGACCGCCCTGATCGGCCCGGTAGACCAGGTAGCCGCGGGTGGTGAGCCCGCCGTGGTCCAGCATCCAGCCGACCGCCGCCCGGGCGTGCGGCTCCAGCCGCCGGGCCAGCGCGGTGTCCGCGGTCCGCTCGACGTACGCGCCGAGCAGGACGAGGAACAGTGGGGTGGCGTCGACCGACCCGTAGTAACGGCCGAACGGCACCTGCCCGAAGTGCGCGAGCTCGCCGTGCCGTACCTCGTGCACGATCTTGCCGGGCTGGGACACCGTGCGCGGCGACGCCTCGGTGGCCTGGGCCGCGGCCAGCGCCAGCAGCGTGGCGGCGGCCGTGCGGGGGCGGTAGGGGAGCGTGAAGAGGGAGGTGAGGAGGGCGTCGCGACCCAGCAGCGTCAGGAACCAGGGAGCGCCTGCCGCCGGCACGCGCAGCTCCTCGCCGTCCGGGCCGCCGGCGAGGACCTGGAGGGCGGCCAGGTCCCCGAGACCGCGAGCGCAGGCGGCGGCCAGGGCGGGCCAGCCGGTGGGGAACGCCACCCCCTCGGTGAACTCGTCCTCCAGCGCCTTCAGCTGACCGGACACCGAGGCCGGCGAGCGAGGCACGCGTAAGGCCCGCCGCTCACCGTGCGGCCGGGCCATCACCCGCAGGACCAGCTCGGCCGTGCCGTGCGGTTCCAGCTCCAGTCTCCACACCAGACGGCGCGCCCCGGTGCCGGTCTCCTCCACGCCGTCCGGCGCGGGCTCGGCCGTCACCGTCGTGCAGGACGCCCACGTGCCGCGCCGGTAGCCGAACTCCACCCCGTCGTCGAGGACCTGACGGCGGCGGACGGCACCGGTCTTCGCGTAGGTGCGGTGATCGGCGCGCAGTTCGAACTGGTCGGCGAAGTCGGCGTCGGCGGTGACCGCGAGCCGTACCGTCGTGGCCACGGGGCGGTTGCTGACCACCCGCAGCGACTCCACGAACGAGCTGTCCCCGACGGCCTGTTCGCGGAAGACCGTGCAGGACGGCGGTTCGTCCCGCCCGCCGCGCGGGACGAGCACACACCGCGTGGCCTCTGCGTCCGTCACCGGCGAGAGCGTCTCCGGGACGGCGCCGTCGACGGTCAGCTGCCACCGGCTGAGGTGCCGGGCGTCCCGGACGAACAGTCCCTCCGGGGACCCGGCGGCCGTGCCGGGTCCCCTCACTCCGCTGATGTCCCCGCGGTCGTCCACGGCGGCGAACGTCCCGCCGAACACGAGCAGATGATGCCGGTCCGTCATGCCAGGTCCCCTCCCTTGGTACCGGTGCCCGGCCCGTCCCGGTGGACGAGGTCGAGCGTGAGCGCGGCCGTCCAGCTGAAGCCGGTCGTGCCGCAGGCCTCGCCGGTGTACGGGTCCACGTACTCGGCGAAGTCCGAGGAGCCCGCGAGGTCGAGCACCGCCCGGCGCAGTGCCTCGGCCCCAGCGTGCTCGCCGTGCACTGCGAGCCCCCGCTGCAGCAGCCAGCTCGTGTTGAACCAGGCGGGTCCGCGCCAGTAGCGGTGCGGGTCGAAGGCCTCGCCGAGCAGGTCGTAGCTGGGCACGAGGCGGGTGGCCGAGCCCAGCCCGAAGTGCGGTCCGCGCAGGGTCCGTACGAGGGCGGCGGCGACCTCGCGCGGCAGGCCGGGCAGCAGGAGCGGGACGAGACCGGAGACGCCGCGCTCCGGCACGAGGCCCCCGCCGTTGACGTCCCGGCAGAAGAACATGCCCTCCGCCGGATCCCACAGCCGTTCGACGAGCGCCGCCGTCAGCCGCTCCGCGCGCGCGTGGCGAGCCGCGCCCGGGGCCCCCAGCTCGTCCGCGATGTGGGCGAGGGCGTGCTCGGAGGCGATGAGCAGCGCGTTGAACGAGGGGTCCTCGACGGCGAAGCCGCCGGCCCGGCCCGGGCCGACGTGACCCGCGTCCCGGTATCCCGCGTCCCGGTAGTCCGCGGCCAGCCGGACGTACCGCCCGTAGTCCAGGTCCGTCGGACGGTCCTCGGCCGCACCGTGGTCGAGGTCGGCGCGGCGGAAGGAGCGGGTGGGGGCGGGCGCGATCCGGGCGAGCGGGGCGTCCCAGCTGGGGGAGTTGTCCATGCCCTGCTCCCACGGGTGGACGACCGACGCCAGCCCGCCGCCCCCCAGATCGCGCCGGTGCACCAGATAGCGGTGCCAGGCGGCCAGCCGCGGGTACACCCGGGCGAGGAAGCCGCGGGCCCGCGAGAGCCCCGGATCGGCGCGGTGCACCAGCCAGGCCGCGAGCGCGTGCACCGGTGGCTGCACGATGCCGGAGGTCTGTACGGTGCGCGGGGCGCCCGCAGCGCGCCCCGCGGTCGAGGAGCGCCAGAAGTCGGGGCTCGGGAAGTACGCGTCGAGCGGCACGGAAGGGTTGAAGACGATGTGCGGGATGCGCCCGTCGCCCCACTGGGCGTTCAGCAGCGTCTCCAGCTCGGTCTGCGCCCGGCGCGGCGAGACGTGCCGCAGTCCGATGGCGACGAACGCCGAGTCCCAGGACCACTGGTGCGGGTACAGGCCGCGCGAGGGAACGGTCGACGTGCCCGTCCAGTTGGCGTCCAGCACCGCCACCGCTGCGCTGTGCAGCGCACGGAGGGAGGCGGAGCCGCCGGGCGGCGCGGGCGCGGTGACACCCGTGACACCGGTGACGCCTGGTGCGCCGGTGGTGACGCCGATGGCACCCGTGACGTGTGCGACGGCGGGCTCGGCCGCGCGGCCGACGAGCTGGGCGGTGCGATCCACGCGGGACTCCCCGAAGACGACGAGACCACCGCGCGCGGCAGGGGCTCGGCAGTGGCTACCGTAGGGTTACGTCTATTTAACACGCAGAACTCAATATGTAATGCAGGCTTGATGAACACAAGGGGGTGCGCATGACGGGACGGGGCCAGGGCAGCGCCGGAGATCTGCTCGAGTTGGTGCGCACGGGCCGGGCGACGACCCGCGGAGCCCTCCAGCAGGCCACCGGACTCTCCCGCGCCACGGTGGGCCAGCGCCTGGACCGTCTGTTCCGCGCGGGCTGGCTGCGCGAGGGCGCCGGCGGCCCGGTCGACTCGCCGCTGGGGGGCCGCCCCTCGATCACCCTCGAGTTCGACGACGACCACGCGGTCGTCCTCGCAGCCGACCTGGACACCCGGCACGCGCGGGCCGCCCTGCTGACGCTGACCGGGGAGATCCTGGCGGAGTGCGGCGGCACGCTGGTCGTCGAGGACGGCCCGGACGTCGTGCTCGGCGCGCTCGGCGGGTGGTTCGCCGACCTGCTGGAGAAGGCGGGCCACGGTCCGCAGGAGGTCTGCGGCATCGGACTCGGCGTCCCCGGCCCGGTGAACTCCGACACCGGGCGGGTCGTCCAGCCGCCGATCATGCCGGGCTGGGACGGCTACGACATAAGGGGCCGCCTGTCCCGCGCCTTCACGGAACGGACCGGCACGTCCGCCGCGGTCCCGGTCCTCGTCGACAACGACGCAAACCTCATGGCGTACGGCGAACAGCGCACCGGCCACCCCGACTGCTCGGCGTTCGTGCTGGTGAAGGTGTCGACCGGCATCGGCGCCGGAGTGGTCGTCGACGGCGCGATCTTCCGGGGCGTGGACGGCGGGGCCGGCGACATCGGGCACATCCGGGTGGGCGCGGACGCGCTGTGCCGCTGCGGGTCGCACGGCTGCCTCGCGGCCGTCGCCAGCGGCGGCGCCGTGGCCCGCCGGCTCGCGGAGGCGGGGGTGCCGGCGGCGTCCGGCTCGGATGTGCGCGACCTGCTCGCCGCCGGGCACCCCGAGGCGGCCGCACTGGCCCGTGAGGCGGGCCGCAGCGTCGGGGACGTGCTCGCGACGGTCGTGACGCTGCTCAACCCCGGGGTGCTGATGATCGCCGGGGATCTGGCCGGAACCGCCTTCCTCACCGGCGTGCGCGAGCTGCTCTACCAACGTGCGCTGCCCCGCTCCACCGCCCGACTGGACGTCGTGACTTCCCGGCTGGGGGAGCGGGCGGGCCTGGTCGGGGCGGGTGCGCTGGTCGTGGAGCACCTGTACGCGCCCGAGCGGGCCGAGGAGCGGTTGCTGGCCCTGGGGGTCTGAGGCACGCTCGTGGGACGGGCGGGTTTCCGCCGCCCCGCTGCGTCCGCGGGGTGTCCGCATCGTGACACCGGGAGGCCTGAGGAAGCGTGATTCTCGCCACCCCTGAGGGGGGTAGTGCTCAGATGAGCGAATCGAGAGCGACTGCACTTCTCCAAGGGGTGGCACTGAGTGCCACCCCTTGATCGTTCATCGATCGAAAACAATAGCGCCACTCGACGCTCATCTGAGCACAATGGAAGTCGAATGGGAGGTGCTTGCGTTCAAGAGGTGAAAACATCGACTGCTCAGCGCTTGCCAAGCCTTGACTTTCGATCCGCTGGCGGACGGCTGGTTACGCGCACACGACGCGCAAGTGGACGTACCCAGAAGCCTTTGATCTGGGTATGTTCCTGCCCGTCAGGGCAGCCACCGCGTCCTCGAGGAGTCGAGACCCGTGTCGGAAAACAAAGATCTTCATGGTGCCGAGCAGGCCGCGAGCGTTGAGGGCGTGAAGTTCGTCTACGACTTCACCGAGGGCAACAAGGAACTCAAGGACCTCCTCGGCGGCAAGGGCGCGAACCTCGCCGAGATGACCAACCTGGGCCTCCCCGTCCCTCCCGGCTTCACCATCACCACCGAGGCCTGCAAGGTCTACCTCGACAGTGGCGAAGAGCCGGCGGCACTGCGTGACGAGGTGAGTGCACACCTCGTCGCCCTCGAGGACCGGATGGGCAAGAAGCTCGGCCAGGCCGACGACCCGCTGCTGGTGTCCGTACGCTCCGGCGCGAAGTTCTCCATGCCGGGCATGATGGACACCGTCCTGAACATCGGCCTCTCCGACAGGTCGGTCCAGGGCCTGGCCGAGCAGGCCGGCGACGCCCGCTTCGCCTGGGACTCCTACCGCCGGCTGATCCAGATGTTCGGCAAGACGGTCCTCGGCGTGGACGGCGAGCTCTTCGAGGACGCGCTCGAGGCGGCGAAGAAGGCCAAGAAGGTCGCCGTCGACACCGAACTGGAGGCGGCCGACCTCAAGAAGCTGGTCACCCGCTTCAAGAAGATCGTCAAGACCGAGGCCGGCCGGGACTTCCCGCAGGACCCGCGCGAGCAGATGGACCTCGCCGTCAAGGCCGTCTTCGAGTCCTGGAACGGCGACCGCGCCAAGCTCTACCGCCGCCAGGAGCGCATCCCGGGCGACCTCGGCACCGCGGTCAACATCTGCTCGATGGTCTTCGGCAACCTCGGTCCCGACTCGGGCACCGGCGTCGCCTTCACCCGCGACCCCGCCTCCGGCCACCAGGGCGTCTACGGCGACTACCTCCAGAACGCCCAGGGCGAGGACGTCGTCGCCGGCATCCGCAACACCGTCCCGCTCGCCGAACTGGAACAGATCGACAAGAAGTCCTACGACCAGCTGCTCGGCATCATGGAGACGCTGGAGAACCACTACAAGGACCTCTGCGACATCGAGTTCACCATCGAGCGCGGCCATCTGTGGATGCTCCAGACGCGCGTGGGCAAGCGCACCGCCGGAGCCGCGTTCCGCATCGCCACCCAGCTCGTCGACCAGGGCCTCATCGACGAGACGGAGGCGCTGCAGCGCGTCACCGGAGCCCAGCTCGCCCAGCTGATGTTCCCGCGCTTCGACGAGGACGCGAAGGTCGAGAAGGTCGGCCGGGGCATTGCGGCCTCGCCCGGCGCGGCCGTCGGCAAGGCGGTCTTCGACTCCTACACGGCCGTCAAGTGGTCGCGCTCGGGCGAGAAGGTCATCCTCGTCCGCCGCGAGACCAACCCCGACGACCTCGACGGCATGATCGCCGCCGAAGGCATCCTGACCAGCCGCGGCGGCAAGACCTCCCACGCGGCGGTCGTCGCCCGCGGCATGGGCAAGACCTGCGTCTGCGGCGCGGAGGAGCTCGAGGTCGACACCAAGCGCCGCCGGATGACCGTGCCGGGCGGCCACGTGGTGGAGGAGGGCGACGTCATCTCCATCGACGGCTCGTCCGGCAAGGTCTACCTCGGCGAGGTCCCGGTCGTCCCCTCCCCGGTCGTCGAGTACTTCGAGGGCCGGATGCACGCGGGCGCCGACGACGCCGACGAACTCGTCGAAGCCGTCCACCGCATCATGGCCTTCGCCGACCGCAAGCGCCGGCTGCGGGTGCGCGCCAACGCCGACAACGCCGAGGACGCCCTGCGCGCGCGCCGCTTCGGCGCCCAGGGCATCGGCCTGTGCCGCACGGAGCACATGTTCCTCGGCGACCGCCGCGAACAGGTGGAGCGCCTCATCCTGGCGGACACCGACGAGGAGCGCGAGGAGTCGCTCAAGCAGCTGCTCCCGCTCCAGAAGAAGGACTTCGTCGAGCTGTTCGAGGCCATGGACGGCCTCCCGGTGACGATCCGTCTCCTGGACCCCCCGCTGCACGAGTTCCTGCCCGACATCACCGAGCTGTCGGTGCGCGTGGCGCTCGCGGAGTCCCGTCAGGAATCCCACGAGAACGAACTGCGCCTGCTGCAGGCCGTGCACCGGCTGCACGAGCAGAACCCGATGCTGGGCCTGCGCGGCGTGCGCCTGGGCCTGGTCATCCCCGGCCTCTTCACGATGCAGGTCCGCGCCATCGCCGAGGCGGCCGCGGAGCGCCGCAACGCCAAGGGCGACCCGCGCGCCGAGATCATGATCCCGCTGGTCGGCACGGTCCAGGAGCTGGAGATCGTCCGCGAGGAGGCCGACCAGGTCATCGCGGAGGTCGAGGCGGCGACGGGCGTCGAACTGAAGCTGTCGATCGGCACGATGATCGAGCTGCCGCGGGCGGCCCTCACCGCCGGCCAGATCGCCGAGGCCGCCGAGTTCTTCTCCTTCGGCACGAACGACCTCACGCAGACGGTGTGGGGCTTCAGCCGCGACGACGTGGAAGCCTCGTTCTTCACGGCCTACCTGGAGAAGGGCATCTTCGGCGTCAGCCCCTTCGAGACGATCGACCGGGACGGAGTCGGCTCGCTGGTCAGGTCCGCGGCGGAGGCCGGCCGCGCCACCCGCCCCGACCTGAAGCTCGGCGTCTGCGGCGAACACGGCGGCGACCCGGAGTCCGTGCACTTCTTCCACGAGGTCGGCCTGGACTACGTCTCCTGCTCCCCGTTCCGCATTCCGGTCGCCCGCCTGGAGGCCGGCCGCGCGGCGACGCAGTCGACGGGCAGCGACCACCGCTGAGCCCTGCCCTCCGGGCGACCGAAACCCCGGAGCCGCCGACGGTCCCCGACCCTCACCGATCGCCGGCGGCCCCGGCCCCAAGAAAGACGGCACCCTGTGCGGGGGTGCCGTCTTCTTGCGTTCGCAGCGGCGCGGCGTGGCGAGGCGTGGCGTGTGCGGGAAGAGCCCTTCCTGTTTCCGGCGGTGTGGCTGGAAGTCGATCACCTGATGTGGTGGTTACGCGGTGATAGATCGTTTCTGTCAACATACGCACCGCTACAGTCCGTTACCCAAGGCGATGACCGCGTCGCTGGTGGTGATGGAGGTATGCGTGAAGAGGGCAGTGCTCGGCGTGGCGTCAGTGGGCCTGGTGCTCAGCGCGGCAGTGGCAGCGTTCGCGTCGCCGGAGAAGGGGGAGATCCCGGCGCTCGAAACGGCTGGGGTGGCTTTCACCGAGGCGAAGTACCAGTTCAACCGTCCAGGTGTCAATCATGGCGCCTTTGAATGGTGGGGGCGTCTTGAGGATGCGCTCCCCAATGACCGGCACAATGTCTACGTCGAGGTAAAGGTTCAAGGGCACGGTTGGGTGCGCTACTACGGTAAGCAGCGAGGCGTAGTCAAGCTGCACAAATCCAATTGGAATGGAGCCCAGCGCTATACGGGAAAAGCTAGGATCCGCGCCTGTCGTGACCGTGGTTCTCTTAGGCCGGACAATTGTATTCGGTCCAGGGGGCTCGCTTACGACTGGGATCGTGGCTAAGGCTGTCTGACATCCCGAGCCCAGGTGGATGTAACCTGGGCTCGGCCGCTGATTGGGGACAAAATCAATACGTCAGAAGTCTTGTCGGCCAAAGAAGTTGATCTTCTCTATGGCGAGACGCTCGCTGTTCGCAATGCCGGGATCTCCCTCGCGCGAGGAGAGGTTGCGGCGATTACTGGGCAGAGCGGATCTGGTAAATCATCACTGCTCTACTGCCTGGCTGGCGTGCTGCCCGTAGCCCGCGGCGAGGTCTGCTTTGGGGGGCGCGCCCTCAGTGATCTCGATGACGAGGCACTCAGTACTCTCCGTCGTGAGCAGTTCGGATTTGTCTTTCAGTATGGTGAGCTTCTGCCCGAGCTGACCATTGAAGAGAATACCGCCTTGCCACTTCGTTTGGCCGGTCAACGCAAGGCTGAAGCGCACATGGCGGCCGCTGGCATTCTGAGTCGTCTCGGTCTCGAGAAACTGAGAGAGCGGCGTCCCTCACAAGTGTCAGGCGGGCAGTGCCAACGGGTCGCCGTCGCAAGGGCGCTGGTGCACAAACCAGCCATTGTATTTGCCGATGAGCCTACTGGATCACTCGATAGTGGCAATGCCGCGGCTGTTTTGGAGGAGTTCCTCAGTCTTGCGCGCTCGCAGGGGACGGCCGTGGTGCTCGTGACGCATGACTCGCAGGTGGCGGCTCAAGCGGACAGTCGATACACCATGTGTGACGGTGAACTTACGGAACAGTCATGGAAGGCGTCGTGAACGAATTCCTTCTAGGTCTAAAGCTGCTGTTGGGTAGTCGCCGGGGTAGCCGCGCACGGTTCGTTCTCATGACGGCAGGCAGCGCCATCGGTGTGTGTTGCCTTGCCGTTATGCTCGCCATTCCTGGCATCTTGTCCGTCCAGGACGCTCGTAAGGCAGCTCGTGAGCCGGACTGCTCCAACGGCCTGGGTGTCTGTATGTCACAGTCCGGGAAGGGGCTTGCGCTCACTAGAGTGGATCCATATGGAACGGAGCCGCTTACCCGGATCTTCGTGGCGACGGGAGGTGTGTCCATTGCCCCTCCGCCCGGTCTGCGTGAACTTCCTGGTCCGGGCGAAGTGGTGTTGTCTCCTAAACTGCATGATCTCCGTCGCATTGATGCGAACCTAGCGAACCTCGTGCCGGGCAAAGAGAGGGGCCTGATTTCCCCGGAGGGTTTGGCTCAACCCGGCGAGCTATACGCATACGTGGGTTCCAGTCGAGATGAGCTGAAGGGGGGCGGTCGCTTGTCGGAATTCGGGGCTGCGGAAACCAGATTCCCGACAGTCGAGCCCTCGACGCTCGACATCCTTCGCTTCACTCTCGCAGGCGTCGTTCTGCTTCCGCTGGCGGTGTTCCTGTCCGTCTGCGCTCGACTGTCGGCTGCCTCTCGAATGAGGCGGCTGGCCGCGTTGCGTCTGCTCGGTCTGAGTCGAAAGGGAACGCAGCGTGTCAACGCTGCCGAGACTGTCGCCGCAGCCCTGCTGGGTGCCGTTCTCGGTCTGGGCGCGTACTGGATCGTCAACCAGTTGGTGTCACGAGTGGGGCTGCCTGGATTCACGTGGTACCCGAGTGATGGTGCGCTGTCCGGGAGCACGGTCCTGGTCTGTCTGGCGGGGTGCCCGGCACTTGCCTGGTTCGTGGGCAGGGCCGGTGCGAAGAAGGCTGCCGCCAACCCATTGGCCGTGAGGCGCAGCGCGGTGGAGAAGCCGCCCCGTCTGTGGGGGCTGCTCCCGCTCGTTCCGGGCATGGGCATCGTCATCGGATATTGCGTGGCTGGAGCGACAGGGCATGCCCCCAGTGAGACCTCGCTTTCCGCGATCCTGATGCCCCTCGCCGTCGTGCTGGTCGGTGCGGGTCTCGTGTTGACGCTTCCGATTCTGTCGCGTGCTCTGGCCCGAAGGGTGGCCCGAGTGACGAGTTCGCTGTCTCTCGGTCTGGCCATGCGCCGCAATGAGATGGAGCCGGGCGGGGCTTTGCGCGTGGCGACCGGTCTGGTGCTTCTGGTGTACGCCGCCTCCCTTACTCAGGGAGTGCTCATCGAACTGGACCAAGTGTCGAAGAACACCGCACGGGTTCAGCTCTACACGATGCCCCTGGGCGACATGAGCCCTCGTGAGGAGCAGGCCGTGAAACGGGTGTCAGGAGTGCGAGGACATGCCATCCTCGCGAGTTCATGGACCGACCCCGACAGTGAGAAGTGGCCGGAGAGTATCAGTGCGGTGATCGCCACCTGTGACCAGTTGCGCAGAATGGCGTCGGTAGTCGAGAACTGCGTGGAAGGGCGTTCCGCGCGGCTCACCATTCCGGACTACGCCAACAACGAGTTCAGTCAGGCTGGGAGGCGTTTCCCCTTTCAGTTGCAGAACGCGGAGGGTAAGCGCCGCTTCGTGACGGTTCAAGTGCCGTCCCGGACGATTCGGTATCACGACGACACCGCGACGCAGTTGTCCGGCAGCGGCACAGTCTTGATCCCGCCCTCCGCCTTTCCCAAGGGCTTCCGTCCGCAGACGAGGGCCACGCTAGCCCTCATCAGCAGCTCCGACCCCGACACCGTGCGCTCTGTACTTGAGGGCATCGCAGGAGTCGACCCCACGATCGAGGTGGAGTTGGACGGCGTCGACGTCGCGGCCCTTCAGCAGATCGCCGTGATCAAGACGCTCCTGGCCGTGGGCATGATCCTCGGGCTGATCATCGGTGTGGCCGCCTATCTGGTGTCCGCCACCGACAGGGCCGTGGAGCGGCGCCCGCAGGTCACCGCGCTGACGTTGCTGGGAGCCAGGCCCCGTACGCTGCAGGCCGTTCAAGTGGCTCAAGTCGTACTGCCG
This sequence comes from Streptomyces sp. NPDC020597, assembly GCF_044335095.1. Lineage (NCBI taxonomy): Bacteria > Bacillati > Actinomycetota > Actinomycetes > Kitasatosporales > Streptomycetaceae > Streptomyces > Streptomyces sp. NPDC020597. The sequence continues at coordinate 172,425 of NZ_JBIRUL010000015.1, read as the reverse complement.
TTGACGGTCGGTCTCGTGCTGGCCGTGGTGATCGGGAAGATGGCCGAGTCGAGTTATCTGGTCACCGGCGGTGGAGCCGTCTTCTGGGACGGGGACGGGGTGCCGTTGTTGTTGGGGGCGGCCCTCGGGGTCGTTGTCGTCGCTGCTCTTGGATCCTTGCCGTTGGTGGGGCGGCGGATTGATCCGGAGTTGATTCGGCGGGATTGATGACGGGGGTGAGGTGAGGGGCGGTGCCCGGTTGGGCGCCGTCCCTTTTCTCTTGCGCTGCGGGGGAGCCCGACTGCTTACCAGGGTTGGATCGGGGTCGGCTCAGGGGCCTCCCTGATGGGCTGGAGGGGCGGTGCGGATGAGACTGGTGGTGGGCCGGTCGACTGCCGGTCCCGCCACCACCGTCGTCACCCTCATGGAGCGCCCCACAGTGAACAGCTCTGCGCGTCGAACCAGTTGGATCACCCTGGCCGCCTGCGGAAGCCTGCTGGCCACGGCGTTGGCCGCGCCCGCCTCCGCCGCTGCCTCGGGCCCGGCACGCGCTGCCGTCGCCGCGCCGTTGCCCGGCCTCGATCCGGTCGCGCTCCAGGCCGCCATCGGCGGCTTGCCGAATGCCGACGTCACCGGTGCGCTGTTACGGATCACCGGTCGTGCAGGCCACTGGTCGGGCGCCTCGGGTGTGGGCGACCTGAAGACCGGTCAGGGCGTGCCACTCGATGCGCACATCCGGATCGGCAGTATCTCCAAGGTGTTCACCGCCACGATCGTCCTTCAGCTCGCGGCCGAGCACCGGATCGATCCGAACGAGCCCGTCCAGCGGTATCTGCCGGGCGTCGTGCCTGCCGACCTGCCGCCTGTCACCGTCGGTCAGCTGCTCAACCACACCAGCGGCTTTCCGCGCGGCGCGGGCGACCCCGACTTCGGGGACGGCAGCCCCGAGTGGTTCGCCGCCAACCGCTTCAAGAGCTTCACACCGCAGCAGGTGATCGACCTGATGGCCGGTCAGCCCATGCAGTTCGCGCCGGGCACCGCGCAGCAGTACAACGGGTTGAACTACTACGTCGCCGGCCTGCTGGTCGAAAAGGTCACCGGACACGGCTTCGCCGAGGAGGTGCGGTCGCGGATCACGCGGCCCCTGGCCCTGCACGACACGTATGTCCCGGGCGCCGACGATCCGCGGCTGCCGAGCCCGCACTCCCATGGCTATCTGACGGTCAAGTCCTCGGACGGCACCGCACATCCGGTGGACGTCACGGAGCAGAGTCCCTGGCCCTGGGCCGAGGGCGGCATGATCTCCACCCCCGCCGACCTCGACCGTTTCATATCCGCGCTCTTCCGTGGCCGCTTCCTTCCGCCGGCCCAGCAGGCCGAGCTCTTCGCGGTCCCGGACGTCCCCAGCTTCCACAGCAGCCAGTGCCGTACGGAGGCCGATGCGGGGCGGGCCTGTATGACCATGGGCCTGATGCGGGTCACGGCGTCCAACGGCGCCGTGGTCTGGGGCAAGACCGGCTCCCGCCCCGGCTACACCAGTGGTGTGTTCGCCACCCGGGACCTCGCCCGCAGGATCGTCTACTCGCTCAACCCCACCGGCGTGGACGGCGCCGAGGCCCGTTACATCCAGAAGATAGCCGCCGCCTCCTTCGGCACCTTGGTCCCGGCCACGAACTGACCCCTGGGTCGAGAGTGTCCGGGGCGAGAGGGTCAGGGCTGCGGGTGATCAGGTCCGGGTCACCGGGGTCTGCAGCTCGGTCACCCACTCGTCGCGGTTCTCGGGGCACTCCAGGTTGACCTCCCGGGCGTATCCGGTCGGTCGGTAGCCGCCTGCGTCGATCCAGCGGGCCAGGGCCTGGGCGGTGGGGAGCACGGTGTCCATCGAGCCGCGGTGCACGATGGTCGCCGCCTCCTCGAGGGACGGCAGGTCGACGACGCGGAGAACGTCGTCCTGCAGCGGCGCGGAGACCTGGACGGCGGCGTGGACGATGATTGCGCCGCCGCCCTCCGGGGCGTCCTCGTAGTACGCGACGCCGGGGCCCGTGGGGGTGATGCCCGCCGAGCCCAGGCGCCGGAACAGCTCGTCGTACAGCGGCCCGATGACCGGCCCGATGTCCTCGGGCCCGTAACTCGCCGCGGTCGCGGTCAGCTCCGCGACCCTCAGGGGAGCGACACTCTTGATGACGACGTCGTTCGTGGGCATGTGCCCCTCGCTCTCGATGGCTCGGAGCCTCGCCTCGACCTGGACCAGCCGTGCTCCGGCGGTGGCCATCGCGGTCTCCAGTTCGGCCCGTCGCAGCCGCAGCATGCCGCGCAGTTCCTCGACGCCGACCCTTTCGTCGACGATGTCCCGGACCTGCTGGAGGGTGAACCCCAGGTCCTTGAGGGCGATGATCCGGTTGAGGCGGGCGAGCTGGGCGGCGGTGTAGTGGCGATAGCCGCTGGCGGGGTCGACATGGGCCGGGCGCAGCAGTCCGATCGCGTCGTAGTGACGCAGCATGCGGATCGAGACGCGGCCGTGCCGGGCGAAGTCTCCGATGGTGAACATGATGTCTCCGAGCTGACCGCCTCACACCGTGTGAGGGTCAAGACGCTACTCGGCGGCAGGGGAGCAGACGGACGGCGAGAACGCCGGGCCGGAGCGCTTCCGTCGGCCCGGCCGCGCCCGCGGCGCCCACCCGGGCGTGGTCCGGGCGGCAGAGGGGGAGGTGTGGGGGCATGGGATACGAGGAGCTGGTGACCGAGGCGGTCGCGGAGCGGGTGGCGGCGGAGTCGGACAGGTTGCTGAGGGCGGCGCTGTCCACGGAGCGGTGCGACCGGACGGCGGCGGAGGCGGCGGTCGCCGAGGTGTACCGGGCCCACGGCATGGCCGCGCCGCGGACGGCGGTGTGGATGGAGTCACCGCTCGGCGGCGCGCTGGCGTCCTGGGCGGTGCGCCACGGGTGGGAGGACCGGCTCGACGGGACACTGCTCGGCGACCCCGTCGCCGGGCCGCCGATATCGGCGCCGCCGGAGTTCGCGCAGCGGGCGGAGGCACTCCTTCGCGAACAGGCGCCGGCGGCCGGGAGGGGGAGACGGGCGGTGGGCCACGCGTTCGTCGACGTCGCCGACGCGCAGGCGCGACTGGTGGACGCCCTGGGCTTTCCGATGTACGACCAGCTCGACTGCTACTGGGACCAGGGGGTGCACGGCGCGTACGAGCTGGAGCAGGAGATGACGAAGAGGTTCGGTTCGTCGCCGCATCCGTCCCTGACCCGTTTCGCCCTCTCGGTCCACCACGACCTGCTGGGGAGGGTCCGCGGTCCCGTTCCGGAGCGCATCGTGCGGCCGGAGCGGGACGGGGACGTCGTCACGCCGCCCCCGCCGCCGAGCCGGGAGGAGATGTACTTCTACGAGGAGTTCGGCGGCGGTCTGGACTGCTGGGGCTCGGCGTGGGAGCTGATCCGGTGGCGGTGCATGCTGGCCGCCGCGGGACTGCCCGCCTCGCCGGCGTTGGAGACCGCGCAGGAGGCCCTCTACGGGGTCGGCAGGTGGTGGCCCCTGGAGGACGTCGTCGTCCTCTGCGAGCGCCCCGTGGAGCTGCGGTCGGAGAACACGCTGATCGGTTACGCCGACGGGTACCGGGTGGCCGGCGGCTGAGGCCCCTTGCGCGGGCCCCGGCCGAGGCCGCCGTACGCTGTGCCTGCGATCGGCGCGGGGAGTGCGGAGGGAAGACGGCCATGGCTGCCTGGAGTGTGCGCGACATGCCTGACCAGGGCGGTCGCACCGCCGTGGTCACCGGGGCCAACAGCGGGCTCGGGTACGTCACCGCGAGGGAGCTCGCACGAAGGGGTGCGCGCGTCGTGCTCGCCTGCCGCAGTGAGGCACGCGGGAGGGACGCCGTCGAGCGGTTGCGCGCCGAAGTTCCGCAGGCCGAGGTGGAGCTGGGCTCGCTCGACCTCGGGGATCTCACCTCCGTGCGGGCGTTCGCCGCGTCGCTGCCGTACGAGCGGCTCGACCTGCTCGTCAACAACGCCGGTGTGATGGCGATGCCGTACGGAGTCACCGCCGACGGCTTCGAGACGCAGTTCGGGGTGAACCACCTCGGGCACTTCGCCCTCACCGGGCTTGTGCTGCCGACGCTGCTCGCCGCGCGGGACCGGGCCCCAGGGCCTCGGATCGTCACCGTGTCCAGCATGGCGCACCTGCTCGGCGCCGTCGATCTCGGGGATCTCAACTCCGAGAAGAAGTACCGCCGTTGGATCGCCTATGGGCGGTCCAAGACCGCCAACCTGCTCTTCACGCACGAGCTGGCGCGCAGGCTCGCGGCGACCGGCGCCGACGTCGTGGCGGCGGCCGCGCACCCGGGATACGCGTCGACCAACCTCCAGACGGCCGGTCCGCGCGCGGAGGGCCGCCGGGCGGCCGAGCGGATGATGGCGCTCGGCAACCGGGTGCTCGCGCAGCCCGCCGAGGCCGGGGCGCTGCCCGCCCTGTATGCCGCGACCGCGCCCGGCGTCCGTCCGGACTCGTTCACCGGCCCGTCCCTCGCGATGTGGCGCGGCGCTCCCGCACCTTCGTGGCGCGCGCCCTGGACCCTGGACGACCGGGTGGCGGCACGGCTGTGGGCCGCCTCGGAGGAGCTGACCGGGGTGTCGTACGACGCCCTGAAGGCCTGAGGCTTTGAGGACCTGACGGCCCTTCAACCTTGACGGCCCTGCAACCCTGACGCCCACCTCTACAACCCTGACGGCCTGACCGCCGGAGGGCGGCCGGGCCGGCCGCGCCTCTTCAGGAGTCCGGCCGTCAGGCCGTGCGGACCTCGTACGTGCGGATGCGTACCGTCTCGTCGTCCAGGCACTCGCCGCTGGTCAGGTCGAACCGCTGCTTGAGCAGGGGGGAGGCGACGAAGGGGCGGCCCCGGTGGGTGCCGGTGAGGCCGCGGGAGAGGACGGCCGCGCCGCTGAACGGGTCGCGGTTGTCGACGGCGTACAGCTCGCCGGCGCGGTCGCGGAAGAGGGCGACCTGGCGGGCGTCCGGCAGCAGGGCGGCCACGCCCCGGCCGGGGACGAGCAGGCTCAGGTCGCAGATCGTGAACCACTCCTCCTCGTGCTGCGCCAGTCGGAGCTGAACCTTCAGATCGGTGGTCTCGGGCGCCAGGGTCATCGCTGGGCACTCCCTTCCAGGGGTCGGTGGCCGATGGTCAGCAGCGGCAGGTCGGGCTTGATCTGGTCGCGCTCGGGGACGAAGCCGACGACCGGGTCGGGGGTGTCCGGCGCGTTCACGAAGGACACGAACCGGGCCAGCTTCTCGGGGTCGTTGATGGTGGTCGCCCACTCGTCGGCGTAGTGCGCCACGTGCGCCGTCATCAGGGACTCCAGCTCCTCGCAGATGCCGAGCGAGTCCTCGACCACCACGTCCCGCACGTGGTCCAGGCCGCCGGGGATGCGCTCCAGCCAGGTCGAGGTGCGCTCCAGGCGGTCGGCGGTGCGGATGTAGAACATCAGGAACCGGTCGATCAGGCGGACGAGTTCGGCGTCCGACAGGTCCTGGGCGAGAAGGTCGGCGTGGCGCGGGGTGGCGCCGCCGTTGCCGCCGACGTACAGGTTCCAGCCGTTGGAGGTGGCGATGACGCCGAAGTCCTTCGACTGGGCCTCGGCGCACTCGCGGGCGCAGCCCGACACGGCCGACTTGAGCTTGTGCGGCGACCTGAGCCCCCGGTAGCGCAGTTCGAGGTCGATCGCCATGCGGACGGAGTCCTGGACGCCGTAGCGGCACCAGGTCTGGCCGACGCAGGACTTCACGGTGCGCAGGGACTTGCCGTAGGCGTGCCCGGACTCGAAACCGGCGTCCACCAACCGGGTCCAGATGAGGGGGAGTTGCTCGACGCGAGCGCCGAACATGTCGATCCGCTGACCGCCGGTGATCTTCGTGTAGAGGCCGAAGTCGCGGGCGATCTCACCGATCACGATCAGGCCCTCGGGGGTGATCTCACCGCCGGGGATGCGCGGGACGACCGAGTAGGAGCCGTTCTTCTGCAGGTTGGCCAGGAAGTGGTCGTTGGTCTCCTGCAGCGCCGCCTGCTCGCCGTCCAGGACGTAACCGCTCGCGCCGATGGTCGGGGCGAGGGACGCGATGATCGAGCCGATGGCGGGCTTGCAGACGTCGCAGCCGTCGCCGCCTCGGGCGTCGTCGCGGCCGTAGCGGTCCAGGAGGTCCTGGTAGGTGTTGATGCGCAGGGCGAGGACGATCTCGTACAGCTCCTCGCGGGTCTGCGAGAAGCAACCGCACAGGCCCTTGTCGACCTCGACGCCGCTCGCCTCCAGCTCGGCGGTGACGAGCTGGCCGAGCACCTTCACGCAGCTGCCGCAGCCGGTGCCGGCCTTGGTGCACTTCTTGACCTCGGGCACGGTCGTGCAGGAGTGCTCGGTCACCGCGCCGCGGATGGCGCCCTTGGACACGTTGTGGCAGGAGCAGACGATCGCCTCGTCGGGCAGCGCGGACGGGCCGAGCTGGACGGACTCGCCGGAACCGGCCGGCAGGACCAGCGACTCGGGGGAGACGGGCGGCACGGATCCGGTGAACGCCCGCAGGGTGCCGTAGGCCTCGGCGTCGCCGACGAGGATGCCGCCGAGCAGGGTGCCGTCTCGGCCGATGACCAGCTTCTTGTACAGGCCGGAGCGGGAGTCGGAGTAGACGACGTCCAGGCAGTCCTCGGCGGTGCCGTGCGCGTCGCCGAAGGACGCCACGTCCACGCCGAGCAGCTTCAGCTTGGTCGACAGGTCGGCGCCGGTGAAGCTGGCCTCGTCGGCCGCTATCGTCGCCGCCGCGGTCTCGGCCTGCTCGTAGCCGGGCGCGACCAGGCCGTACACCCGGCCGTCGGCGGCCAGCGCGCACTCGCCGATCGCGAACACGTGCGGGTCGGCGACGGTCCGGCACTGCTCGTCGACGGTGATGCCGCCGCGCTCGCCGACCGTCAGTCCGCAGTCGCGGGCGAGCTGGTCGCGGGGGCGCACACCGGCGCTGAACACCACCATGTCGGCGGCGAGTTCGGAGCCGTCGGACAGCTTCATGCCGGTGACCGCGCCGTCCTCGCCGACCACGATCTCCTGGGTGCCGACGCCCGTGTGCACGGAAAGGCCCATGTCCTCGATGGTGCGCAGCAGGGCCGCGCCGCCGCCCGCGTCGACCTGGACGGGCATCAGCCGGGGCGCGAACTCCACGATGTGGGAGGTGAGTCCGAGGCCCTTGAGTGCGCCCGCCGCCTCCAGTCCGAGGAGCCCGCCGCCGACGACGGCGCCGGTCGTGGCGCGCGACCTCGCGTACTCCTCGATGGCGAGGAGGTCGTCGATGGTGCGGTAGACGAAGCAGCCCTCGGCGTCCTTGCCCGGGACCGGCGGGACGAACGGGTAGGAGCCGGTGGCCAGCACGAGGACGTCGTAGTCGACGGCCAGTCCGGAGCGGGCGGTCACCCGGCGGGCGTCGCGGTCGACGGTCTCCGCGGGGTCGCCGACGTGCAGCTCGATGCCGTGCGCGGCGATGAACTCCAGGTCGGTGAGGGACAGGTCCTCGGGCGTCTTCCCCGAGAAGTACGAGGTGAGGGCGACCCGGTCGTAGGCGGGACGCGGCTCCTCGCAGAGCACGACCACGCGGTGGGTGGCGGTCAGGCCGCGCTCGGCGAGCGCCTCGAGGAAGCGCTGGCCGACCATGCCGTGGCCGACGAGCACGATCGTGGGGGTGGCCTCCGTGGCCTCCGGGGCGGCGGTGGTCATCAGGAGCCTCCATCGTTGGTGAGCAGGTGGAGCAGGGGGCCGCCGTCGGAGGGCAGCGGCTCTGCTCCCTCCCAGGCGCGGGCGAGCGCGCCGACGGTGCCGAGTTCGCCGACGAGGACCCCGCCGACCAGGCGGTCGTCGCGGACGACGACCTTGCGGTAGGTGCCCCGGGTGGCGTCGGCGAGCTGCACGACGTCGTCGCCGGGGAGCGGCTCGGTCTCGCCGAACGCGGCGAGGTCGAAGGCGCTGTTGCCGGCGAGGGTGAGCCGGGTGAGGACGCGGGTGCCGGTGTAGCGCGACGGCCGCCCGGCGAGCGACTCGGCCAGCGCGTCCGCCTGTTCGAGGGCGGGGGCGGCGAGGCCGTACACGGTCCCGTCGTGCTGCGCGCAGTCGCCGATCGCGCGGACGTGCGGGTCGGAGGTGCGCAGTTCGTCGTCGACGAGGACGCCCTTGTGGACGGCGATCCCGGCGTCCTTGGCGAGACCGGCGCGCGGCGAGACGCCGCAGGCCAGCACGACCAGGTCGGCGTCGAGGGCGTAGCCGTCGGCCATCTCCACCGAGCGGACGGCGCCGCCCAGGCAGCGGACGTCGCGCACCCGGCACTCGGTGTGGACCTCGACGCCGAGGTCCTTCAGGTGCCGCAGGACCAGCCGGGAGGCGTTCGGGTCGAGCTGGCGCTCCATGAGGCGCTCGGCCTGCTGGGCGAGGACGACCTGCGCGCCGCGCACGGCGAGCGCGCGGGCCGCCGAGACGCCGAGCAGACCGCCGCCGATGACGACGGCCCGGACACCCGGCCGCACCGCCTTGGACAGCCCGAGGCAGTCGTCCATGGTCCGGAAGGCGTGGACGCCCTCCGGCAGGACGTGGTCGGGGGTGAACAGGCCGCGCAGCGGCGGCAGCACCGGGTTGGAGCCGGTCGCCAGGACGAGTGTGCCGTACGCGATCTCGGAGCCGTCGGCGCAGGAGACGGTGCGGCGGTCGCGGTCGATGCCGGTGACCCGGGCCCGGACCAGTCCGGCGGGTGCGGGCAGCGAGATCACCTCGGGGGCGTACCGGCCGGCCAGCACCTCCGCGAGCAGGACCCGGTTGTAGGGCCGGTGCTCCTCCTCGCCGACGAGCAGTGCGGGCGTGCCCAGCTCGCCGAGCCGGCGGGCGAGTCGGGCGCCCGCGAGGCCGGCTCCGATCACCACCACACGCGAATTCGAGGTCATGTCCAGGAGCGTGCGGTGCCGACGTTACCCGGCCGCATCACGGTTGTTTCCCGTGAGGAACGCTGCCCTCAGCGGACGCCGGGCGGGAGTGTGAGGGTTTCCGCGGGGCGGCGACGCAGGGGTGGGCGGGGCGGCCGATGCCGGGGCGGGGCGGGGCGGTGGACGCAGGATGCGCGGCGGGGCGGTGGACGCAGGATGCGCGGCGCGGTGTGCGGCGCCGTCAGCCGCGGGCGGAGGTCAGGTGGGCGAACACCACCACGTTGCCCTGGTAGCCGGTCGCCTTGGAGTATCCGCCGCCGCAGGTGATCACCCGCAGCTCGGGCCTGCTCGCGGCCCCGTACACCTTCCGGTCGGGGAAGTCGCGGGCCGGGTAGACCTCGACGGCGTCCACGGTGAACACGGCGACGCGGCCGTCGCGCCGGTCCACCTCGACGGCGCTGCCCTTGCGCAGCGCGCCGAGGTCGTAGAAGACGGCGGGACCGTCGGCGTTGTCGACATGGCCGGCGACGATCGCGGTGCCGGTCTCGCCGGGGGTGACGCCCGCCTCGTACCAGCCGGCGAGGTTCTCCTTCTCGGCGGGCGGGACGGCGAGGCTGCCGGAGGGGGTGAGGGCGAGGCCCGTCAGCGGTGCGTCCACGTGGATCGCGGGGATGCGGATGCGGTCGGGCGGGGAGGGCGGCAGCGCCGGGGCGGATCTGCCGCCGGCGCCGGCGCTCGCGGGGCCGGACGCGTGGGCCTGTGCGGCGGACGGCTGCGGCGGGGCGTGCGTCTCGGCGCCGCTGCGCAGCAGCCACGCGCCGCTGCACAGGGCGGCAGCGGTGACGGCGGCTATGGCGGTGTTGCCGACCTTGAGCATCGGAGCCCCCGTTTCTGTGACGTCAGGCGTGTCCCGTGTCCCCCTCCGGGCCGCGAGGGGCGTCGGACCCGGAGGGGGAGGGGACATGCGGTACCGGCGGACGGACAGCGGAGGGTGTCCGTCAGATCCCGTCGCCTCTCGCCCGGCGATGCAGGAGCCAGGTACCGCCCGCGGCGGCGATGGCGAGGGCCGCCACGCCGGCCGCGGTCTGTACGGGGTCGGGGCCCAGTGCGCCGCCGACCCCCGTCTTCACACTTCCTCGCGGCAGCGTCTGCTGCCGGTCCGAGGCCAGGACGACCACCAGGTCCCCGGTGATCCGCCGGCCGTCCGCGGCGCACTCCGCGACGATCTCGTACGTGCCGGGCTGCGCGCTCGGCGGCACCGCGAACCGTCCGGCCGCCTCGCCCTCGTGGCTGTCGGGCGCGAGCGGGAAACGGCCTGCGCCCACGGCTCCGGCGTCGCCGGCCGCCGCGCCGGCTCCGCAGTCCGCGGTGTTCACCGAGACCTGCCCGCCCGGCACCGCGGTGGCCGGGTACACCTCCAGGCGCCCGGCGTCGGGCGTGGCGCCGCCGCGTGCGGCGACGGCGTGCGCGGGCGCGGCGAAGGCGGCCGCGGCGGTGACGGCGAGCGCGGTGCCGGTCAGCAGACGGGCGGTCAGCAGACGGGCGGTCCGTCGTCGCATCGATGCTCCTTCGAGCTCGCTCCTCGAGATTCCCTGCCCTTCCGAGGAAAGTCGCGGCGGGACGGACGCGCTTGTTGACGGTGTGTCAGGAATGGGATGAACGGGTGTCGGACGTCCCGCGGCCGGAGGGGTCTGCCTGTGCGTTTCACCAGGTCACCAGCGTGTGGACGGTATCGCGCGGAAAACCCTCCGCGAGGGGGTGTGAACGGGTGACCGGTCAGCGCCGGGTGAGCCAGTCGCCGCCCGCGATCGGCTTCCCGCGCGCCCGCAGGCCGGCGGCGACGGCGGGCGCGGCCACGTACACCCAGGCGCGGACCGGAGCGGCGCCGGCCGCCCTCGTCGTCACCTCGCGCGCGACGCGCTCGTAGAGGTTGCGCGGGTCGCCGGGCGCGTACTGCTCCAGCCGGTCGAGGGCGGCGAGCAGTTGCGCGTACGCCTCGGGGCGGGCCGTCACGAGGTCCCCGGCGACGCTCGAGCCCGCTTCGCCGGGCTCCTCGACCGCGTACGGATAGCCGGGCCCGTCGTACAGCACCGCGCCCGGCAGTCGCGCCGGTTCCTCGCGCACGGTGCGGCCGTGCAGGAAGAGGTCGTGGTTGACCTGGCCGGGGCGCAGGGTGCCGTAGACGAAGAAGGGGAGTGCGAGGGCGGTCACGGAAACGATTCTCTCTCCTCACCGCCCCTGCACCGGTCCCTCGCGCCGATGCTATGGACATGACATGTCGAGCCCTCTTAAATGCCAGGACGACGTCAGCGCCATCCCCACGCGCGCCCCCACGGCGCCTTCCTGAGGAGACCGAAGAGACTGATGAGTCGGATACGGCAGCACGTCCGAGGTTCCCGTCTCGCCACCACCGGCATCGCCGTCACCACGGCCGCACTCCTGGCGGCCGCGCTCTCTCCGGCCGCCGGCGCGGCCGACAGACCGACCCGCGCCACCGCCCTCGACAACGCGGCGGCGGTCCTCGTCGACCGCGCCGCGGCCCTGGGCCTCACCTCCGGGCAGGCCACGTCCGTGCGTGACGTGGTCGTCGACAAGGGCGGCGCCCAGCACGTCCGCTACGACCGCACCTACCGTCAACTCCCCGTTCTCGGCGGCGACTTCGTGGTCCACCTGGCCCCCGACGGCTCGTACCGCAGCGCCGACCGCGCGACCGGCGCGGCGATCTCGCTGTCCAGCATCACCCCGAAGGTCTCCGCGCCCAAGGCCGCCGACGTCGCCGTGAACGCTCTGCGCGCGGCCAACCTCGGCGAACGCCTGAACCAGGTGAAGGCCAAGCCGCAGCTGGTCGTCGACGCCCTGCACGGCGCCCCGAGACTGGCCTGGCGGACCAACGCCGTCGGGCTGGACACGCTCGGCAACCCGGTCGCCCGCACCGTGCTGACCGATGCGCGCACCGGCGCCCAGATCGACGCCTGGGACGCGCTGGAGACGGCGACCGGCGACGGCAAGTCCCTGTACGGCGGCACGGTCCCGCTGCAGACGACCCAGTCCGGATCGACGTACCAGCTCAAGGACCCCACGCGCGGGAACACGTACACCGGCGACGCGGAGAACAAGACCGACCTGTGCATCTTCGGCATCTGCTTCAGCCGCGCCCCCGCCACGCTGTTCACGGACGCCGACAACCACTGGGGGACGGGAGCCGCCGCGGACCGCGCGACGGCCGCCGTGGACGCCCAGTACGGCACCGACGTGACCTGGGACTACTACAAGAACGTGCACGGCCGCAACGGCATCGGCAACGACGGCAAGGGCTCCTACAACCGCGTCCACTACGGCAACAACTACGCCAACGCCTTCTGGGACGACAGCTGCTTCTGCATGACGTACGGCGACGGCAACGCCACCCAGCTCGGCCCGCTGGTGGGGCTGGACGTGGCCGGGCACGAGATGTCCCACGGCGTGACGTCGAAGTCGGCGAACCTGACCTACTCGGGCGAGTCCGGCGGTCTGAACGAGGCGACCTCCGACATCTTCGGCTCGCTGGTGGAGTTCTACGCGAACAACTCCTCCGACGTCGGCGACTACCTCATCGGCGAGAAGATCGTCCGTCCCGGGTTCGGCCGGGACGCGCTGCGCTACATGGACAAGCCGAGCAGGGACGGCAGTTCGGCCGACTACTGGAGCAGCTCGGTCGGCAACCTCGACGTGCACTACTCCTCGGGCGTCGCCAACCACTTCGCCTACCTCCTCGCGGAGGGCAGCGGGACGAAGACGATCAACGGCGTCACCTACAACTCCCCGACGTCCAACGGCTCGACGGTCACCGGCATCGGCCGCGACAAGCTGGGCGCCATCTGGTACCGGGCCCTGACCGTCTACATGACGTCCTCCACCAAGTACGCGGGTGCGCGGACGGCCACCCTGAACGCCGCCCGTGACCTCTACGGCGCCGGCAGCACGGAGTACAACGCGGTGGCGGCGGCCTGGAGCGCCGTCAACGTGAACTGACCCGAGCACGCCCGCACACCGCTGCCCGCCCCGACGACCTCCCGGGGCGGGCCGCGGCGCGATCCCGCTTCCGCGTGGCCTGATCACCCGCTACGCTCCCTCCGCGCGCATCCGGCGCGAGCAGGGGGTACCGGGGGTAATGGGGGACATGGGCGAGGACGTTGCCGCGGCCGAGAAGGGCCCGAACGCATGGGCTCAGGCCATCGCGGCGCTGGTGGTGGTCGGGGCGCTGGGGGGCGCGCTGTATGTGATCCAGCAGAACGACGCGAAGGCCGCCGACAAGCCGGCCGCGTGCAGGGCCGACGACGAGGACAAGAAGGCGGACGAGGCCGCGAAGGCGGCGAAGCGCGTCTCCGGGACGCAGTTGTGCACCGCGCTCAACCGCACGGACCTGCCGACGCTCCTCGGCACGCCGGCGGAGCAGGCGCGGACCGCCTACGGCAGCGACGGCTCGGTCGAGACGGGGGAGAGGAGCATCCCGTCCCCCGAGGGGACCGTCCAACTGGACACCTACACGGTGAAGTTGTCGCGCTCCTACGACGGTCTGCCGATCGGCGGCATGCAGAGTCTGCTGAGCGAGGCGCAGACGAAGACGATCGCGGGTCACCCCGCCGTGCTCTACTCGAGCCCGACGATCGCCATCCGGTTCAACCTGGGCGGCGGCAAGTCGCAGAGCGCGCCGGGCGGCGTCGCCCGCACCCTGGTCGTCGCACCGGACGTCAAGGACGGCGGCGGCTCCTACGAGCTCTCCATCTGGCGCCAGGACAACGTGCGGCCGGACGACACGGCACTGCTGCGCGTCGCCCAGCAGGTCCTGCCCACGATCCCGGGCTGGGCCACCGCGCGCTGACGGGCCGGGCGCTGACGGGCCGCCTGCCGACCGGCCGCGCGCCGACCGGCCGCCCGCCGACCGGACACGCCGAAGGCCGGCGCCCCCCGTGGGGCGCCGGCCTTTCCCGGTGCCGGAGCGGTGCGGGAGCGGGGCGGTCAGGCGACCGGCTCCGGCTCCTTCGCGGGAGCCTCGGCGACGGGCTGCCGCGGCGCGGCGTCCCGCATGACCAGGGCCGCCAGGACGGCCGCCGCCAGGACGCCGATCGCGCTGATCGTGAAGGTGGTCGTCATCGAGGCGGTGAAGGCCTCCCGGGCCGCCCGGACCAGCGTGCCGTCGCCGCCGGCCGCCGCCAGCGCCCCGCCGATCGACTGCCGGGCCGCCTCGGGGGCGTCGGCCGGCATCTCGGCGGCGAAGCCGCTGGTCAGCAGGGAGCCGAGGATCGCGATGCCGAGCGCGGTGCCGGCCTGCTGGACGGTGTCGTTCAGGGCCGAGCCGACACCCGCCTTGTCCGCCGGGATGGTGCCCATCAGGGCGGCGACGGCGGCGGGCATCGCGAGTCCGGCGCCGAGTCCGAGCAGTCCCAGCGCCACGGCCGGGACGGTGAAGCCGGAGTCCGCGCCGACCGTGGCGAGGAGGCCGAAGGAGGCGGCCATCACGAGCATCCCGGCCAGCACGACGAACCGGTTGCCGATCTTCCCGGTGAGGTGCGCGCCGGCCCCGTTGCCGGCCAGCGCCGCGAGGGCGAACGGCAGGAAGGCGAGACCGGCCCGGACGGGCGAGTAGCCGAGGACGAACTGCAGGTACTGGGTGAGGACCAGCAGCAGACCGCCGTTGCCGATCTGCACCAGGGCCAGCGAGAGCGAGCCGCCGCTGAAGTTGCGGTGCTTGAAGAGGACCAGCGGGACCATCGGCGAGGGGGTGACGTTCTCCCAGACCACGAAGCCGGTCAGTCCGACGAGGGCCACCGCGAGGCTGACCGCGGAGCGCCCGCCGAACGCGCCGTGCAGCGGAAGCTCGATGATCCACCAGACCAGGGCCGTCATGCCGACCGCGGAGAGCACCGCGCCGAGCGGATCGGGCTTCTGCCAGGGCGCCCTGGACTCCGGCATCAGGGTCACGGCGGCGACGACGGCGAGCGCGACGACCGGAACGTTGATCAGGAAGATCGAGTGCCAGGAGAAGTGGTCGATGAGGACGCCGCCCAGGACCGGACTGCCGACCAGGCCCAGCATGGACACCGAGCCCCACGCCGCCATCGCCCTGCCGCGCTCCTCCTCGTCGAAGACGGTGATGAGGATCGACAGCGTGGACGGCATGATCAGCGCCCCGCCGACGCCCATCGCGGTCCGGACGGCGATCACCTCGCCGGGGGCGGTGCAGAACGTCGCGGCCAGGGAGGCCGCCCCGAACAGGGTCAGGCCGATCAGCATCACCCGCCGGCGCCCGAAGCGGTCGCCGAGGCTTCCCGAGGTCAGCAGCAGGCCGGCGAAGACCAGGATGTAGGAGTCGAGGATCCACTGGGTGTCCTGGGCGCTCGCCCCGATGTCCTCGGTCATCGAGGGCACCGCGACGGTCAGCGCCATGCTGTCGACCGTCAGGACCAGCGTGCTCAGGCACAGCACGACCAGGATCCACCAGCGGCGAGGACTACGGGTTTCCATGACGTCCGGGTCCTTTCGTTCGTCTTCGTGCGCACGGCGTTCCCGTGCTGCGCACACTGTTCCATGCGATGCGCACACTGTACGCAGAGCAGAACGGTGTACGCAAGAAGGGGACTCTGTACGCTGGAAGCGCACGATGTACGCCCGCTGTCAGTCGACCCCTTCGGGAGCAGAGCCGTGGCCGCCGAGACGAAGAACCCCCGCCCCGTCCCCTCCGTGTGGGCCCGTGGGCGCCGCGAGCCCGACCAGCCCGCGCTCAGCCGGGACGCGATCGTCCGGGAGGCGGTCGCCATGCTGGACGCCGACGGCATCGAGGCGCTGAGCATGCGCAAGCTGGGCGCCCGGCTGAACGCCGGCGCGACCTCCCTCTACCGGCACGTCGCCACCAAGGACGAGCTGATGGAGCTGGCGGTGGACGAGGTCGCCGCCGAGATCCACGTCCCGTCGGCCGGCGGGTCCGACTGGCGCACCGCCGTCGCCGAGGCCGCGGGCTCCTTCCGCGCGACCGCGCTGCGGCACCCCTGGCTCGCCTCGGTCCTCGGCCAGGCGGGACTGGCCTATCTCGGCCCCAACCTGATGTCCTTCTCGGAGCGGCTGGCCGAGCTGTTGACGGCCGCCGGGTTCGCCGAACCGGGCCGCGCCATCGAGCCCTTGCTGAGTTACGTCATCGGCGTGAGCACCACCGAGGCGGCCTGGCTCACCACGGTCGCCCGCTCCGGCGAGACCGAGGCGGACTTCGTCGCCCGCCTGATGCCCGCGGCCCAGGAGGCCGCCGCCCCCTACGCCCACCTGGCGAGCGAATACGCCGCGAGCGCCGCCGAGTCGGCCGACCCCGAGGCGCTGCGCGAGGGCAAGTTCGCCTACGGCCTGGACGTCCTGCTGGACGGCCTGGCCCTGCGCCTTCCGGAATGAGGCCCGGGCGGGGCTTCTGAGCGCGAGCCCGCCGTGTCGGCGCAGGGGATCGTCAGGCGGACGGTTCCGCGAGTTCCACCCGCACCGCGCACACCTTGAACTCCGGCATTCGCGAGGTCGGGTCCAGGGCCGGGTTGGTCAGGGTGTTGGCCCGCCCGGCACCCGGCCAGTGGAACGGCATGAAGACGGTGTCCGGGCGGATGCCCGTGGTGATCCGGGCCGGCGCCACCGGGACACGACCGCCAGCGCGTCGCCCTCGGCCGCCCCGAGCCGCGCAGCCAGGCGGGGGTGCAGTTCCACGAACGGGCCGGGCGCGGCGGCGTTCAGTTCGGCGACGCGCCGGGTCTGGGCGCCGGACTGGTACTGCGCGACCACCCGCCCGGTGGTGAGCAGCACGGGGTAGTCGTCGTCCGGTTCCTCGGCGCTCGGCCGGTGCGAGACGGGCGCGAACCGGGCCCGGCCGTCCTCGTGGGCGAACCGGTCGAGGAACAGACGGGGCGTGCCGGGCGCCGGGCGGCCGTCCTGACCGGCCGGGCAGGGCCAGAACACCCCGTCCTCTTCCGCCAGTCGCCGGTAGCTGATCCCGGAGTAGTCGGCGATCCCGCCCGCGCTGGCCCGGCGCAGCTCCTCGAAGACCTCCTCGGGCTCCACGGGGAAGCCCTTCTCGACGCCCAGCCGCGCAGCCAGTTCGTGCAGCACCGCGAGGTCGCTGCGCACGCCCTCGGGGGCGGTGACCGCCTGGCGGCGCAGCAGCACCCTGCCCTCCAGGCTGGTCGTCGTCCCCGTCTCCTCCGCCCACTGGGTGACGGGCAGGACGACGTCCGCGAGGGCCGCCGTCTCGGACAGGACGACGTCGCAGACGGCGAGGAAGTCGAGGGACTTCAGACGTTCCTCGATGTGCGCGGCGCGCGGCGCGGACACCACCGGGTTCGATCCCATGAGCAGCAGCGACCGGATGTCGGATCCCAGCGCGTCGAGGAGTTCGTACGCGCTGCGACCGGGTCCCGGCAGCGAGTCCGGGTCCACGCCCCACACCTCGGCCACGTGCCGCCGCGCCGCCGGGTCGTCCAGCTTGCGGTAGCCGGGCAGCTGGTCGGCCTTCTGGCCGTGCTCGCGGCCGCCCTGCCCGTTGCCCTGCCCGGTCAGGCAGCCGTAGCCGCTGAGCGGCCGCCCCGCCCGGCCCGTGGCCAGGCACAGGTTGATCCACGCGCCGACCGTGTCGGTGCCCTTGGACTGCTGCTCGGGCCCGCGCGCGGTGAGCACCATCGCGGCCTCGGGCTCGCAGAACAGCCGCACGGCCTCCCGGAGTTGCGGAACGGACACCCCCGTGATCCGTTCCACGTACTCCGGCCAGTGGGCCATGGCGGCCGCCCTGGCGTCCTCCCAGCCGACCGTGCGCTCGCGCACGTACTCCTCGTCGACCCGTCCCTCGGCGACGATCAGGTGCAGCAGGCCGAGCGCCAGCGCGAGATCCGTCCCCGGCCGGGGCGCGAGATGCAGGTCCGCCTGCTCGGCCGTCCTGGTGCGGCGCGGGTCGACGACGATCAACGTGCCGCCGTTCTCCCGCAGTTCGCTGAAGAACCGCAGCGCGGGAGGCATGGTCTCGGCGAGGTTGGAGCCCACCAGGATCACACAGCCCGTGCGCGGGACGTCCTCGAGCGGGAAGGGCAGCCCCCGGTCGAGTCCGAACGCCTTCATTCCGGCCGCCGCGGCGGACGACATGCAGAACCGGCCGTTGTAGTCGATCTGCGAGGTGCCGAGCACCACGCGGGCGAACTTGCCGAGCGCGTACGCCTTCTCGTTGGTCAGCCCGCCGCCGCCGAACACGCCGAGCGCGTCGGCCCCGTGCGCGGTGCGCACCCGGCCGAACTCCTCGGCGATCCGGTCCAGCGCCCGGTCCCAGGAGACCGGCACGAGCGAGCCGCCGGACCGCACGAGGGGCGAGGTCAGCCGGACGCCGGGGGCGAGCACCGCGGCCGCCGTGCGTCCCTTGCCGCACAGCGCTCCCCGGTTCACCGGGAAGGCGGTGCGCTCGACCACCTCGACGCCTCCCGCGGGCAGAGGCGAGAGGGCCATCCCGCACTGCAGGGCGCAGTACGGGCAGTGGGTGGGCGTCGAGGCGGTCGGCATGCCCCCAGCGTGCGTCGTGCGTGTTACGCGCCGTGCGGCCTCCTGTTACGGCGGTGTGCTGGCGACCTCCCCGAGCGCCGCCCCCCGGAGTGAGGCGCAGGGGACCCCGCCTTGAGTCGTCGCCGACCCGCACGAACGTTGCCCTCGTGAACGAAGACGCCACAGGTGACTCATTCCATGCAGGGGATGTCCGGTTGCGCATGCTTGATGGTTGAAAAGTCGCCGTTACAGTCGAGTGCGCGCACGACCCCGTACGGGGGTGCGACCTCGCATGGGGCGCGCCCCCGCACGGCGCACGATCGCACGGCGCACGACCCGCACGGCGCCCGCTCCCGCAGGCGTTCGCACCCCGGGCGAGCCGTCACCGCCGGTCATGTCACCTGCATCCCGAAGCAGCCTGGAGGTCACCCCACCATGCCTCTGCGCCATCTCACCCCCCGTGACCAGGAACTCTTCTGGCGTTACGGTCGCGGCCCCACCGTCGACGTCCCGGACCCGCTGATCCACCACGCCGTCGAACGGCATGCCGCCGCCGCCCCGCACGCCGTCGCCGCCGAACACCGCGGCGCCACCCTCACCTACGGCGAGCTCAACCGGTACGCGGACGCCCTCGCCGCCCGGCTGGCCCACGAGGGCGTCCGCCCCGGCGACCACGTCGGCCTCTTCGTCCGCCGCTCACTGCCGATGCTCGTCGGCCTGCTCGGCATCCTGAAGGCGGGCGCGGCGTACGTCCCCCAGGACATCGGCCTCGCACCCCCGGCCCAGCTCGCCCACGTCGTCCGGGCCGCAGCCACCCGTGTCGTGCTCACCCAGCGCGCACACCTCGCCCGGATACCGCGCGGCCCCCGCGTCCTCGCCCTCGACGAACCCCTCTCGCGCGCCCCCGCGCCCCGCCCCCGCATCGCCCCCGACGACGGCTGCTACGTCCTGTTCACGTCCGGCACCACCGGCCGCCCCAACGGTGTGAAGGTCACCCACCGCAACGTCGCCAACCTGCTGTGCACCGAACCCGGCGGACTCGGCATCCGCCCGGGCGACCGGGTGGCCCAACTCCTCAACATCGCCTTCGACATGGCCGCCTGGGAGATCCTCGGCTGCCTGGCCCACGGCGCCACCCTGGTCGTCCGCGGCAAGGACATCGCGGCGGCCGCCCGTACCGCCACCGTGCTCGTCGCCACCCCGACGGTGCTCGCCGGCATCGACCCGGCGGCCTGCCCCCGGGTGCGCACGGTGGCCGTCGCCGGCGAGCCCTGCCCGCGCCCGCTCGCCGACGCCTGGGCCGCCCGCGCCGCCTTCCACAACTGCTGCGGCCCCACCGAGACGACCATCGTGAACACGATGAGCCGTCACGCCCCGGCCGCGCCGCTGCTCACCATCGGCCGTCCCACCCCGAACAACACCGTCTACGTCCTCGACGCCGACCGCCGTGCCCTGCCCGTCGGCGAGGTCGGTGAGATGTGGGCCGGCGGCGACTGCGTCTCGGCCGGCTACCTCGGCAACGACGAGCTGAACGCCGAGCGCTACGCCCCCGACCCCTTCCTCGGCGCAGGACGCCGGATGTTCCGCACCCGGGACCTCGGCCGCTGGACACCCGGCGGGGAACTCGAACACCTCGGCCGCACCGACGACCAGGTCAAGGTGCGCGGGTTCCGCGTCGAGCTGGACTCCGTGTCGTCGGTTCTCGAAGGGGTGCCGGGCTGCACCCGGGCGGTGACCCTGCGGCGCGACGCCCGCAGCCTGGTCTCCTTCGTCTGCCCGGCCGACGTGGACCCCGACACGGCCCGGCGCGCGGTGGCGGACGCACTGCCGTACTACTGCGTGCCCGAGGATGTCATGCCCATGACTTCCCTGCCGGAGACCGACCGCGGAAAGATCGACAAGGCGGCGCTGCTGCAGCTGGCGCGGGAGCGGACGGCGGTGGTCGTCCGATGACGACGTCCTCCTCCCCGCCCCCGCCCGCGTCCCCGGCGCCGTCCCCGCTTCCCGCGCTCTCCGCCTCCACCCCCGCACCCACCCCCGTCCCGCCGTCCCCGGACAGCCGGTCCGTAGAGCTGCCCCCGCTGCTCTCCGCGCCCCGGCGTCTGCTCAAGCACCCGCGGCTGATGCACCACAACCGCCTCGCCGCGCTGGTGCTGCTGGCCAACCTGGCCTACGCCTACGGAAACCGGCCCCTGCCGGCGTCGTCCCTGGCGCACGCGTCCCTCGCCAACCTCGCCCTCGCCGTCCTGGTCCGCCAGCAGTACGTCGTCAACCTGCTGTTCCGGCTGGCGACCTCGGCCCCGACGCACTGGCCGCTGCGACTGCGCTGGACGCTGGGCAAGGTCTACCACTTCGGGGGACTGCACGTGGGCGGGGCGCTGGCCGGCGCGGGCTGGTTCCTGGCGCTGACCCTGCGGACGACCGACGGCTCGCTGCGGGCCGTCGGCTGGATCCTGGTGGGGCTGCTCGCCGTGATCGTCGCCACCGCCCTGCCGTCCTTCCGCGCCCGTCACCACGACGTCTTCGAGAGGATCCACCGCTTCGGCGGCTGGGGCGCCCTCGCCCTCTTCTGGACGCACACGCTGATGGCGGCTCCCGGCCCCGGGCCGGTTTCCGTGCTGGCGCTGGTCACCTTCAGCGTCGCGCTGCCCTGGCTGCGGCTGCGCAAGGTCGACGTGCGCCTCGAACGGCCTTCGCGCCATGTGGCGCTGGCGCGCTTCGACCACGGCGTGACGCCCTTCGCCGGCTCCTCGACCGCGATCAGCCGCAGCCCGCTGAAGGAGTGGCACTCCTTCGCCAACGTCCCGGCCCCCGGGGAGCCCGGTTTCCGCCTCACCGTCTCGCGGGCGGGCGACTGGACCGGGGCCTTCATCGACGACCTGCCCCCGAGGGTGTGGACGAAGGGCATCACCACCGCCGGGGTCGCCAACATCGAGGTCCTGTTCACGAAGGTGGTGTACGTGGCGACGGGCAGCGGCATCGGGCCCTGCCTGCCGCATCTGCTGGCCGCCGAGGTCCCCTCCAGGCTGGTCTGGGCGACCCGCGACCCCCGGGCGACCTACGGCGACGCCCTCGTCGACGAGATCCTCGCCGCCCAGCCGGACGCCGTCGTCCGGGACACCTCCCGCGGCGGCAAGCCCGACATGGTGGCGCTCGCGTACGCCGCCTACCGCGACTTCGGGGCGGAGGCGGTGATCTGCATCTCCAACAAGAAGCTGACCTGGCAGGTGGTGCACGGGCTGGAACGGCGAGGGATTCCGGCCTACGGCGCGATCTGGGACTCGTGACGCCCCGAGAGGGGGAGAGGAAGGCAGCACTATGGACAACCTGAAGCTGGAACGGGCGGGCGCGGTCGTGACGGTCCGTCTGCACCGACCGCACGTCCTCAACGCGCTGAACGCCGAACTGCTGGCCGAACTCCTGCACGTCCTGCGCCC
This sequence comes from Streptomyces sp. NPDC020597, assembly GCF_044335095.1. Taxonomy (NCBI): domain Bacteria; kingdom Bacillati; phylum Actinomycetota; class Actinomycetes; order Kitasatosporales; family Streptomycetaceae; genus Streptomyces; species Streptomyces sp. NPDC020597. Next base: position 150,543 of record NZ_JBIRUL010000015.1, on the reverse strand, counting down.
GTTGGACGCGGACGACTCCGTCGGATGCGTCGTCGTCACCGGCTCCGAGCGGGCCTTCGCGGCCGGCGCCGACATCAGGGAGATGGCGGGGAAGTCGGCCGTGGAGATGGCGCGGGAGGACTACTTCTCCGCCTGGGAGGACTTCGCGGACCTGCGCACCCCGCGGATCGCCGCGGTGCACGGCGTCGCCCTCGGCGGCGGCTGCGAACTGGCGATGATGTGCGACCTGGTGATCGCGGGGGAGTCCGCGGTCTTCGGGCAGCCGGAGATCAAACTGGGGGTGATCCCGGGCATCGGCGGCACCCAGCGACTGACCCGCCTGGTCGGCCGCGCCAAGGCGATGGACCTGGTTCTCACCGGCCGCACGATGGACGCCCGCGAGGCGGAACGCGCGGGCCTGGTCTCCCGCGTGGTCCCCGACGAGCGGGTCCTGCCCGAGGCGTGGGAGGCGGCGGCGGCCGTCGCCTCGTACGGCGCCGCGGCGGTGCGGGCGGCCCGCGAGTGCGTGGACCGGGCCCTGGAGACCGGCCTGCGGGACGGCATCCGCTACGAACGCCGCGTCTTCCACGCCCTGTTCGCGACGGACGACCAGAAGGAGGGGATGGCCGCGTTCCTCGAGAAGCGCCCGCCGCGCTTCACCGGACGCTGACGCTGCCCCGCGCGGCGGTCACGACGAGACAGGGGGGCGCGCGGCGGGTACGGGGGGCGTGGGGAGCGCACCTCGCGCCCGGCGCCCGCCCCCGGCGTCTCACCTGGCCGCCGCCGACGCCCGTGCCACCCCCTGCTCCTTCGGCCCGAGGAACCGCGGATCCGGCTCGAACACCGCGTCCAGGGCCGCCTTGCCGGCCGCCAGGAGCTCCCGGGCGCCCCCGTAGAGCCAGGTGACGTCGTGCGTGGCGGCGACGCCCACGCCGTAGGAGTCGACGCCCGCCGCCTCGCACAGGGCGACCGCCCGCCGGATGTGGAAGTCCTGGCTGATCAGCACGGCCTCGTCGACGCCGAAGATCTTCTTGGCGCGCACGCACGAGTCCCAGGTGTCGAACCCGGCGTAGTCGCTGACGATCCGCCGGTCCGGCACGCCGTGCCTCGTCAGATAGGCGCGCATCGCGTCGGGCTCGTCGTAGTCCTCGCGGCTGTTGTCGCCCGTCACGAGAACCACCTCGATGCGGCCGGCCCGGTACAGCTTCGCCGCCGCGTCCAGCCGGTGCGCGAGGTACGGCGACGGCTCGCCGTCCCACAGCCCCGCCCCGAACACCACGGCGACCTCGCGGCGCGGCGCCTTCGCCGTCGTGCCGATCCGGTCGGACGTGGACACGTACAGCCAGGTGGACGGCAGCAGCGCCAGCACGCACCCGGCCATCACGGCCTGCACCAGCCGGCGCCGCCCGGCGCGGGTGCGCGGCAGCCGCGGTCGACGGACGTCCATGAGATCCCCCTGGTCGAACTCCCCTTCGGCCGGGAAAGACGCGCCCGGCGGTGATCCGGTTCGCCCTCCCGCGGTGTGTCCCGCACCTCACATCCGCCCGGCCCCCTCGGTGAACCCCCGGAAAACAGTCGTGACGGTCAGGCAACGGGGGTGCAACCTCGGCCGGGCAGGATGGACGCATGAGCCAGCCACGTCTCGTCCACCTCGACGGCCGCCGGCGGTCCGGCCCGCCCGCGCTGGTCGTCGTCGCCCACGGCAGCCGTGACCCGCGCGCCCTGAGCACCGTCCGCGCGCTCCTGGACGTCGTCCGGGCCGAGCGCCCCGGCCTCGCGGTCCACCTCGGGCACATCGAGCTGAACGAGCCCCTGCTCACGGACACCCTGGCCGGTCTCGACGCGCACGGCACGACGGACGCCGTCCTCGTCCCGCTCCTCCTCGCCCGGGGCCACCACGTCAAGCGCGACATCCCCGAGACGGCGGCTCGCGCCCGGGTACGCACGCGCGTGGCCGCGCCGCTGGGACCGCACCCGCTGCTGGCCGAGACCCTGCACGCGCGCCTGACCGAGGCCGGCTGGCGCGCGCCGGAGACCGAGCGGGAGCGGCGGTCGAGCGCGGTCGTGCTGGCGGCGGCCGGCTCCCGCGACCCCGACGCGGCGACCGACACGCGCCGCACGGCACGGCTGCTCGCCGAACGCCTGGGCGTGCCGGTGGTGCCCGCCTACGCGTCGGCTTCGGCCCCGACGGTGGCGACGGCGGTGCGCGCCCTGGCGGCGCGAGGGCGCGACCGGGTGGCGATGGCCTCCTGCTTCACGGCCCCCGGACGCTTCGCGACGGAGGCCGCACAGGCGGCCCCGTGGATCGCCGCGGCCCCGCTGGGCGTCCACCCCCTGATGGCGGACCTCCTGCTCCACCGCTACGACCGGGCCCTGGCGGCCGACGGCAGGAGCGACGCGGCCTGACGTGCGCGCGCACGCACACGGCCCGCCGCGGACGACACGAACACGCCCCCCACGGAACCCGGCAGGCGAGTAGCGCCCCGATTGTCACTCCCGCCGCTTACTGTCGAATCATGGAAGGCACCGCACACCCCGACACCGCCTATGACCCGACGTCAGTCGCCCGCTGGGCCCCCGAGCCCGACAAACGCCCCGGCCGTACCGCCTTCCAGCGCGACCGCGCGCGCGTCCTGCACTCGTCGGCGCTCAGAAGGCTCGCGGCCAAGACGCAGGTCGTCACCCCCGGAGAGCGCACCCCCGAGTGGGACGCGACGCCGCGCACCCGCCTCACCCACTCCCTCGAGTGCGCCCAGGTCGGCCGGGAGCTCGGAGCGGCCCTCGGCTGCGACCCGGACCTGGTCGAGGCGGCCTGCCTCTCCCACGACCTCGGCCATCCGCCCTTCGGCCACAACGGCGAACAGGCCCTCAACGACTTCGCGCGGGACTGCGGCGGCTTCGAGGGCAACGCCCAGTCGCTGCGCCTGCTGACCAGGATCGAGCCCAAGCGCTTCACGGAGGACGGCTCCGTGGGCCTCAACCTCACCCGGGCCACCCTCGACGCCGCCACCAAGTACCCCTGGCCGCGGGGCGGCCACCCCACCGACGCCGGCTCGCCCAAGTTCGGCGTCTACGACGACGACCGTCCCGTCTTCGACTGGGTCCGCCAGGAGGCCCCCGGCACGCGCACATGCTTCGAGGCCCAGGTCATGGACTGGGCCGACGACGTGGCGTACTCCGTCCACGACGTGGAGGACGGCCTGCACGCGGGCCACATCGACCCCAACTGCCTGCACGCCGAACCGGAACGCCAGGAGATCTTCCGGGTCGCCGTCGGCCGCTACGTGCCCGCCGGCACCGACCCGGCCGAGCTCGCCGCCGCCCTCGACCGCCTCCAGGACCAGGAGTGGTGGCCGCACGGCTACGACGGCACGGCGGTGGCCCAGGCCCGCCTCAAGGACGCCACCAGCCAGCTCATCGGCCGCTTCTGTCTCGCCGCCGAGGGCGCCACGCGCGCGCGGCACCACGCCGGCCGCCTCACGCGCTACGGCGCCGAACTCGTCGTCCCGCACGAGACCCGCCTGGAGTGCGCGGTCCTCAAGGCCGTCGCCGACCGGTACGTCATGCAGCGCGCCGAGCAGGAACGCCTGCGCGCCGACCAGCGCGTCGTCATCGGCGAACTCGCCGAGGCCCTCACCGCCCGCGCCCCCGACGGCCTCGACCCCCAGTTCCGCGCGCTGTTCGACCGGGCCCCCGACGACCGCGCCCGCAAACGCGTCGTCGTCGACCAGATCGCGTCCCTCACCGACGCCTCCGCCCGCTCGCTCCACCGCCGGCTGACGACGCACACCAGACGCTGACCGGGAGCGCCCCGTCCGCCCCGTGCGCCCAAACGGGCCGGAACGCGCCACGGCGTGCCGTGATCGGGCACGTCCCCCTTCCCCCATCACGCTGCGTGCGGGACGCTCGCATATGGCGGCACGTTCAACGAGGAGGCATCACGTGGTCGACGCGGATCAGACATTCGTCATCGTCGGAGGAGGCCTGGCCGGCGCGAAGGCGGCCGAGACGCTGCGAGCGGAGGGCTTCACCGGCCGCGTGATACTGATCTGCGACGAACGCGACCACCCCTACGAGCGGCCGCCGCTCTCCAAGGGCTATCTGCTCGGCAAGGAGCCGCGCGAGAGCGTCTTCGTGCACGAGCCCGCCTGGTACGCGCAGAACGACATCGAGCTGCACCTCGGCCAGACCGTCGACGCGATCGACCGCACCGCGAAGACGGTCCGCTTCGGCGACGACGGCACGCTCGCCCACTACGACAAGCTGCTGCTGGCGACCGGCGCCGAACCCCGCCGTCTGGACATCCCCGGCACCGACCTGGCCGGCGTGCACCATCTGCGCCGCCTCGCGCACGCCGAGCGCCTCAAGGGCGTCCTCGCGGCCCTCGGCCGCGACAACGGCCACATCGTGATCGCCGGCGGCGGCTGGATCGGGCTGGAGATCGCGGCGGCGGCCCGCGAGTACGGCGCCGAGGTCACCGTCGTGGAACCCGAGCCGACGCCGCTGCACGGGGTCCTCGGCCCCGAGCTCGGGAGCGTCTTCGCTGACCTGCACCGCGAGCACGGCGTGCGTTTCCACTTCGGCGCCCGGCTCACCGAGATCGTCGGACAGGACGGCATGGTCCTCGCCGCCCGCACCGACGACGGCCAGGAGCACCCGGCGCACGACGTCCTCGCGGCGATCGGCGCGGCCCCGCGGACGGCCCTCGCCGAGGCGGCCGGCCTGGAGATGGCCGACCGCGCCCACGGCGGCGGCGTCGCCGTGGACGCGACGCTGCGCACCTCGGACCCCGACATCTACGCCGCCGGCGACGTCGCGTCCTTCCCGCACGGCCTGTTCGACACCCGGCTGCGCGTCGAGCACTGGGCGAACGCCCTGAACGGCGGCCCGGCGGCCGCCCGCGCGATGCTCGGCAAGGACGTCTCCTACGACCGCGTGCCGTACTTCTTCTCCGACCAGTACGACCTGGGCATGGAGTACAGCGGCTGGGCGCCGCCGGGCGCCTACGACGAGGTCGTGATCCGCGGCGACGCGGCGAAACGCGAGTTCATCGCGTTCTGGGTGAAGTCGGGCCGGGTGCTGGCCGGGATGAACGTCAACGTGTGGGACGTCACGGAGCCCATCCAGAAACTGATCGCCTCCCGGTCCCCGGTGGACACGCAGGCACTGGCCGACCCCCACGTCCCCCTGGACGGTCTCCTCCCGTGAGTGTCGGTGCGCCCCCGTAGAATCACCACGTGGCAGGACGGATCAACGACGAGGACGTGAAGGCTGTTCGGGACGCGGTCCCGATCGACGCCGTGGTGTCCGAGTACCTCCAGCTGCGCAACGCGGGCGGCGGCAACCTCAAAGGCCTCTGCCCGTTCCACGACGAGAAGTCGCCGTCCTTCCAGGTCAGCCCGAGCAAGGGGCTCTTCCACTGCTTCGGCTGCCAGGAGGGCGGCGACACCATCACGTTCGTGATGAAGGTCGACCACCTCACCTTCTCCGAGGCCGTCGAGCGGCTCGCCGCCCAGGCCGGCATCACCCTGCGTTACGAGGAGGGCGGCTACAACCCCGCCCACCAGCGGGGCGAACGCATCCGCCTGGTCGAGGCCCACAAGATCGCCGCCGAGTGGTACGCGGAACAGCTCGCCCTCAGCCCGGAGGCCGACACCGGCCGGCTCTTCCTCGCCGAACGCGGATTCGACCAGGCCGCCGCCGTCCACTTCGGCGTCGGCTACAGCCCCCAGGGCTGGGACCACCTCACCCGCTTCCTGCGCGGCAAGGGCTTCACCGACAAGGAGCTGCTCCTGTCCGGGCTCGCCCAGGAGGGCCGCCGCGGGCCCATCGACCGCTTCCGGGGCCGTCTGATGTGGCCCATCCGCGACATCGGCGGCGAGGTCGTCGGCTTCGGCGCGCGCAAGCTCTACGAGGCGGACAACGGGCCCAAGTACCTCAACACGCCCGACACCGCGATCTACCGGAAGTCCCAGGTCCTCTACGGCATCGACCTCGCGAAGAAGGACATCGCCAAGTCCAGCCGCGCCGTCGTCGTCGAGGGCTACACCGACGTCATGGCCTGCCACCTGGCCGGCGTCACCACCGCCATCGCGACGTGCGGCACGGCCTTCGGCGGCGACCACATCAAGATCCTGCGCCGGCTGCTGATGGACAATGGCAGCGCCCGTGTGATCTTCACCTTCGACGGCGACGCGGCCGGACAGAAGGCGGCCCTGCGCGCCTTCGAGGACGACCAGAAGTTCGCCGCCGAGACGTACATCGCCATCGCCCCCGACGGCATGGACCCCTGCGACCTGCGCCTCGCCAAGGGCGACGAGGCGGTCGCCGACCTGGTCCGGCCCCGCACCCCGCTCTTCGAGTTCGCCCTCCGCCAGATCGTCGTCCGCTACGACCTCGACACCCCGGCGGGCCGCGCCGCCGCCCTCGACGAGGCCGCGCCCATCGTCGCCCGCATCAAGAACAGCGGCGCACAGCACGAGGTCGCCGTCCAGCTCGCCGGCATGCTCGGCATCCTGGACACCCAGTTCGTCGTCAAGCGGGTCGCCCAGCTGGCCCGTTGGGCCCGCGACCGGGGCGGCAAGGGTCCCGCGCCGGCCGGCCGAGGCCCCCAGCAGTTCGAGGCCTCCCCCCGCCAGGCCTCGGGCCCGGCCCTCACCCTGCGCAACCCCGTCTACGCCACGGAACGCGAGCTGCTCAAGCTCGCCCTGCAGCGCCCGGAGCTGGTCTCCCCGGCCTTCGACGCGTACGGGGCCGACGAGTTCACCGCCGCGCCCTACGCCGCCGTCCGCCAGGCCGTCCTCGACGCGGGCGGCGCGGAGCTCGGCGTCCAGGACGGCTCGGAGTACTTGGTCCGCGTCCGTGACACGGCCCCCGACGACGCCGTCCGCGCGATGGTCACCGAGCTCGCCGTCGAGCCGATCATGCGCCGCACGGTCGACGAGGTGTACGCGGGCAACGTCCTGGTGCAGGTGCGCCGCCGCGCCGTCGAGCGCCGCGTCCAGGAGATCCAGATCACCGTCAAACGGCTGGAGGCGGGCGGCGACCCGGCGCAGCTGGCCGCCGCAAAGAACGAGCTGTGGGTCCTCCAGCAGTACGACCAGGCGCTGAAGGTGCACGGCCCCGACGCCCTCTGAACTGCACGTCACGGTCCGGACTCAAAAAGTCACCGCACGCCCCTCGTGGCGAGGATGTGCCGTACGCCACACTGGGTCCGGTGCCTGAGTCCTCGGAGCGGCCCCCCGGAACCGCCGCCGCTCACCTCAGCAGCGATCATCCTGGAGGTCGCCCCCGTGCAGACCCAGACCCGGACCCTCACCCCGACCGACAGCACCGCCGAAAGCGCCCCCGACGGCATGGATCCGGACGCCGAGTCCGACGTCCTGGTCGCGGTCCCGCCGCAGAACCGTGCCGCGCACCACCCGGAGACGAGAACCGACGCCGCGGCGGAACCCGACCCCGACACCGGCCCCGAGGCGGCGGACCCGCCGCCCGAGGCGCTCGCGGAGGGCGCCGAGCCCGACGCCGCGGAGGCCCCTCGCCGCGCCCGCGTCACCGAGAGCGCCGGCCCGTCCTCCGACCTGTTCCGCCAGTACCTGCGGGAGATCGGCCGCATCCCGCTGCTCACCGCGGCCGAGGAGGTGGACCTGGCCCGCCGCGTGGAGGCCGGCCTGTTCGCCGAGGAGAAACTGGCCGGGTCGGCCGACCTGGCCGGCGAACTCGCCCTCGACCTCGACCGGCTCGTCGTCATGGGCCGGATGGCCAAGCGCCGCCTCATCGAGTCCAACCTGCGGCTCGTGGTGTCCGTCGCCAAGCGGTACGTCGGCCGCGGTCTCACCATGCTCGACCTCGTCCAGGAGGGCAACCTCGGCCTGATCAGGGCGGTCGAGAAGTTCGACTACGCCCGCGGCTACAAGTTCTCCACGTACGCCACCTGGTGGATCCGGCAGGCGATGTCCCGCGCGCTCGCCGACCAGGCCCGCACCATCCGCGTCCCGGTCCATGTCGTCGAGCTCATCAACCGGGTCGTCCGCGTCCAGCGCCGGATGCTCCAGGAACGCGGCTACGAGCCCACCGCGGAGGAGGTGGCCGCCCAGCTCGACCTGCTGCCGGAGCGCGTGGGAGAGGTCCTGCGGCTCGCCCAGGAGCCCGTCTCCCTGCACGCCCCGGTGGGCGAGGAGGACGACGTCGCCCTCGGCGACCTCATCGAGGACGGCGACGCGGCCAGCCCCGTGGAGTCGGCGGCCTTCCTGCTGCTGCGCGAGCACCTGGAGGCCGTGCTCTCCACGCTCGGCGAACGCGAGCGCAAGGTCGTCCAGTTACGGTACGGACTGGCCGACGGCCGCCCGCGCACCCTGGAGGAGATCGGCCGCATCTTCGGCGTGACCCGCGAGCGGATACGGCAGATCGAGTCGAAGACCCTCAACAAGCTGCGCGACCACGCCTTCGCGGACCAGCTCAGGGGCTACCTGGACTGAGCCCGCGGACCGGGCGCCCGGAAGAACGGGGCCCGCGGACCGGGCGGGGCCGCTCGCCGTCACCCGACGCGGGCGGCCCCCACGGCACGGCGGCCGGCCGGCCATCCGCACCCGGCCGTCCGCCCCCCTGCCAGCCGTCCCCGGTCAGTCGACCTCCGCCACGGCCTGCGCGAACTGCGCCTTGTACAGCCGGGCGTAGGCCCCGTCCGCCGCCAGCAGGTCGCCGTGCGCGCCCTGCTCCACGATCGAGCCGTTCTCCATCACCAGGATCGTGTCCGCGTCCCGGATGGTCGACAGCCGGTGCGCGATGACGAACGACGTGCGGCCGTGGGCCAGCTTCGCCATCGCCTTCTGGATCAGCACCTCCGTACGGGTGTCGACGGAGCTGGTGGCCTCGTCGAGCACCAGGATCGTCGGGTCGGACAGGAACGCCCGCGCGATGGTGATGAGCTGCTTCTCGCCCGCGCTGACCCCGCTGCCCTCGTCGTCGATCACGGTGTCGTAGCCGTCGGGCAGCGTGCGGACGAACCGGTCGGCGTGCGCGGCCCGCGCCGCCTCCTCGATCTCGCCCCGGGTGACCTCCCGCGACGCGCCGTACGCGATGTTCTCCGCGATGGTGCCGCCGAACAGCCAGGTGTCCTGCAGCACCATGCCGATCCCAGCCCGCAGTTCGTCACGCGACATCCGCGCTATGTCGACGCCGTCGAGGGTGATGCGTCCGCCGGAGACGTCGTAGAACCGCATCAGCAGGTTCACCAGCGTCGTCTTGCCGGCGCCCGTGGGGCCGACGATGGCGACCGTGTGGCCGGGCTCCACCGCCAGCGACAGGTCCTCGATCAGCGGCTTCTGCGGGTCGTAGCGGAAGGACACGCCCTCCAGCGCCACCCGTCCGCGCAGCTCCGCGGGCCGCTCGGCGGCCACCGGGTCCGCCTCCTGCTCCTCGGCGTCCAGGATCTCGAAGACCCGCTCGGCCGAGGCGACGCCCGACTGCACCAGGTTCGCCATCGACGCGACCTGCGTCAGCGGCATCGAGAACTGGCGGGAGTACTGGATGAAGGCCTGCACGTCGCCGATGGACAGCGAACCCGACGCGACGCGCAGCCCGCCGACCACGGCCACCAGGACGTAGTTGAGGTTCGACACGAACATCATCAGCGGCTGCATGACACCGCTGTTGAACTGCGCCTTGAACCCGGCCTCGTACAGCGCCTCGTTCTGCTCGGCGAACTGCTCGGCGGACTGCTGCTGACGGCCGAACACCTTCACCAGGGTGTGACCGGTGTACATCTCCTCGATGTGCGCGTTGAGCTTGCCGGTGGAGCGCCACTGCTGCACGAAGTGCGGCTGCGAGCGCTTGCCCACACGGGTGGCCACGACCGCCGACAGCGGCACGGTGACCAGGGCCACCAGTGCCAGCAGCCACGACACCCAGAACATCATCGCCAGCACGCCGATGATCGTCAGCAGCGAGTTGATGAGCTGCCCCATCGACTGCTGGAGCGTCTGCCCGATGTTGTCGATGTCGTTGGTCGCGCGGGACAGCACCTCGCCGCGCTGGCGCTTGTCGAAGTACGACAGCGGCAGCCGCGACAGCTTCGTCTGCACGTCCTCGCGCATCCGGAACATCGTGCGGTTGACGGTCCTGTTGACCAGGCGCGTCGCCACGGCCATCATCAGCCCGGCGACCAGGAACACCCCGACCGCGGCCAGCAGCACCTCGCCCACCGCGCCGAAGTCGATGCCCTTGCCGGGCGTGAAGTCGGTGCTCCTGAGCATGTCGGCGACACCGTCGTCCCCGCGCTCCCGCATCGAGTCGAGGACCTGCTCCTTGGTCGCACCGGCCGGCATCTCCCGGCCGACGATGCCCGCGAAGACGAGGTCGGTGGCCCGGCCGAGGATCTTCGGCCCGACCACGTTGAGCCCGACGCTCAGCACGACGCAGACCAGCATCGCGTAGAGCGTGAGCCGTTCCGGCTTGAACTGGGCGAGCAGCCGCCTGCCGGACACCTTGAAGTCCAGCGAGCGGTTCTCGGGACCTCCGCCGGCCATCATGCGCCCCATGGGCCCGGCCATCAGGCAGCCTCCGCTTCCGTGAGCTGGGAGAGCACGATCTCCCGGTAGGTCTCGTTGTCCGCCATCAGCTCGCGGTGGGTGCCCGTGCCGACGACCCGGCCCTCGTCGAGGACGATGATCCGGTCGGCGTCGCGGATGGTCGCCACCCGCTGGGCGACGATCACCACGGTCGCCTCGGCGGTCTCCCGCCCGAGCGCCGCCCGCAGCGCCGCGTCGGTGGCGTAGTCGAGGGCCGAGAAGGAGTCGTCGAACAGGTAGATCTCCGGCCGCTGCACGAGCGTGCGGGCGATCGCCAGCCGCTGGCGCTGACCGCCGGAGACGTTCGTCCCGCCCTGCGCGATGGGGGAGTCGAGGCCGTTCTCCAGCTTGCTGACGAAGTCCTTGGCCTGCGCCACCTCCAGCGCGTGCCACAGTTCCTCGTCGGTGGCGTCCGGGTTGCCGTACCGCAGATTGCTGGCGACGGTGCCCGCGAACAGATACGGCTTCTGCGGCACGAGACCGACGGTCCTCGCCAGCAGCACCGGGTCGACCTCGTCCACGGCCACCCCGTCGACGAGCACGTCCCCCTCGGTGGCGTCGAACAGCCGGGGCACCAGCCCGAGCAGCGTGGACTTGCCGCTGCCGGTCGAGCCGATCACGGCCGTCGTCTCACCGGGGCGGGCCACCAGGTCGATGGACTTCAGGACGGGCTCCTCGGCGCCGGGATAGCGGAACCCGGCCCCCCGGACCTCCAGGTGCCCGTGCCGTCGCAGCTCGGTGACGGGAGCCACCGGCGGGACCACGGACGACGAGGTGTCCAGCACCTCCTGGATGCGCTCGGCGCACACCTCCGCACGCGGCACCTGCATGAACATGAAGGTGGCCATCATCACGGACATGACGATCTGCATGAGGTAGGCGAGGAACGCGGTCAGGTCGCCGATCTGCATCCCGCCGCTGTCGATCCGGTGCGCGCCGAACCACACCACCGCGATCGACGACAGGTTCACCGTGGTCATGACCACCGGGAACATCAGCGCCAGCATGTTGCCGGTCTTCAGCGAGACGCCGGTGAGATCGGCGTTGGCCTCCCGGAACCGCTGCTGCTCGTACTCGTCCCGCACGAACGCGCGGATGACCCGGTTGCCGGTGATCTGCTCGCGCAGCACCCGGTTCACGGTGTCCAGCTTCACCTGCATGGACCGGAACAGCGGCCGCAGCCGGCGCACGATCAGCGTCACGCAGATGCCGAGGGTCGGCACGACGGCGACGAGCACCGCGGACAGCGGCACGTCCAGGCCGAGCGCCAGCACGATGCCGCCCACGCACATGATGGGCGCCGACACCATCAGCGTGAACGTCATCAGGGCCAGCATCTGGATCTGCTGGACGTCGTTGGTCGTCCGGGTGATCAGCGAGGGCGCGCCGAACTGGCCGACCTCCCGGGCGGAGAAGGACTGCACCCGGTCGAAGACGGCCGCCCGCACGTCCCGGCCGAGGGCGGCGGCGGTCCTGGCGCCGTAGTACACGGCGCCGATGTTGCACACGACCTGCGCCAGCGAGACGGCGATCATCACGCCGCCGGACGTCAGGATGTAACCGGTGTCACCCTCGACGACGCCGTTGTCGATGATGTGCGCGTTCAGGGTGGGCAGGTAGAGGGTGGCGCAGGTCTGCAGGAGCTGCAGCAGCACCAGAAGAGCGATGGGTTTCCTGTAGGGCCTGAGATAGGTCCGCAGAAGTCGTATGAGCACGCTACGTCTCTCGGAGTCGGCGGGAGGGGCATCGGGTAGCCGGGAGGGCATTGGTTGCCCCTGGCCCCTATCGTCCGACACCCCACCCGTGTTACCTCAACCGATTAAGCCGACAGCAGTGCTTTTCCGGCCCCCGAACGTCCGATATGCCCCATCTGCACCCTCAAGCCCGGAATGCTCCGGGATGGGTCTGCTCCCGCACCGACACGAACTGCTGGCGCACCGCCTGCCCCACGGCCAGGTCCTCGCCCGGGTCCAGGACCTGCGCCGCCGCTCCCTGCCAGGCGGGCGGCGTCCGGGGGTCGAGTGTGCCCTGCGAGGCCCCGAGCGCCCATGCGGCCTGCCGGGCCGCCCCGATCGCCGCGTAGTCGGCCGGCTGCGGCACCACGACCTGCGCCCCGAACAGCGCGGGCGCCGCCGACTGCACCGCCGGCAGCTCCGCCGCCGCCCCCAGCAGGAAGACCCGCCGCACGTCCACGCCCCGGCCGCGCAGCACGTCCAGCGCGTCCGCGAGCCCGCACAGCATGCCCTCGAAGGCGGCCCGCGCGAAGTGCTCCGGCTTCATCGACTCGCGTCGCAGCCCGGCCAGCGTTCCGGCGGTGTGCGGCAGGTTCGGCGTCCGCTCGCCCTCCAGGTACGGCAGCATCACCAGCCCGTGCGATCCCGGCGTCGACTTCATCGCCAGGTCCGACAGCGCGTCCAGGTCGGGCGCGCCGACCAGCTCGGCCGCGCCGCGCAGGGTCCGTACGGCGTTCAGCGTGGTGACGACGGGCAGGTGCATGCCGGTCGCGTCCGCCAGCGAGGTGATCATCCCGCTCTGGTCGACGAGCGCCTCGGGGTGCACCGCCATCACCGAGCCCGAGGCTCCGAGCGAGACCACCGCGTCGCCCATCCCCAGCCCGAGCCCCAGCGCCGCCGCCATCGTCTCCCCGGTCCCGGCGGAGATCAGCAGCCCCTCCGGAGTGGTGCCGGCCGCGTCGGACGGCCCGATCACCTCCGGCAGCATCGCCTGGTGGCCGAGCGCCAGCTCCACGAGATCGGGCCGGTATCCGCCGGTGGCGGCCGACCAGTACCCGGTGCCGGAGGCGCCGCCGCGGTCGGTGGTCCTGCGCACCGGCCGCCCCAGCAGCTGCCACACCAGCCAGTCGTGCGCCTGCAGCAGCACGGCGCTCCGCGCGGCGGCGTCGGGCTCGCTCTTCGCCAGCCAGCGCAGCTTGGTCACCGGCTGGGCCGCCTGGGGCACGCACCCCACCGCCTGCGCCCACGCCTCGCGTCCGCCGAGGGCGTCGACCAGGTCGGCCGCCGCGACCTGCGCCCGTTTGTCCCCGCCGACCATCGCCGGCCGCACGGTGTTGCCCTGCGAGTCCAGCGGTACGACCGCGTTCTGCTGTGCGGACACGCCGATGGCCTGCACGCCTTCGAGCAGGCCCCCGCCCGCGGCCTCGCCCAGGGACAGCAGCCAGGCCTGCGGATCGACGTCGGACGGACGGCCGCCGCCCTCGGCGCCTTCCACCGGATGTGGCGCGTATCCCTGCCGGAGCACGGCTCCGGTGTCCGCGTCGCAGACGACGATACGAGTGAAATCGGGCGAACTGTCCAACCCGGCGACTATCCCCATGCCGAAAATTCTGCCGCACGCCGGGCCCGGATGCGGCCGTCAGTCGCCTCGGAGGCGGGCGGAACCGCCGAACGGCACCGCCGCCCGCCGTCGCCGCGGCGTCCTCAGGTGTTGCTCGTGCCCCAGTCGTCGCCGCCCGCGCCGTTGACGCTGCGGTCGCGCAGCGAGCGCACCCGGCCCGCCACCGACTCCGGCATCCGTTCGCCGACCTTGTCGCTGACCGCGTGATACGCCTTGCCCGCGTACTGACGGCCCTGCTGGGCCGCGGTCTCGGCGGTGTTGCGCACGGCGGGGTTCTGGGCGACCTGCCGCGCCGACTTCTTCAGCTGCTCGTAACGCTCGCGCCCGGCACGCGTGCCCAGCACGTAACCGACAGCCAGCCCGACGACGAACGTGAGCTTGTAGCGCATGACGGCCACCTTCCCTCGTGTAGGTCCCTGGCACGACAGCGGCGCCGGGGGGAACCGATTGGCGGAGCACCCCCCTGCTTGCGCTAATGTATGTGTCGCAGCGAGCGAGCGCTTCCTGGCGAATACCCAGCTAGGCACGTTCGATGCGACGAGGCATTCCCCTGTAGCTCAATTGGCAGAGCAGCCGGCTGTTAACCGGCAGGTTACTGGTTCGAGTCCAGTCGGGGGAGCTCGGTCCCCTGTAGCTCAATTGGCAGAGCAGCCGGCTGTTAACCGGCAGGTTACTGGTTCGAGTCCAGTCGGGGGAGCATCGTGAACGAGGACCCCGTGGGGGTCCTTTTTCATGTGGTGTCACACCGGCGGGAACCGTGCAGGCCAGGGGTGCTGTCCCCAGGTCGGTGGCAAGGCCGACCAGCCGGAGCGTGAGATCGTATGAGCGGCTATGCTGCGGCAGACGGCGCGCACTCATGTACGCGACACGCCGCTATGGGGCGGTAGCTCAGCCGGTTAGAGCAGCGGACTCATAATCCGTCGGCCGTGGGTTCGAGTCCCACCCGCCCCACTTGTGCAGGTCTCTGACCTGCGGAAACGTTCATTTTTGGGTGCTGGAGCGTCAACTTTGCCTCAACGGACTGAATCCGCTGCTCGTGGGTTCGGCAGCGTTGTCGCCAGCGAGAGTCCGAACTGCTCTGACCTGCACAGATGCCTCGGAGCGTAACCGGAGAAGTCGCCGCAGGTGGCTTCCGTGAGTGGCTGGGGCGCTTGAGTCGGGACGCTGCTAGGACGCAGGGAAACGGAAGGTGTCGCTCCGTCCGCCGCGCCGGCGTCACCTGAGGGCGGGTAGGGGGTCGGCACCGCGCGGCGCAGTGTGGCTCCCGCTCTTCGCTGCTGGAGCTCATGGAAACTGCCCGAACTGAAAACTGTCCGGTCTGGGCGATGCGTCGCTCGGCTGCGGTCCCGCAGTCGCTCGGCGTCGTGTTGCGAATGCCGGTGCCGGGTCGAGGCGAACACCGTGTCCGGTGGCGGCCCGGCCGTGGCTACGGGGCCTGAGTCGTGCGTGGTCAGCGCAGGATCTGGACCGTGTAGAGCGTGTCGATTCCGGTGGCGAGGGTGCCCAGCAGGAGCCGAAGTGCGCTCTCGGGCAGGAGCGGTGGGAGGTGGGCGCCGAGGTAGCGGCCGGCAAGGCCTCCGAGGCCGCAGGGAAGGCCCAGTGGCTATCCGGGGCGACGTCGCCTGTGGCAGTGAGGGAGAGCAGGCTTCGCACATGCGGAGCTGTCCCAAGTGCGCGGGGGCCGCTTCCACTCGGGCTCGGCACCTTGGAGGTGCCCGGCCGGCCCCGGGCGTGGGTACAGCCCGTACGGCGCCGTTGTTGAGGTGACGGAGGGTAAATGTCGGCTCCGCTACTTGGGGAGCGATCCATCTGCCCTTGCATCGCCGCGCGTTGGAAGGCAAATCCGCTGCGCATGGCTCCGAGGCCCTCTCCCCAGATGGCGGGAAGGTCCTTGAACCGGGTATGCGTGTCCCTCCGGGACGCGTTCGCGACGCTGGCCAGCGGGGCCTGAGCCGACGAGCCGGCACCATTGTTTTGGGCAAGTCGTTTGAGCACCACTCGGGCAACGGAAACGGGCGCCACTTCCGACTGCCAAAGACGGCAGCGACAGGGGGAAGTACCCAGCTCAGCCCGTATGTCGACGCCAGGCTCCGGGTGGCATGGGTGGCGCCCGATCTCGTTGCCCAAGTGGTGCCGAGACAGGTTGTCGAAGACAGCACCATCTCCTTGACCTCATTTTCATGATCGTGGGGACGTGTTGGGGACGCAGGATTTCCGGAGGTCTGCGACCACTATCCGTGGGCGCGGGACTACGAACGGCTCATCCAGCACTCGGAATCGCTCGTCACCTGGGCCGCGATCACCTTGATGACCAGGCGAATCACCCGTCGAAGCACCCGGAGAAGCGGGCAGTCGGCCTCCCTCGAAGCCCAGCGGGACTGATCGTTCTCAAGGGCGGGGCCATCACCTTGGCCTTGCCCGGCCGGACTCGCGGCCCTGAGCCCACACTTCCACCGCCGCCGAAGCCTGTCGGCGACTTCGGGCTTACAGCCACCGCTTGGCTGACTCGACGCTGTCGCCGCCGCTCGTGTTGAACGCGATCGCAGCCTTCGGCGCATGACGCCGGACCAGATTCACGACCTGCTCAAAGAGCGGCAGAAGCGGTTCCGGCTTGCGGATCCCACCCCCGAT
Source organism: Streptomyces sp. NPDC020597 (assembly GCF_044335095.1). Lineage (NCBI taxonomy): Bacteria > Bacillati > Actinomycetota > Actinomycetes > Kitasatosporales > Streptomycetaceae > Streptomyces > Streptomyces sp. NPDC020597. The sequence goes on along the minus strand of NZ_JBIRUL010000015.1, from coordinate 134,011 downwards.
GACGACGACGTCCCAGTCGTGCTCGGACAGTGCTGCGACGATCGCCGGCTCTGCCGACTCATCCAGCTCGATCAGCGTCATGGACGCATCGATGGCGTGTTTGCCGAATCGCGCCAGTTCCTGGTCAAGGGCCGCTCGAAGGGCGTCTCCGTCCATACCGGGCACTGCACGTGGGTCGATTCCAAGAATGAGCACTCGAGGCATGCCCAAGAGGACGATCAGCCATCCATCCAGGTTCCCACGGCAAGGGGCCGGTGCCCGATCTCAGGGACGACACCCTGGGGAATCGCGTCATCTTCCCCCGACGCGCCAGTTGCCGAGAGCCTCGATGAGCTGTATGGCGCGCGGCTTGACCTGCGGATCGACATCATCAGGGCTGGGATGCCACGACGTGGCGCGCGCGAGTCCCGACGGGCTTCCGGGGCTTTCCGCTGCGGTGGCATGAGGGCGGTCACTGGAACAGCCTGCGGCGCCGAATGCCATTCCACCCGCCGCCAGCGGTATCGTCCGGCGACCGACCGGTGATGCCGGCTGTCCGAAGTCACGCATCAATCAGTCCCCTCCTTGCCCGGAAGGTGCGCCGGGCCGCCACGGCGCGGGAACGAGAGCCCTGTACGCCTGACGGAGCGGCCCCGGCTCTGGCGAGAGACGCCGCACCCAGGGGCTGGGCTGGGTAATGACAAGCCCGAATATCCTTTTGATCGATTTTCAGCCATAGGCCACTATTTAGCAGGTTTGCAGCCGATTATGGGAGCAGGGCGTGGTCGCGGCGTCCGCTTCAGGGGCTGCGGTCCGGTGCCGCGACGAGGGCGTCGGTCTCGGTGGTGGTGAGGTGGTTGACCTTGGCCCGGTCGAAGCGTTCGCGCCCCGCTGGATCGCGCCGCGCGTTCGGGTGTCCGTAGGCCTCGTAGTGCGGGAACGAGCGCATCGCGGTGTGACAGACGTGGCGGGTCGCCGCGGAGTGCCGCGGACTGCTTCGAGGTGCTTGAGGAACGCGCCGTTCGTCGGTGCGTCCAGGTCGGCGATGCTCAAGCGGGTCGGCCGCCGTCCGGTTCGCCGCTCTGCGAAGCCAAGCAGGAAGGTGAAGGTGCCGCGGTAGTCCGCGAAGGTGCGCCGGCTCTCCTGGAGCTGGGGCACCGGTTTTTCGGTGCAGAAGCCCTGCGGCAGGGGGCGCGAGGTCGCTCATGAACGGCCTCCGAAGCTGTGCGCAAGAGGGCGTTGAGCCCAGTCGGCGACCGACTCAGGCGTGACGCGTGCGGACAGGTAGGACGGGTCTGCCCATCAGGAGCGGGCGGTCGCGGTCACGGCCTGTCGGGCCGCCCGCTCCACCAGTGAGATGCCGTCGCTCATCGACGCGCTGCCGTCCGACAGCACGGTGACGAGGTATTGGTGTCCGTCCACCGTCACCTGGCCGACGCTGTTGACGTCCCAGAGTCCGGTGGTGTTGCGCTGCAGCCAGCCGTTCTTCAATGCGTACTCCGCGCCGGAGGCCGTCGAGACCCCCCACGCCTGATCGCTCGCGATACGGCTCATCAAGGATTGGACGTAGGTCCGGGACTCTTTGTTCAGCGGGGAGTCAGTCTTCGACGTCGCAGCGCCGTCGTACACGGAGAGCAGGAGCCTGATCTGGTCACTCGCCGTCGTCCGCGTCAGCCCCCACTTCGGGCCGTGACCACCCTTGGTCGAGGTCAGTCCCAGACGTTTGTTGGCCGCATCCAGGCCCGGTGCCTGGCCGATCTCGCGCCACAGGAGGTTCGCCGCCGCGTTGTCGCTGTTGCGGATCATCGGTTCGGCCAGGGCGCGTTCATGGGCGGTGAGATGTCGGCCCGTGTCCTGAGCCTGCAGCAGCAGTGTCGCGAGGATGTCGACCTTGATGATGCTGGCGGTGTCGTACAGGGCGTCCGGGCCGTACAGCGACGGCTTCCGGCTCCCAGCGTCGAGGCGGAGCACGGCCGCTGTCACGCGTGCCTTGCTCTGAGCCTGCATCGCGGCGTTGACGCCGGCCGTGGCCTGGGTGTGCGCCGACAGCGCGGGCGCGGCGGCAGCGGGTGCCGCGTGCAGGGCGCCAAGGGAGACGAGGGTCGTCACCGAGGCCAGGAGCACACCGGTGCAGGCGCCGATGCGGCTTCCGCGGCGCCTGGCTGAGGTCTTCGAATACGGTATGGAGCGCGGGCGGGACATAGTCGGGCAGGCCTCGCAGTGGGTCGACAAAGGGAAAGTGCATGGTAAAGGTAGAGATAACGCGCGCGAGGTGAAGTGGCCCCTGTCACTACGAACCCATTCCGGCCCGAATTGTGAGAAGGCCCATGCGGTCGTGGCCTCGGCATACCGGCTCCGTCGCGGGTTCCGTGAAACCCGAGATGGCGATCTTCGTTTCCTCTGATCATGCCGGGTGTCCTCTATGTGCTGGAAGGGGAATCGGCCGCGGGCCGGTTTGTGATCCTCCTGATGTGCCGCGGAGTCGGCCGTGGCCCGCGCCGTGTTGTCGGCCCCCGTCCTGTGCTCCCCGTCGATCTCGTGCGCGAGGACTCCACCGGCCTTGCTACCAGCGGAGCGCGCCGCTCGCGCCACCCTCTCCACCGCAGCCGAGGTCGCAGTTCGCGGTGGCGGAGGATCGGGTATCGGGTCGTCATGCCGTCGCCTTCAGTGCTGCAGGCCCGTGGCCACGTCCCTGCCGATGCGCTCGACCGCCGCGAGGTCGAGACCGTGGTGGACGTAGCGCCGGTTGCGTTCCACCCGCACGAGCCCCAGGGCGCGAAGGCAACGGGAAACCTGGGGGCGGGTCATCGACTGCTGGCCCGCGAGGTCGGCCGTGGTCATCGCCTGGCGATGAGCCGGCGCAGCCGGACGCGGCGCGGATCGGTGAGCGCGAGCATGCGGCTGCGGGCCAAGGTGACGCCCGTCCCCGGGGCTTCACCGGGAAGTGGACGACCGGTGGGAGTTCCGGTTCGTCCTTCACGAGCAGGTGCGGCGGCGCCGTATCGGGTGAAGATGAGCAGGATCGGCGTACGGGCCGGGCTGATCACCGCGTGGAGCACTTGTCGAAGGCGACCCGCGATGGACCGGTCGGCCGTGCGCTGGACGGGCTGATGAGAGCAGGGCCGCCTCCGGTCCCTCGTCCGCGAGCCGCTGCCGCGCGAGGTGTGCGGCACGGGTGAGCGCGGGCTCGGTCGTCGCCCACAGGCCGGCGAAGAAGACGCGGCGGCAGAGGTCGAGGATGTCGGTGCGCAGTTTGCTTCGGGTCGCGCAGCAGGTCTTCGGCGAGGGCCGGTTGCGGTTCCGGCAGACCGGAGGCCGCCCGGCGCGGCGCGGCGGCCGTGCCGGGTTGTGGAGCAGGCGGCTGAAGCCGAAGCTGCGGTAGCCGCTGGCGCAGGTGTAGGCGGTGGGTTCGGCGAACACCGGTCCGTCGCCAGTTCCGGCAGGGGTGCGTTCAGCCCCGGGGAGATGCCCCGCCAGCGCAGCGCCGTACACGGCGGGGCGAAGCGACGCAGGCCGGCCCGGGGTGAGGCCGGGACGTCGCGGCTGGTCGTCTATGCCCAGAGCGCGTGTTCGGTGTGATGGGTGTGTTCGGTCAGGACGTGGAAGCTCGCCGTCAGTTCCGCGAGCGACACGGTGACAGTCAAGCGGTCGGCGGCGGCCCCCTCCAGGACGATCACGACCGGCATGACGGGACGTGTAGGTTCGCAGCCTGCTCACGTCAGCACCTCGGCTGGCTTTCCCGTCTCGGACGCGATCCGGGCGACGTCATCCAACTGCTCATCGGCGCTCAGGTCCTACAGGTCCTGATCAGCTCTGTCGTTCTGGTGTACTCCTGGTGCCGGCCCATCGCTGCGCCTTGCTCGGCGAGGCCGTTGGCGGCCCTCGCTACGGCCTGGCGGCGACCGCCCTGGTCGCGTCGGAGTCGTCGCCATGTCCGCCATCCTGCTGGTCCGGACGGTGCTCGGCTGGTCCGGACGGTGCTCGGCTGGTTCGGTCTCGCCTGACGCTCCGCCTCGGACTTTGCTCCGCCGTTACCCCTTCATGACCAACTGACTACAGGCCTGTAGTCATGATGGACCGGGCGTGGATAAGGCATGCCTTCGCTAACTTGTACCGGCTCGGCCGGAGCTGGGAGAGCCGTATGTGGGACGACGCGTTTCCGAGTTTCCTGATCGAACTGAGGGAGGGGCTCGAAGCGGGACTCATCGTCTCCATCCTGGTCGCCACCCTGGTCCGGGCCGGGGCCAAGTCCCGTCTGCCGCAGGTATGGACGGGCGTCCTGGCAGCCGTCGCCCTGTCCATGAGCTTCGGCGCGGTTCTCACCTTCACCGCAGCCTCCCTGTCGGCCGCCGCCCAGGAAGCCTTCAGCGGCACTCTCAGCGTGATCGCGGTCGTGTTCGTCACCGCGATGGTCTTCTGGATGCGCCGCTCCGCACGCGGCCTCTCCGGCGAGCTCAAGGAGAAAGTCACCGGTGCGCTCGGCACGGGCGCGGGCGTGCTGATCGTCACCTCCTTCCTCGCGGTGGGGCGTGAGGGCCTGGAGACGGCACTGTTCCTGTGGACCACCGCCCAGGCCGCCGGCGAGTCCGCCGGCCCCCTCACCGGTGCCGGGATCGGCCTGGTCCTTTCGGCCGGCCTGTGCTGGGGCCTGTATCGCCGCGTCCTGAAGATCAACCTGACGAAGTTCTTCACCGCCACCGGCGTCGTCCTCATCGTGATCGCCGCCGGCGTCCTCGGCTACGGCCTCCGCGACCTGCAGGAAGGCGGTGTGCTGCCCGGCAAGTCGGCCTACGCCCTCGACCTGAGCGGCAACGTCGACACCGGATCCTGGTACAGCACCCTTGTCCAGGGCGTGTTCAACCTGACCCCGATGATGACCTGGCTCCAGGTCCTCGCCTACGTCGGCTACCTCGCCGTCGTCATGACCCTGTTCGTCCGCGGTGTACGCGCCCCCGCCCGGGCCACGACGACGGAGCCGACGAAGGCCTACGCGGCGAAGGAGCCGGTGTCGCGGGCCGGGAAGGCCGAGAAGGCACCCCGTCGCCGTCCCACCTGGATCGTCCCCGTCGCCGTCGTCGCCGTCCCCGTGGTGATCGCCTCGCTCGCTGTCGCCCTCGGCCGCCCCAAGCCCACCGCCGCGCAGACCATCGCCGTCTCCGACAAGGAGTGCGGCAACGGCTTCACCGCGCCCAAACCGGGTCGGCAGACCTTCCAGATGCACAACACCGGCGGCAAGACGTCCGAGGTATACCTGATCGACCCGTCGACGAGTGCCGTCTACGGCGAGATCGAGGGACTGGCCCCGGGCACCACCCGCGCCCTTGTCGCTACCGTCGCCGGCGGCACCTACGCCTGGCGTTGCGTGCCCACCGGAGGGACCGCCGTCACCTCCAAGGCCGTCCGCGTCACCGGCGGCGGCAGCGCCAAGGCCGTCGTACCGGTCTCCGAGGAGGACCTCGCCGCCCCGCTCCAGGAGTACAAGGCGTACGTCAACCACGGCCTGGCCACCCTTGTCGTGCAGACCCGCACCCTCGACGACGACATCAAGGGCAACCACCTCGACAAGGCCCGCATCGACTGGCTCACCGCGCACCTCACGTACTCCTCCCTCGGAGCCGCCTACGGCACCTTCGAGGACTTCGACAAGATGGTCAACGGCCGGGCCGACGGCCTTCCGGGCGGCGAGCGGGACAAGGACTTCGCCGGGTTTCACCGCCTCGAGTACGGCCTGTGGCACGGCGAGTCGGCCGCGAGCCTCGAGGCCCCGGCCGACCAGCTCGTCGCCTCGGCCGCCGGGTTGCAGAAGGCGTTCCCCAGCCAGGACTTCGCCTCGTCGGACCTGCCGCTGCGCGCCCACGAGATCCTGGAGAATACCCTCCAGTTCGAGCTCACCGGCGACACCGACGAGGGCAGCGGCACCAACCTCGCCACCGCCGGCGCCAACCTGGCCGGCACTCGCGAGCTGCTCACCGTACTCAGGCCGCTGCTGACCACTCGCGCGCCCGAGCTGCTGCCGAGCGTCGACGCGGACATCGCCCGTCTGCAGACGCTCCTCGACGCCGCGCAGCACGGCACCGCCTGGACCCCCGTGGACCGCCTGGACGCCACTTCCCGGGCCCGGATCAACGGAGCCACCGGACAGCTTCTTGAGGACGTGGCGCCCGTCCCGGACCTCCTGGAGATCAGGAAGGCCGCCTGATGACCGCCGAGCACTCCGCACCAGCGCCCGCATCCATGGAAGGGAATCAACCGATGCCGTCCGCCGAAACGCCCGCCCCGCCGGGCGGCTGCCCCGCCGGTCACGGCCGCCGCTCCTTCGTGAAGTCGGCGCTCGGCGCCGGGGCCGCCGGCGCCGTCCTGGCGGGCGGAGGGTTCGCCCTCAGCCAGACAGACGCACCCCGGGCGCAGGCCGCGGGCACCACGAACGCGGCCAAGGTGCCCTTCCACGGTGCGCACCAGGCCGGCATCCTCACCCCCACTCCGACGGCGGCCACGTTCGTCTCCTTCGACGTCATCGCGCCGTCCCGCGCGGAACTGGCCGGCCTGTTCAGGACGATCACGGAGCGGGCCCGTTTCCTCACCGAGGGCGGCATTCCCGCCGACCTGGGCGTTGGCGCCCCGCCCTCCGACAACGGCATCCTCGGCCCGACCGTCCCCGCCGACGCGCTCACCGTCACCGTCGGTGTCGGCGCCTCCCTCTTCGACGGACGCTACGGCCTCGCCAGGGCCAAGCCGGTCCGCCTCACACCGATGCGGACCTTCCCCAACGACAGCCTCGACCCCGCCGAGTGTCACGGCGACCTCTCCCTGCAGATCTGCGCCGACCGCCAGGACACCGTGCTGCACGCGCTGCGCGACATCGCCAGGCACACCCGCGGCGCCATGCAGATCAAGTGGCGCATCGACGGGTTCCAGAACACCCCGCGTCCCACCGGCGCCCAGCGCAACCTGCTCGGCTTCAAGGACGGCATCGCCAACCCGGACGTGTCCTCGGCCCGCGAGACCAACCGCCTGATCTGGGTCGGCGACGGCCAGGGCGAGCCCGTCTGGGCGAGGGGCGGCAGCTACCAGGTGATCCGGATCATCCGGATGCTGGTGGAGTTCTGGGACCGGGTGTCGCTGAGCGAGCAGGAGCTGATGTTCGGCCGCCGCAAGGACACCGGAGCCCCGCTGGACGGCGCTCAGGAGACCGACATCCCCCAGTACGCCCAGGATCCCAAGGGCAACGCGATCCCGCTGGACGCCCATATTCGGCTGGCCAACCCGCGTACCGCCGCCACCGACAGCTCCCGCATCCTGCGCCGCGGTTACAACTACGACCGCGGCGTCGACAACGTCGGCAACCTCGACATGGGGCTGGTCTTCTGCTGCTACCAGCAGGACGTCGAACGGCAGTTCGAAGCAACCCAGACCCGCCTGATCGACGAACCCCTCGTCGACTACATCCTCCCCACCGGCGGCGGCTACTTCTACGCCCTGCCCGGCGCCCGTAACTCCTCCGACTGGCTCGGGCGCACCTTGCTGGAAGCCTGAGCGGCGCCCTTCACCGACCACCGACGACGGTGGCCCGAAATCTGCCCCTGATGTCGTCGAGGCCGTGCAGCAGGCCCACCCCGATGTTGCGCGCACAGTCGAAGCACTGCAGAACGGCGGCGATGGCAGGAGCGGGACGGCCGTGTCGGTCGCGGTCCCCTCACCCCTGTGGAGAACGGAGCCGGCACGAGACGGGGCGCCGTCACGGACAGGACGGCCACGACTCCCATGAAGGGGGCGGCGCAGGCGAGAGCCATGGCCCTGAGCCGCTACGCCGCGCCACGTCACGCACAGTGAGATCGCGGCTGACGCCGACGGACGCGGCGTGCGCGAGACCGTCGGCGACCTGGAGGACTATGTAGTCGAGCTGCCCTCGGCTGGCCGCGCCCCGGCGTCAAGTACCCGGCCGGGGAAGATGGAGTATTGAGATGCGGGAATCTAGGGTCGGCACGTGGCTTTCATCCTGGTGTGCGAAGACGACGCGGCGGTTCGCGGCATCCTCAAGCGTGCGCTGGAGCACGACGGTCACACCGTTTCCGTCGCTGCCACGGCAGACAGCCTGCTACGGCAGCTCGCACCGGCGCCCCAGCTGGTCGTCCTGGATCTCGGGCTGCCCGACGCCGACGGCCGCGACGTCTGCCTGGCCCTGAGGGCTCGCGGCGTCGACGTGCCGGTGTTGATGCTCACCGCCCTGGACGGTCTGCATCACAAGGTGGGCGGCTTCGAGGCGGGCGCCGACGACTACATGACCAAACCCTTCGACATCCCGGAACTGCTGGTCCGCGTCCGGGCCCTGCTGCGCCGGGCCACCGTGGCGCCCGCATCGCACGAGGTCGTCCTCGATCCGGCGAAGCACGTGGTGACCTACGATGCGGTGAGCATGAGCCTGACCCCGACCGAGTTCCGTCTGCTGGGCCGCTTGATCGCCTCGCAGGGCGACGCGGTGCGCCGCCACGCCCTCGTCGCCGCCGGCTGGCCGCACGGGGCGCACGTCAGCGACAACACCCTCGACTCCTATGTGCGCCGGCTGCGGACCAAGCTCGGTCCGCTGGGCGTGGCCGAGCGTCTGGCGACCGTCCGAGGCGTGGGCTACCGATGGCAGTGACGGGATTCCGCAGAAGCGTCGTCGCGCTCACCGTCCTGATCGCCACCGCCGTGGTCGCCATCCTGGTCGTCGTCTCGCACGTGCTGCTGAGCAGGGTGACGGACGCCGACGCACACGATCTGGCCCGTACGCGAGCCGAGGCGGTCGCGGCGAACGTCACTGCCAAAGGCGGCCGTGTCGTGCTCACGGAGAACGACAGCGAGGCGCTGGACGAGGTCGCCTGGGTGTATGCCGACGGCCGCCTGATCGACGGGAACGTGCCGGCGAGCGTGGTCAGGCGTGTCGAGGAGCTGGTGGACTCGGGGCGTTCGCAGACCGCGACCGTCGGCGACTCCCTCCTGTACGCGCGGCAGGTTCCCGTCGACGGCCACCACGTCATGGTGGTCGTGAGGGTGGACCTCACGCCCTATGAGACGTCCGAGCAGCGCAGTCTGACCTTGTCGCTGATCCTGGGCGGCCTCACGATCGTCCTCGCCGGCGGTGTCGCGCATCTCGTGGTGCACCGCGCGCTGCGGGTCGTGCACGAAATGGCCGCCCTCGCCGACGACTGGGGCCATCACGAACCCGGGCGCCGCTTCAACCTCGGCGTCCCCCGGGATGAGTTCGGGGAACTGGGACAGACGCTGGACCGCCTCCTGGAGCGCGTCGACAACGCACTGGCGGACGAGCGCCGGCTCACCGACGAGATCGCCCACGAGCTGCGGACACCGCTCACGGTCCTGCGGGGCGAGGCGCAGCTGGCGCAGCTGTCCGGCGAGCCGGTGCCGCCGGAGGCGGTCCTGAGCGAGGTCGACCGCCTCGACGCGGCGATCACGACGATCCTGCGCGCCGCGCGCGCCCGCACGGACGAGGGCACCCGGTGCGATCTGCGCTCCGCCGCGCGGCAGGCGATCGGCGGCCGCGCGGTCGAGGTCGCCTTTCCCGCGAAGATCGAGGTGGCCGTGGCGCCCGACGTCGCCGTGTCGCTGCTGTCACCCCTGCTGGAGAACGGCCTGCGGCATGCGAAGACGCGTGTGTGGATCACCGCGCGCAACCAGGGTGCGGCCGTCGTGGTCGATGTCCTGGACGACGGCCCGGGCATCGATCCTGCGGACGTCGAGCGGGTCTTCGAAGCGGGTGTGACCCGCGGTGACGGATATGGGCTGGGGCTCCCGGTGGTCCGGCGCATCGCCGCCTCGGCCGGTGCGGAGGTCCGCGCGATCGCGGACGGCCGCGGTCATGTCGAGGTGACGCTCCCGGCCGTGCGCGCGATCACGTAGTCAGGTTGCTTGCAGGTTCCCCGCGTGAACCTGGCGGCATGACAACGACAGCGGAAGCGCGCACGCGCAGCGGGCATCTCATGCTCAACAAGGTCCCCGAGGTCACCATCTGGTTCTGGGTGATCAAGATCCTGTGCACCACCGTGGGTGAGAGCTTCGCCGACTGGATCAACATGAAGCTGGGCGTCGGCCTGGTGAACACGGCCTGGATCTTCACCGGGGTGTTCGTAGTGGTCCTGGCCGTCCAGCTGCGGCTGAAGCGGTACGTACCGTTCCCCTACTGGCTGACCGTGGTCGTTGTCAGCGTCACGGGGACCCTGTACACCGACATCCTCACCGACCAGCTCAACGTGCCGCTGTGGATCAGCTCCGCGGTCTTCTCGGTGCTGCTCGCCGTGGTCTTCGGCGTGTGGTGGCTGCGCGAGCGCACGCTGTCGATCCACTCGGTCACCACGCTTCCGCGCGAGTCATTCTACTGGCTCGCCGTACTCGTCACGTTCGCGCTCGGCACCGCGACCGGCGACTGGACCCTCGAGCTCACCGGCTGGAGCCCGGGCGCCTCGGTGCTGCTGCCGCTCGGCCTCATCGCCGCGATCACGCTGCTGTGGAAGTTCGGCGCGAACCCCGTGCTGTCCTTCTGGCTCGCCTACATCCTGACCCGCCCGCTGGGCGCGAACATCGGAGACTGGCTCGCCTCCCCGAAGGTCGCCCAGCCGGGCGAGCCGACCGGCCTCGCGCTGGGCACCTTCACCACCAGCCTGATCTTCCTCGGCCTGATCCTGGCGACCGTGGTCTACCTGACGGTGACGCGCTCGGACGTGACCGAGACCTACGAGGCCGCCCACGCCACCCACACCACCGGCGACCGGCGAAAGGAGCGCGTCGGTCTGGCCGGCTTCGCACTGCTCGCCGTCGCCACCGCGGGCCTGCTGATCTGGGCCCACAGCCAGCCGCACACCGGCCCCGCGCCGGAGGAGGACAACACCTCCGCGGTCCAGATGGCCCCAGGCGAGGCGGTGAAGAAGTTCCCGCCCGCCAAGGTCGCCGCTCTGAAGGCGCTCGCCTCCACCTCGCTCAAGGACGCACGCTCGGGGGACGCGAAGGGTGCGCACACGGCCGCACAGTCGTTGCGTGACCTGTGGGATGCCGACCAGGCCGCCCTGGAGCCGCTGGACGAGACCGGGTGGACCTCCATCGACGCCCAGATGGACAAGGTGCTGGGGACCTTCGGCATCGACCACTCGAACCCGCCGATGCCGCCCGCGCAGCAGGAGAAGGAACTGAGCGCCCTCCTGACGGACATGGGCTGACCGTCCACCCCCCTCCGCGAACCCCGTCGGGGCGGTCCAAGCCGGTGCCGATGGCTCCGACCGCCCCGTGTCCCACAGCAGCACACCGGGCCGACACGTTCCGCGGCCTCACCTCATACCGCCGCGTGCGCGCCCCTGTCGGGCTGTGACACGGCCAGGTAGCCGACGAATCCGATGATCGCCACCGTCCAGGCGAGGGTGACCGGTGCCAGGCCGAGGGCGAGGCCGCCGCGGGTGTGGGGGAGGGCCATCCAGTCGGCGAGGGAGGCTCCGAGGGGGCGGGTGATCACATAGGCGGTCCAGAAAGCGGTCACCGCGCCGAGGGCCCCGAAGCGGTGGGCCAGGGCGGGTACGCAGATGGCGACTGCGAAGAGGGCGACAGAGCCCAGGTAGCCGAAGCCGGCGGTGGCGGTGAGATCGCCCGTGGCGGTGCCGAGGGCGAAGGTTGCCAGGACGGCCGCCCAGTAGAACGCCTCACGGCGCCGCGTCCGGATCGTGTGGATGGAGAGGGTGTGCTCGCTCGCGTACCAGAGGCCGAAGACCGCGGCCAGCATGACGAGGAACGCCGGGGTCGAGACGCCGTACGGCACACCGAGGCCGACGTGCAGGACATCGGCGGCCATGGTGCCGAAGACGCTGACCATGACGACGGCGGTCCAGTAGGCCCAGGCGACATACCGGCGGACCGTGAACTGCACGGCCAGGGACGCCGCGAGGGCGAGGCCGCCGAGCGCCACCGCCGGGATCGGGCCGAGCGTGCGGGCCAGGAGGTCCGATGCCGTCTCGCCCATGCCGGTGGTCAGCACCTTGATGATCCAGAAATAGACGGTCACCTCCGGCACCTTGTTCGCCAGTCGGCGTGCGGGGGTGAGGGGGCGCTCGTCGAGGACAGGTTCCGCGGTCATGATCCGCACGATCGCACTCCGAGCATGAACGCAACCTGAACGGTCCCCTACGCCGTTCGGGCCTCCCGCGTGGGCTGCGGCCCGCCCTCCCCTCACCGTGGACAGGGATGAGGGAGACGACTCCTCTCACCCGTCTCCAACCGACGAGCCGTACGGCGAATTGACCTCCTACGACGTGTAGGAGCTCATGCTTCCGGGGCGCGTGACGACGAAAGGTGCAGGATGGCCGACGGCTCGAACGTCACGATGACCGGTGCCATCCGCACCGGCTGCCCGCCCTGGTCGGCCCGGCCTCGGCGCCGGTGGGGCGAACCTTGGCTCGCGGCGGTCGCGGGGGCTTTCACACTCGCCCAGCTCGTCCTCGTACGACCGGATCTTGGTCTCGGCTGGGACGAGACGGTCTACGTCAGCCAGGTCAGCGGCCAGGTTCCCGCCGCCTTCTTCAGCGCGCCCCGCGCCCGCGGCATCTCTCTGCTCGCCGCGCCGATCGCGTCGTGGTCCGACTCCACCGCCCTCCTCAGGATCTACCTGGCGGTCCTCTCCGGTCTGGCCCTTTACTTCGCCCTGCGCGTCTGGCGAGCCCAGGTCATGCCGCGCGTCCTGGCGCTGGCGGGTGCCCTGTTCGCCTCCCTCTGGGTGACCCTGTTCTACGGCCCGCAGGCAATGCCCAACTACTGGGTCGCCCTCGGCGCCCTGGCCTGCGTCGGCTGCTTCCTGCGTGCCCGCGCGGACTCAGGGGACCGGGCAGGACTGTGGGGTGTGTTCGCGGGCGCGGCACTGATGGCGTGGATGCGCCCGATGGACGCCGTCTACGTGGTGCTTCCCCTGCTCGCCCTCGCCCTGCGCCGCCCCCGCCTCCTCGTCGTACTGGCCGCCGGCCTGCTGGCAGGTGCTGGTGAGTGGGTGATCGAGGCGTACGTGAGCTACGGCGGCCTCGCGCAACGCCTCTCCGACGCCTCCCGCATCCAGGGCGGTCTCGGTCTGCACCTGGCGGTCGTCGACCAGTGGCACAGTCTCGGCGGGCGTACCCTTTGCCGTCCCTGCACCGGATCGGCCCCCAACCTGGTGGAGACCCTGTGGTGGTTCGCGCTGCCCGTCCTCGCCGCGCTCGGCGCCGTCCGCGCCCGCCGCGCCCTGCCCGTCCTGCTGCCGCTGGCCTGCGCGGCCACGGCCGCCGTCCCCTACCTGTTCCTCATCGGCTACGCGGCCCCCCGCTTCCTGCTGCCCGCCTACGCCCTGCTCGCCCTCCCCGTCGCCCATGGCCTCGCTCACCTGGTCAGCACCCCACGTCGGAGGACCGGGCGCACCGTCGCTGTGGGCCTCGTCGCATCCTGCCTTGCGGCTCATCTGGCCGTGCAGTACGTCGTCCTGGAACGTACTCTGCGAAGTTCCGCCGCGACCCGTGACAACTGGTTCCGCACCGCCTCGGCCCTCCACACGCTCGGCGTACGGCCGCCGTGCCTGCTCAGCGGCTACGAGGCCGTGCCCATCGCCTTCTACACCGGTTGCGGCTCGGCACAGACCGACGGCCACGACACCAGCACCACCGCGGCCGCACTGGCCCGGGCCGCCCACCGGACCCCCCTCGCCGTCCTCACCCGGTCCGGCGACCGCCCGCCCGCCTACGCGCGTACCTGGTCCATGGAGCGGGCCGGCGTTCTCCACGCCTACGTCGCTCCCTTCGTCCGGCAGGGGCGGTGACCGTGGTGACCGTGTCCGACAGCGTGACCGCGACCGCGGGCAGGCGCCCGTACGTCCGGCTGGGCATCACCCTCGCGGTGCTCGTCACCGCCGGCGGCACCCTCGCGGCGCACCGGGCCACCCTCGACAGCGGTACCGACCAACTGGCCGCCGCCGACGGGGAATGGCTCGTGCTCGCCTGCTTCGCCACTCTCGCCACGTGGGTGTGCTCGGCTGTGGCGCAGCAGGGGGCGGTCGTCGAGCGGCTGCCGAAGGGACGGCTGGTGGCCGCTCAGCTCGCGGCGTGCGCCGCCAACCACATCCTGCCCGCGGGAGCAGGGGCGAGCTTGGTCAACCTGCGGTTCCTGACGCGGTGCGGCCTGTCCACCAGGCGCTCGGCGACCGCGCTGGCGGTGAAGGCGGCTGTCGGCGGGATCGTCCGGTGCGTGCTGGGTGTCGTCCTGCTGGTGGCGTCACCGGGCGCTGTCCCGCTGTCGGAGCGGGTCCCGCACGTGCTGGTCCTGGTGCCGGTGGTGGGGGCGGCCGTCGGGGCGGCGTTGATGGCCAGCGGTCGGATCAGGCGGGCGGTGGGGCGGGCCGTGACCGACGTGCGGGAGGTGCATCGCTCCCGAGGGCGGGCCTGCGCGCTGTGGGGCGGCTCGGTCGCGTTCGCGTTGCTGCACGCGGCTGTGGTCGTGGCCGTGGTCCACGCGCTCGGGCTCGCGTTGCCCACGAGCCATGTGGTGATGGCGTACCTTGTGGCCAGCGGGGCGGCGGCTCTGCTTCCCACGCCCGGTGGACTGGGGTCGCTGGACGCCGCGCTCGCCTTCGCGCTCACGGCCGCCGGAGCGCCGGGGCAGACGGCGATCTCGGCGGTCATCGGTTACCGCCTGCTCACCGGCTGGCTGCCGATGGCACCGGGACTGCTGGTCCTGGGGTTGCTTGCCCGCCGGTCGGCGCTCTGAGACGGCGGAACGCCCTCACTCGGTCGCCTCCAGCGGCCCCGCACGTCCCTGTCCTCAGCGACGCGGCAGCCGTTTCATCGGCCACCTCGCCTTGCGCGGCGATCCCGTCGGCGCGCTGGCTACCGGGCGGTGCAGGTGATCGCGGGCGATGAGTTCGAGCGTCACCGCGACCGCGACGGACTGCACTGTCATGAGCGCGATCAGGACGAACAACTGCACCGCCCCGGCCATCACGGGACTCGCCCCTGCCATCAGCATGCCGACGAAAGCACCAGGGAGGGTGACCAACCCCACCGTCCGAGTCTGGTCGAGGCCGGGCAGCAGTGCCTCCGATGCCGCCGGCCGTGCGATCTCCATCCGTGCGTCCCGGTCCGGGAAGCCCAGGGCCATCGCGGCTTCCACCTCCCCATGGCGCTGGGTCAGTTCGTCCAGGGCACGACGTCCGGCGAGGACGGTCACCGTGAGTGCGCCGCCGATGAGGATGCCCGTGATCGGGATCAGTGCTATGCCCCGCAGCGGGACGAGCCCCGTCAGCAGCAGGACCGCGACGACCGGAACCACGCCTGCGGCGATCGGGGCGGCCGTGAGCCACCAGGTGTGGTCGCTGGTGATCCTCCGTCCGGCCGTACGCACCGCCACCGAGAACATGACGACCAGGAAGGCCAACAGCCCTGCCACGGACTTGACGGCCCACGTGATGACCACCGACACGACGGCCAGCTGGGTCGCGGCCCTCAGTCCGGCAACGATGATCTCCCGGGCTCGGCTCCGGTACGGGTGCGGGTCGAGACGGAACCGCGCCGCGACCACGGCCGCCGCCAGGAGCAGAGCGGCGAGCAGGACGCCGAGGGTGATGTCGACCGGTACGAGGGATGTCGCACTCGACGTCACGTTCCCCACCTGTCCTTGCTCGCGGACACGTCAGCCGATTCTCAACCCACCGGATCCGGCGGCCGGTCCAGCCGGTATCCATGCCCTCGCAGCGTAGTGATCTCCGGCAGGCTGACAGGACCGCCCCTGGCCTGCGCCGCCTCGGTCAGGCTGCGCCGCAGACCCGCCATCGTCACATCGAGAGTCTTGGTGGGCCCGAACCAGTTCTCGTCCCACACCTCGGCCATCAACGTCTCCCGCGACACCGCCTCGCCGACCCGCTCGGCCAGCACCGCGAGCAGGTCGAACTCCTTGGCCCGCAGGGGGATCTCGACACCGTGCAGCGCGCATCGGCGGGCGGAGACGTCGACGACCAGATCGCCCAGCCGCACCGGCTTCCGGACCGGGGCGGCCACTGCCTGCCGCCGCAGATGCGCTCGCAGCCGGGCGAGCAGCACGGTCATGCTGAACGGCTTGACGAGATAGTCGTCGGCCCCGGCATCCAGTCCGGCGATGACGTCGATGTCCTCGGTCCGCGCGGTCAGCACCACGATCAGCAGATCGGGCAGGCGGGCCCGCAGATCCCGGGCCACGTCCAGACCGTCCATGTCGGGCAGTCCCA
The DNA here is from genome assembly GCF_044335095.1 of Streptomyces sp. NPDC020597. Taxonomy (NCBI): domain Bacteria; kingdom Bacillati; phylum Actinomycetota; class Actinomycetes; order Kitasatosporales; family Streptomycetaceae; genus Streptomyces; species Streptomyces sp. NPDC020597. The sequence goes on along the minus strand of NZ_JBIRUL010000015.1, from coordinate 117,783 downwards.
GGTCCAGCAGCAGCACGTCGTACGGTGCCCGCGCGGCCTCGGCCAGGGCGCCCGCCCCCGTACGGCACCAGGTCGGCGCGTACTCGTGGCCGCGCAGGCCGGCTTCCAGATGGCGGCCGATGGTGTCGTCGTCCTCGACGACGAGGACACGGTGGTGGTGGGCCGGTGCGGCGGGCGTGCGCATGGACGACAGCCTAGGAGCGGACAGGGCGACGAGCCCGTCGCGCGCGGGGAGTGTTCACAGGTCGCGGAGCTCCTCCACGGCGGGGCGTCGGGTCCTGCGGATGCCGTTGAGGGCCGCGGCGACGATGGCGGCGACGGCGGCGGCGCCGGTGAGTGCGAGGTAGGCGCCGGGGACCGAGAGGCCCGCGGGTGGCGGATCGAAGACGCCGGTCAGGACCTTGACCAGCATCTGTGACAGGGCCCAGCCGATCAGGGCGCCTCCGGCGAGACCGCCGGCGGCCAGCAGCAGGGCCTCGGCGAGGACCATGCCGCGCAGGTGACGTGCCCGCGCGCCGAGGACCGTGGCGATGGCGAAGGTACGGCGGCGTTCGGCGAGTCCGAGGGCGAGGACGAGCCCGCCGGCTCCCGCAGCCAGCAGCACCGCGAAGGCGAGTTCGATGCGCGTCAGGCCCGCCAGGTCGACCGAGGTCAGGCTGGTGCCGACGGTGCCGCGGGTCTGGGTGAGGTCGGTGACGCTGGCACCTGTGCCGAGCTGCCCGCGCAGCTGTGCGGCGATCTGCTTCTGGTGGCTGCCGCCGGTGTCGAGGAGGAAGGCGCCCACCGCGTCGCTGCCAGTGGCCTTGGCGACGTAGGAGGCGTTGGCGACGAAGAAGCTGTCCTTGGGCGCGGTGGGGAACTCCTTGGCGATGCCCGCGTAGTGGAAGGGGACCGTGTGCAGGGCCTTGGTGCGGGCGTCCTGGACGCGCAGATTGACGGTGTCGCCGGGGGAGAGCTGGAAATCCTTGGCGGTCTCGACGCTGACCAGGAGGTTGTCCGGATGCTGGGCAAGGCGTTGCATCAGCTGCCGGGCGGTTCCTCCGGCGAAGTACGCGTCCTGGAGCGACGTGGCCCCGGCGATGGTGTCCGGGCGGACGCCGTAGAGGTCCTGAAGATCGGAGCCGACATAGGCGAAGCGGTGCTGAAGGGGTTCGACGTGGCGGACACCCGAGATCTTCAGGGCCGCTCCGGAAGCAGGCGGGACCCGGGCCCCGGGCGGTTCGGTGACGGTGACGTCGGCGCCGTTGGTCAGCCGGGCGTCGACCTCGGCCTGCTGGTGGTACGTGGCGTTGAAGACGGCGGTGGACACGGCGAAGGAGACGGCCAGGGCGAGCAGCACCACCGAGCGGGCGAGCGGTCGCCGGCGCCGGGTCAGTACGGCCGCGGTGGTCCCGGCCAGGGTCGCGGTCAGCGGGCGGGCCAGCCTGGTCAGCACGGCACGGCCACGGGTGAGGACCAGCAGGGTCAGGCGCCACAGCAGCAGGGCCGCGCCGATCCACAGCAGGGCGGGGCCGAGGAAGGCCCAGTACGACACGGAGATGCTGGGAACGCCCTCGGGGGCGAGGACCAGCGCGTACTGGTTGCCGGAGGAGGCACGGAAGACCAGCCACGAGCCGATCAGGAGCACGAAGTCCAGGCCGTACCGTAGCCACCAGGGCGACCGGGAGGGGCGTACGCCCTCCTGTTTGCGGGTGTCGGCGACGGTGACCGAGCGCAGGTCCCGCAGCGCGGGGACGAGAACGGCACCGGCGGCCACCGCGGCTCCCAGGACGAAGGCGATCGCGTACCAGACGACCCACTGCCCCGCGCTCGCGCCGAACGAGGCCGCACCGAACGCGAGACGGCCGGTGAGCGCCGCGACACCCAGCCCCGCCAGGCCCCCGGCGAGGCCGATGAGGGAGGCTTCCAGGCTCGCAAGGCCGGTGATCTGACGGGGCCGCAGCCCGCGAAGTCGCAGCAACCCCTGTTCCTGGCGCCGCCGTTCACCGCCGGCCGAGGCGACCGCCGCCGTCAGCGCGGCCGCCAGGACCGCGCCCGGCACGCCGAGGAAGAGGAAGAGGATCTGGGCGTACAGGGCGTCCTGGCGGGCGGAGTCGAGGGCGGCGCCGATGTTGTTGCCGACCAGGGCGGTGCCTGCCGAGCGAGCCTCCAGGTTGTGGGCGGCACCGGTGACCGAGGAGAACGCGGCGGCCGGGTCGGAGGGCAGCCCGGTGTTGCCGCGGGCGGCGTGGATCTGGGTGGTCACGGCCGTGGCACCGCGGGTGAGGGAGGCGAACCGGGCGGCGGGCAGCAGGACGACGTTGTCCGGGGGCGCGGTCGGCTGCGACTGGCTGGGGGCGCCGACGGTCTGGAAGAGGGAGTCGGCCTGGGGCAGGTCGACCACGCCGTCCACCTTGATCTGGCGCGTGCCGGCACCGGGAAGCTGGATGCCGATGGTGTCGCCCGGGGCGGCGTGCAGGTTGGAGGCGGTCTGCTGGGCCAGCAGGACGCCGGTGGAGGAGCCCGACAGCGTACGGACGGCGTCCGGGAAGCGGGCACGGTAGCCGTCGGGCAGCCCGAGGGCGACACCGGGGCCGGTGGTCTGGGTGCTGCCCTGCACACGGGCCGTGAAGCCGCTGGTGTGGGCGAAGCCGACGGGCAGCGCGGTGCGGGTGCCGGGAGTCTTCTGGACGAGCGACAGGACGGCGTTCGGGTCGGCGCCGGGCTGCACCTGGACCTGCCAGTCCACGGCGACCGAGCGCAGGGCGCGCTGGGTCATGGTCGCCTTGGACGCGGTGAGGAAGGAGCCGAGCGCGGCGACGAGGGCGACCGCGAGCGTGACGCCTGCCAGGGCGGCCAGCAGCCGACCTGTGCGGTGGCGGGCCAGGCCGTGCGCCCATGCGGTGATCATGACACCTCCTCGGGTGCGAGCAGCCGTCCGTCGTGCATGCTGCGCCGGACGGCGAGCCGGGCAGCGACGGCCGGATCGTGGGTGGTGACGACGAGGGCCGCACCGGTGTGGTCGGCGGCCGTCAGCAGGGCGTCCAGGACACGGGCGCCGGTGGCGTGATCGAGGCGGCCGGTGGGTTCGTCGGCGAGGATCAGGCGAGGCGCCTGGGCCAGCACCCGGGCGGCGGCCACCCGTTGGGCCTGGCCGCCGGAGATCTCCTCGGGCAGCCGTTCGGCGAGGTCGGCGGCGTCCACCCGGGCGAGCGCGGCGAGCGCGGCCCGCCTGGCCTCGTCCTCCGCGCAGTCGGTGAGGACCAGGGGCAGGGCGGTGTTCTCTGCCACGTTCAGGGCGGGGATCAGGCTGTCGCCCTGGAAGACGAGGCCGATGTCGTACGGCCCGAGGGAGGCGGCGCGGGTGACGGTGCCGCTGGTGGGCTGTTCGAGTCCGGCGATCAGATGGAGCAGCGAGCTCTTGCCCGATCCCGAGGGGCCGACCACCGCGAGCCGGTCCCCGGCCCGGATCGTCAGGCCGGCGCCGTGCACGGCCACCACCGCCTGGACTCCCCGGCCGAAGGTCAGGGCCGCGTCCGTGCAGCTGACGAGCACGTCATCCGACGACATCGTGTGCCTCCTCGCGGTCGTTCGGCGGCGGGGCACCGGTGGCCCTGCCGTCCGTCAGGGTGATCACCCGGTCCGCGACCCGGACCGCCTCCGCGCTGTGCGTGACGAGCAGCACCGCGCAGCCTTCCGCGGCCCGCTCCCGCAGCAGCGAAAGCACCAACTGTTCTGTCTCGCCGTCGAGTTCGCCGGTCGGTTCGTCGGCGAGCAGCACGGCAGGCGCGTTGGCCAGGGCGACGGCGAGCCCAGCCCGCGCCAGCTCGCCACCCGACAGCTGCCGGGGCAGGGCACGTGCCCGCCCGGCCAGCCCGACCTGCGCCAGCAGGGTCTGGGCCGGGACGGGGGCCCTGCGGCCCTGCGCCCGCTGCGGCAGGCGGACGTTGTCGAGCACGTTCAGGTGGGGCAGCAGATTGCGGGTCTGCAGCAGGACGCCGATGTGGCGGGCGCGCAGCCGGGCCCGCTCGGCCTCCGGCCGGTGGCTGATCCGTATGCCGCTCACGTGGACCTCGCCGCCGGAGGGTTCGTCGAGTCCGGCCAGGCACGCCAGCAGAGTCGACTTTCCGGCCCCGGAGGGTCCCACCACCGCGACGGTCTCACCGCGTCGCACCGTCAGCGACACCCCGCGCAGCGCGAGCGTCTCCTCCTCGCCGGCCCGATAGAAGCGGTACAGCTCTCGGGCGGTCAACACATCGTCGGCCGGGCCGCGGGAGTCGTACGAGTCGACCGGCATCGCGCTCACCGCCACGCGAAGGAGTCGCTGACGATGCGCCATGGATCGACGTTGTCCGCATTGACCGGGCCGGACAGGGTCAGGTCGACCTCGTGTCCCGCGCGATAGAAGGCATACCGTTCGAACGCGTCCCGCACGACCTTGCCGGTCACCGGGTCCTTCGCCGAGTCGCCCTGGTAGGTCAGCAGGACCACACGGCCGGCGTGTCGCGTCACCTCAGACACCTTGGGAGCGGCGAACTTCGGTACCTGGGAACGCAGTTGCGGTATCACCTTGCTGGTGACCGAGCCGGTGGTCGGCGCGGCGGCGGAAACCGCCGTGATCTTGACCGTGTTGAGCTTGTCCGTGAACACGGTGGTGCCGCCCTGGCCGGTGCGGGCCCAGCCCTCGGGCACCTTGACCGTGAAGCCGGTGAAGGAACCGCCGCTCGGCCGGTAGGCGACGAAGGCCTGGTTGTCGGGGATGTCCCCGGGAGGGTTGGACTCGGTGGGCGCCGCGTTGTTCTGCCCGCCGCCTCCGGAGGAGGAACCGGCCGGGGACGTCGTCGAACCGGAGCCCGAACCCGTCCCGGAACACCCCGCGGTGACCGCTGCCACCAAGGCCAGTCCGACGACCGCGTACGTCCGTGTGCGTGCTGCCATGACCACTGCCCTCCAGGGGAGTCCTCGGACCAGTAGATCCACAGCACCGACGCTAGGGAGAGGCCGGTTAACGCCTTGCTCGCCGCGGGTTAGAGGACGGCAAAACCGTGTGGCGCAGCACGTCCGCCCAGGTGAACGGCCCGCATGATGGGGTCATGAGACAGCGTGTGGTGCGAGTCGCCCTGACCGCCGCTCTGGTCGCCGTCGTCCTCCTCGCCGTCCCGCTCGCCCTGGCCATCAGGTCGTCCCTGTACGCCGACCAGCGCGACACCCTGGAGCGGTCCGCCCTGGCCGCGGCCGTACGCGTGAGCCCGGACTACGCGACCGGCGACCCGGCGGAACTGCCGAGCCCCCCGGCAGGCGGCCACCTCGGTCTGTACGACCCGCAGTCGCGGCTGCGGGCGGGCAGCGGCCCCCGTTCGGGCGACGCCCCGGTCCGTCGAGCCTTGGGCGGTGAGGCCGTACGGGGCCACTCGGGCGGCGACCTGGTGGTCACCGTGCCCGTCTCCCACGCCGAGCAGGTGATCGGCGTCGTGCGGGTCTCGTCCCCTGCAGCCTCCGTGCGCGACCGCGTCCTCGTCGCGTGGGCGGTGCTGCTGGGGGTGGCGGTGTTGGCGCTGGCCGTCGCGGTGGTCGTGGCCCGCCGTCAGGCACGGGCCCTAGCAGCCCCGTTGGAGGATCTGTCCCGCCACTGCCGGGCCGTGACCGAGGGCGACCTGAACGCCCGTGCCGCCCCCAGCAGCATCGGCGAGATCGACCAGGTCGCCCGCACCCACAACGAGATGCTGCACAGCCTCTCCGAACTCCTCCGTCACGAACGCGACTTCACCGCCAACGCCTCCCACCAGCTGCGCACCCCCCTCACCGGTCTGCAACTCGCCCTGGAGGCGGGCCTCGCCGAGGACGACGACGCCGGGCTGCGACCCGTCCTGACCGAAGCACTGGCCACCACCCACCGACTGCACCACACGGTGGAGGAGGTGCTGCGTCTGTCGGGTGCCAGCAAGGTGTCCCCCTCCGCCGCCGGGAAGATCGCGGTGGGGCAACTGCTGCGGGACGCCGAGGCACGCTGGCACGGCCTGTTCGCCAGGGACGGCAGACGCCTGGAGTGCGCCGCACGGGACACACCGACCGATGTCCTGGTCCCAGGCGCGCCCGTGTCGGAGGTGCTCGGCATCCTGCTGGACAACGCCCGCGTGCATGGGCGCGGCACCGTCCGGGTCACCGTGCGGGACCTGGAGGACGCCCTCGCCATCGACGTGAGCGACGAGGGTGCCGTGGCGGGCGAGCCGGCCCGGCTGTTCGACCGGGGCCACACCGGGGGCGGACCGGGAGCGGGTATCGGCCTGGCTCTCGCCCGGGACCTGGCCGTCTCGCTCGGCGGCAGGATCTCCCTGGCCAGTGCTCGCCCTGCCACCTTCACTTTGCTCATTCCCGTCGACCGGGACGAGGCACAGGAGTCGTCTGGGTGAGAGGACCGTCCTGCGCCGCCCTCCCGGTCGTGGCTCTCTCACGGACCGGGCTGCTCGACAGGTCTGTGGCCGTCCGTCGGTCTTGAAGAAAAACAGACCTGCTTGATGAAGACACGACCGCTTCTTCCGTGTGCGTTCACACATGTGCCGTTTCCGGTACGCAAGACGCGACTCTGATGGGCCCGCCTCGCAAATCGCCCCAAAGAGCCGGGAGATGTACACATGTCCAGAAGTCATGTCAGACTCGCAGCCGTTCTCGCTGCCGCCGGAGCCCTGACCGGCGTGACCGCCGTCCAGCCCTCGGCGTTCGCCGCCTCCCACCACCAGGCCCCTGCCAAGCACGTCCTGCTGATCTCGGTCGACGGACTGCACCAGTCGGACCTGGCCTGGTACGTCTCCCGGCACCCGAACTCGGCACTGGCGCGGCTGGTCGGCGGCGGCGTGGAGTACACCCACGCCAGGACCACCACGCCGTCCGACTCCTTCCCCGGCATGGTCGCCCAGGCGACCGGTGGCGGCCCCGGCACCACCGGCGTCTACTACGACGACACCTACAACGCGGCGCTCCTGCCCGCCGGGACCACCAGCTGCAAGGCCGTCAAGCCCGGTGTCGAGGTGGACCTCACGGAGGACCTGGACAAGAACCAGGCATCCATCGACGCCGGTCAGGGCCTCACCGGCCTGCCGGACAGTATCCTGTCGATGACGGGCAACCCGGCGAGCCTGATCAACGCCTCCAAGCTGCCGGTCGACCCCAAGACCTGCAAACCGGTCTACCCGCACTCCTACCTCAAGGTGAACACCGTCTTCGAGGTGGCCCGCAGCGCGGGCCTGCGCACCGCGTGGTCGGACAAGCACGCGGCGTACGAAATCCTCAACGGGCCCTCGGGCACCGGCGTCCAGGACCTGTTCACGCCCGAGATCAACAGCGACGCCCTGGGCTACCCGGCCGGCGACGACTGGACCAAGGACAACCAGGCCACGGAACAGTACGACGGCTACAAGGTGAAGGCCGTCCTCAACGAGATCGACGGCTACGACCACAGCCGTACCCACAGGGTCGGCACCCCGGCGATCTTCGGCCTCAACTTCCAGTCGGTGTCCACCGCGCAGAAGCTGCCCGCCTCCGACGGCCTCAAGGGCGGCTATACCGCCAAGAACGTGCCCGGACCGCTGCTGGCGAAGAACCTGGACTTCGTCAACGCGCAGATCGGTGCCCTGACTTCTGAGATCGCCAAGCGGCACCTGGCCGGCAGCACCACGGTCATCCTGTCCGCCAAGCACGGTCAGTCGCCCACCGACCCCACCGCGCTCACCCGGATCGACGACGGCCCGCTGCTGGACGGACTCAACGCCGCCTGGAAGCAACTCCATCCCGCCGCCGGTGATCTGGTCGCGCACTCCGTGGACGAGGACGCGATGCTGCTCTGGCTGACCGACCGCTCGCAAGCCGCCACCGAGTTCGCAAAGAGGTACCTGCTGGCGCAGAGCGGCACCGGCACCGACATCAACGCCGCGCCCAGGACCTTCACCCGCAGCGGGCTCAGCAAGGTCTACGCAGGGAAGGCCGCGGCCCACTACTTCCACGTCGAAGCCGGCGACACCCGTGTCCCGGACATCTTCGGCCTCGCGCAGTACGGCGTCGTCTACACCGGCGGCACCAAGAAGATCGCCGAGCACGGCGGCGCCCACGCTGACGACCTCGACGTTCCGCTGGTGGTGTCGGGCGCCTCGGTTCCGGACGGCGTGCGCGACTCCGCGAGCGTGCAGACCAAGCAGATCGCACCGACGATCCTGAGCCTGCTCGGTCTGAACCCCCGCTCTCTGCAGGCTGTGCGCGAGGAGCACACCAGGGTGCTGCCGGTCCGCTGACGACCTCGCTCGTTCGGGGCTACGGAACTTCGGGATGACGACAGCTCGCCGCCCAGGTGGAAGTCACCTGGGCGGCATCGTGCCGGGTAGGAGAATCAGCCGGTCGGTCCTGCCGGGGTCGTGGTGGTCTTGAAGCCCTCGGTCTTGTTGGCCTGGAGGGCGAACTTGTTGGTGAACGTCTTGCTGAGATCCACCGAGCCCTTCACGTTGCCGACCAACTGTTCCGTCGCCAGGGAGGTCTTCGGGCCGCCGGCCGGCATGATGCCGTCCGGGAGGAACTGCCCCTTGTCCTGGGTCAGGGCCGTGATGTAGTCGGCCTTGCTGACCAGTTGGTTCGACACGAATGATGTCGGCAGCTTGTTCGCTATGTCGGCCGCGCTGTGGGTGTTGATCCAGTGCATGGTGGCGACGAGCGCGTCGACGACCTTCTGCACGGTGTCCTTGTGCGAGTTCACCCAGTCGGTGCGGGCGAGCACGCCGGCCGCGGGATAGGCGCCGCCCATCGCCGCTGTCGCGCCCTGCGTGGTGGCCAGGTCGATCGCGGACGTCCCCACGCCTTTCTTCTCGATCGCGGCGACCGTCGGCTGTGTCGTCATGACGCAGTCGACCTTGCCGTTCTGCAGCGCGGCGATGGCCGTGGAGCCCGCGCCGACCCCGATCCGGTGGAACTGGCCGGTCTTGACACCCTTCTTCGCGGCCAGGAACTGGGTGAGGGTGTCGGTTCCCGAGCCCAGGTCGGTGACGCCGAGGGTCTTGCCCTTGAAGTCGGCGCCCGAAGTGACGCCCGACTTCTTGGTGCACATCTCGCGCTCGCCCGGCGCGCCGGAGAGCTGGACGACGTCCTCGACCGCCTTGCCCTTGGCCTGGAACTCGATGGTGTGGTTGTACCAGGCGCCGGCCATGTCGACCTGCCCCGAGGCCATGGCCTCCTCAGCGCCGACGCCGCCGTCCTGCTCGGTGCTGAGCTGGACGTCGACGCCGTACTTCTTGTAGAAGCCCAGCTGCTGGGCGAGCTGGTACGGCAGGTAGATCTGCTTGTCGAGGCCGCCGGCCATGAGCTTGACGGTCGGCGTGGAGCCCGAACTGCTGGTTGAGGCCGAGGAGTTGCCGGAACAGGCGCTGACTCCGCCGAGGGCGAGGACGGTGAGGAGAGACGCGGCGACGGCGACGGGTCGTCTGGGCATGGCTGGCCACATTCCTTTTGCTAGGTGGAACAGAGGAGGGGAGACAGGGGGTCAGAGGGCGTTCGAGGCCTCGGAGGGGGCCGGCGGCCGCCAGGACAGCAGCCGGTGTTCGAGCTTGCCGATCAGCCACTCGGCGCCGAGCACGATGACCGAGATGACGAGCATCGTGGCGAACACGCCGTTGGGGTCGAAGTTGTTCTGCGCGGTCTTGATGACCAGGCCAAGGCCGCTCTGCGCGCCGAGCACCTCGCCGACCAGCGCGCCGACGATGGCGAAACCGAAGGCGCTGTGCAGGCTGGCGATGATCCAGGTCAGCGCGGACGGCACGATGACGTGCCGGATGATCTGCATCTGCGAGGCGCCGAGCACCTTGGCATTGGCCAGGATGTTGCGGTCCACCTCACGCACGCCCTGGAAGGCGTTGAAGAAGACGATGAAGAAGACCAGTACCGCGGCGAGCAGGATCTTGGGCAGCACGCCGATGCCGAACGCGACGATGAAGATCGAGCCGAGGACGATGCGCGGGATCGCGTTGACCATTTTGATGTAGGGGCCGAGGACGTCGGAGAGGTAGCGGCTCTGACCGAGGGCGACACCGAAGACCACTCCGGTGACGGCTCCGAGGGCGAAGCCGGCGAGCGCCTCCTGGATCGTCGTCCAGATATTGGCGTAGAAGGACCCGAACTCGGTGCCCTGCTGGAAGAGGTCGACCAGCCGTTTGGCGATGCCGGAGGGCTGCCCGAAGAAGAACGGGTCGACGATCCCCCAGGTCGTGAAGGCCTGCCAGCCGCCGACGACGAGGACCGCGAGGCCGATACGGCCCGCCCACACCAGGGCGACGCGGCGCCGCAGAGCGCGCTTGGCGGCCAACGCGCCCGAGCCTGGCGCGCCGACCTTGACGGGAGCGGGCGAAACAGCGGACGTCGTGCTCATGCGGTACCTCCTGCGGTGCGTGCGTAGGCGCGCTCCACCTCCTCGCGCAGCGAGTCCCAGATCTGGTGCTGGAGTTCGATGAACCGCGGCTGGAAACGGATCTCCTGGACCGAGCCGCGTGGACGGGGCAGGTCGATGTCGAAGACCGCCTTGACCGAGCCGGGGCTGGACGTCATGACGACGACCCGGTCGGCGAGCGCCACCGCCTCGTCGAGGTCGTGGGTGATGAAGATGACCGACGGGCGGATCTGCTCCCACAGACCGAGCAGTTCGGTCGACATGATGGCCTTGGTCTGCACGTCCAGGGCGCCGAACGGCTCGTCCATGATCAGGATCCGGGGTTCGTTGATCAGCGCCGCGGCCATCGCCACGCGCTTGCGCATGCCGCCGGAGAGCTGGTGCGGGTAGCGGTCCTCGAACCCTGACAGACCCACCCGGCGCAGCCAGTCGCGCGCCGAGGCCTGGGCCTGCTGCTTGGGCACCCTGCGGAAGACCGGGCCCATCAGCACATTGCCCAGGACGGTCTTCCAGGGCAGCAGGGCGTCGGCCTGGAACATGAAGCTGACGCCGTCGGTGACGCCGCTCACCTCACGGCCGCCGACCTTGACCGATCCCTCACTGGGCCGGTCGAGCCCGGACACCATGCCGAGCGTCGTGGACTTCCCGCAGCCGGTCGGGCCCACCACCGCGCAGAACTGGCCGGGCTCCACGGTGAACGAAACGTCCTGCAGCGCCGTGAACACCTCACCCGCGGGAGTCAGAAATCGTTTGGTGAGTCCGGAAATCTCGACTCGCGCGCTGTCCTGGCCGGATTTCTCGGCGACCGGGCTCATCGCCGCATCGTTTCGCGAAGCCATCTGAGGCTGTCTCCTTCCTGACCTCGGAGGTCGAGGAAGGCAGACGCTAGGGGCCGGCGGGTGTTACGTCGCTGTTTCATCCGTATCCCGCGTTAGTCGTGTTAGCCATGCTTTTGCTCGTTCTGCTCAGCGGCCTGGGGTGGGCAGAAGGCCGGTGCCGGGAGCACAATCACGCCACCACGGGTACGGCGCAGGGGCCGCGCCCGGGCCCCGTACGACAGGCAGAGACACCCGTGAGACGCATCCGTATCCCGATCGGCCGCGGTGGGAAGGGGCGGCTCTCCGCGCGAATTCTGGCCAACCAGCTGGCCATCCTGGCGCTGACCGGGCTGATCGGTTTCGTGCTGTTCGCCTTCGCGCAGCGCGGCGAGATCGACCGTGCCTACGAGAAGCGAGCCCTGGCCATCGCCGAGACCACGGCCGCGGAACCACAGATCCGCCGCGCCATGCAGTACGGGGGCGGTGGCGACGTCGTACAGACGGTGGCCGAGAGGATCCGCAAGGCGTCGGGCGCGTCGTACGTGGTCGTGCTCGACCTGCGCGGTGTCCGCCACTCGCACCCCGACCCGGCACTGGTCGGTGAACCGACGGGGGATCGGATCGTGGTGCTGGACGGCAGGACGCATGTCGGCACCGACCAGGGCGCGACGGGGCGTTCCGCCAACGGCAAGGCCCCGCTGTACGGGCCCACCGGCAAGCTGGTCGCCGAGGTGTCCGCAGGGATCCCCGAGCACTATGTGCTGGGTGAGCTGTGGCGTGAGCTGCCCACCTTCGGCCTGTACAGCGCCATCGCCGTCGCGCTCGGCTCGACGGCCGCGTTCCTGCTGGCCAGACGGCTCAAGCGGACGACGTTCGGGCTGGAGCTGGAGGAGATCGCCGGGCTGTTGCAGGACCGGGAGGCGATGCTGCACGGAATCCGTGAGGGAGTCGTCGCCTTCGACCCGGACGGCCGGATCACGCTGGTCAACGACGAGGCACGCGACCTGCTCGGACTGGGCACCGCGCTCGGCAGCACGCTGGCGGAAGTCCTGCCCGACGGGCGGCTGCGCCGCGCCCTGGACGGCACCCTGGTGGGCAGCGACATCAGCGTGCTCACCGACGACCACTGCCTGGTCGTCAACCGGATGCCGGTCGCCCTCCACGGACGGGAACTGGGCGCCGTGGTCACCGTGCGCGACCGCACCGAGATGATCGGGCTCTTGCGCGAGCTGGACTCGGTGCGCGGGCTGACGGACGCGCTGCGCGCCCAGCAGCACGAGTTCACCAACCGAATGCACACCGTGGCCGGGCTGCTGGACATCGGCGACCACGACGCCGCCTACGAGTTCGCCGTCGACACGGCCGGCGCCGAGCAGGCGCTGACCGAATCCGTACGGGAACGGATCGGCAACCCGCTGCTCGTGGGACTGATCGTCGCCAAGACCACGGTGGCCGCGGAACGCGGGGTGCGGATCGTCCTCAGCGAGGACTCCGCCCTCGGCGAGGACCCGCCGCATCTGCCTCGGCTGCTGACCATCATCGGCAACCTGCTGGACAACGCGATCGACGCGTCCGCGACCGGACCGGCGCCCTCGGGCGGTGCCGAGGTCTGTCTGTCGCTGATCGAGGCCGTCGACGCGGTGCGGGTGGAGGTGGCCGATACCGGCCCCGGCATCCCGCCGGACACCGCCGAGTCCATCTTCGAGGACGGCTGGTCGACCCGTCCGGACCGCGGCACCGCCCGGCGCGGCCTCGGCCTGGCGCTCGTCCACCGGCTGGTGCAGCGGCACGGCGGCACGATTGCCGTCAGTGAAGGGCCCGGCGCAGTCTTCACCGTGATGCTGCCGGTGCCCGATACCGCGCCCGGCCCACGGGGCGCGCTCTTCACGACCGCTTCACCGGTACTGGACGGCGTGGCAGGAGGTGATCGCTGGTGATCCGGACCCTGGTGGTGGACGACGACTTCCGAGTGAGCCGCATCCACTGCGACTACGTGTCCCGCGTCCGGGGCTTCGAGGTGGTCGGCCAGGCAGCGACCGTGGCCGAGGCACTGGCCGCGGTGCGCGACCTCCACCCCGACCTGCTGCTGCTCGACATCTTCCTGCCGGACGGCAGCGGACTGGACGTGCTGCGCCGGCTCAGCGGCGACGAGGGCGGCGACCGCCCCGACGCCATCATGATCACCGCCGACCGGGACATCACCTCGGTACGGATCGCGATGAAGCTCGGCGCCGTCGGATACCTGGTCAAGCCCTTCGGCGCGCCCGACCTCGCCGAGCGGCTCACCGCCTACCGGGAGCTCCAGCACCGTATGGACGCCCTGGAGACGGTCCCCGAGACCGACCAGGCTGACGTGGACGCTCTGTTCAGCGCCGCCCGGCCGCCGGCCGTGCCCCGCGTCCCGGCGAAGGGGCACTCCGCGCCGACGCTTGCCCTGCTGCACCAGACCCTGCGCGGCGCGCACGACGCTCTGTCGGCTGCGGAGGCCGCCGAACGCACCGGCGTCTCCCGCGCCACGGCCCAGCGTTACCTCTCCTACCTGGTCAGGGAGGGCATGGTCCGGCTCGAACTTCGCTACGGGACCACCGGCCGCCCCGAGCACCTCTACCGCATCACGCACTGAGCGGACGTTGTTGTTCATCGAGCCCGTTCACGGTGACGCGGGGCAGGGCGGGTGCCGACGACCCGCTGTCCGCACGACCCGGCTCGCGGCTGTCTTCTGCAGCAGCCCGTAGGCGAGCACTGGCAGGAGCAGGTGTGGTTTGTCGGGCAGCGTGGTGGTGATCAGCACCGCGCTCGCGCTGCTGTTGTTCATGCCACAGGCGAGCGTCAGCGAGGAGGAGACGGGGCCGTCCAGATGCAGGAGCCGCGCGGCGGTCCGGCCCAACGCGAAGGACAGCAGGCAGACGAGCGCAGCCACGGTCAGTGCGGCGGCGAACAGGAGGGGGCGTGGGTGGGCGAGGAAGGAGCCCAGGGCGCCACTGGCGTTGACGTAGGTCAGGACGAGCGATCCGGCCAGCGTCACGGGCACGATCACGCGCAGGGCCCGGTTGAGCCACGTCGTCGGCAGCGCGAGTCGGAGCAGGATGCCGACGGCACAGGGGAGGACCACGGTGACGAGGGCGAAGCCGCCGTTGGCCGTGCGGCCGGTCGTTGCCAGCGTGTCCGCGTAGCTCTCGTCCAGGAGTGGCACCAAAGTGGTGATGACCAGCGGGATGGTGAGCGGGCTGAGGAGGGTGGAGGCGAGGACGAGTCCCACCATGGTGGGTTGGTCACCGTCACCCTTGCCGGTCCAGACGGTGGCTCCGGCGGCCACAGGCATCGCCACGATCAGGATCATCGCGGTGATCAGTCCGCTGCCGCCGTCGCTGTCAGGGGTGCGGTGCAGTCCGAACGCGACGACGGGGATGACCAGAAGCGGGATCACGAGGTGGAGGACCATCCCGGCCAGCAGGGCGATCGGCTTGCGGAGCAGGCGGCCCAGTTCGCGGACCGGTACCTGGAGTCCGGCGGAGAAGAGCACCAGGGACAGCAGCAGCGGGGCGGTGCTCAGGGGCAGGCCGGTCACGGTGCCGATCGGCACGGTGTGGTCGCTGCGCAGCCACAGGCCGGGGCCGGGAAGGAAGAGGGCGGCGACGTAGGAGAGCACTACGGCCCGGCCGAGCCGGTGGCGCAGCCAGGCCGTCACCCGGTCGGCAGGCGGTGGGGAGGCTGGCGGACGGTTCAAGGCGGCCTTCTTCCATGGCGGCGGAGGGGACGGGGCGGAACGCCGCTATGCAGGCGCCGTGATCACGAGTCGTCATGGCACTCATGGTGCTCGGGTGAGGCGGATGGGGCAGCCGGTGACGCACGGCAGTCAGGATGCGTTCAGGTATCCCGTGGCACGGTCGGGCCTCATGCCATACGAGACCGCACAGACGCCCGGGCTCTCGGCGGCCGACTCCCAGGTGTCACCGTCCGGTCGCCGACTGGGCCGGAACAAGGTGCCCGAAGTCACCGTCTACTTCTGGGTCATCAAGGTGCTGTGCACGACGGTCGGCGAGACCGCGGCCGACCTGCTCAACGAGAAGGCCGGTCACTGCTGGCGGTCGTCCTGGTGGTGCAGTTCCGCACCGGCGCCTACCGCGCGGGGGTGTACTTGCCCGCCGTCGCCCTGATCAGCGTCGTCGGCACGCTGATCAGCGACAACCTCACGGACAACATGGGCGTACCGCTGGATACCAGCACCACCGTCTTCGCGGTCGTCCTGGCGATCGTCTTCGTGGTCTGGTACCGGCGTGAGCAGGCCCTGTCCATCCACCACATCGACACCACGAGCCGCGAGTCCTACTACTGGCTCGCCGTGCTGTTCACCTTCGCCCTCGGCACCGCGGCCGGTGACCTGGTCTCGGAGCGCATGGACCTGGGCTACTGGCTCTCCGCGGTCCTGTTCGGCCTGGCCATCGCCGCAGTCGCCCTCGCGCACTTCAAGCTCGGCCTGGACGCGGTGTGGAGCTTCTGGATCGCCTACATCCGCACCCGTCCGCTCGGCGCGTCCATCGGCGACTACCTCCCTCAGCCCGGCGGAGACGGCGGCCTGGGCCTGGGCACGGTCATCACCAGCGCGCTCTTCCTCGCGGTCATTCTCGGCCTGGTCATCTACCTCTCGGTGACCCGAAAGGACGTGGCACAGCCGCAGCATGCCGCCCGACAGGCGACCTGAGCAGGCACGCGGCAGGCGTTCAGGAAGCGTTCAGGGTGACGCTGCCAAGGTCGACTCCGGCGATCACTCTTCGGAGTCATTCGATCGCGCAGGGTGCTTGCTCGCGTCGCGGGCGGGCGCCCTGCTGTTCGACCGCATGGGAGCCCCCCACCTTGCAGAAACCGGAAATGCTCACCGACCTCGACGTGGCGAGCACGACGAAGTCGGCCATGAAGAAACTCCCCGAGGTCACCCTGGCGTTCTGGATCATGAAGATCGCCGCGACCACCCTCGGCGAGACGGCCGGCGACCTCTTCGCGCAGACCCTGAAACTCGGCTACTTCCTCACGACGACCGCCCTGTTCATGGTCTTCGTGGTGACCCTGGTCGTACAGCTCAGGGCCGGCCACTACAACCCGTTCTTCTACTGGACCGTGATCCTGTCGACCAGCATGGCCGGCACCACGATGTCCGACTTCATGAACCGCGACGCCAGCACCAAGTTCCTCTCCGGCGGAGTCACGTCGCTCGGCTGGGGCCCGCAGGGTCTCGGCCTCGGTTACCCCACCGGGGCGGCGATCCTCGTCTCGATCCTGCTGGTCGTCTTCGCCGTCTGGAAGGCGACCGGGATGACCTTCCAGATCCGCGACATCGTCACCTTCCGCGGCGAGGCCCTGTTCTGGTCGGCGATCCTCGTCTCCAACACCCTCGGCACCTCCATGGGCGACTTCCTCTCCGACAGCTCCGGCCTCGGTTACGCCGGTGGCGCGCTGCTCGTGACGGGCGCACTGGCCGTCCTCGTCCTGCTGATGAAGGTGCCGGTCGTGCCGAACGTGCTGCTGTTCTGGATCGCCTTCGTGTTCACCCGGCCACTCGGTGCGACCGCCGGGGACTTTCTGACCAAGCCGGTCGCCAAGGGCGGCCTGGACCTCGGTACTGCGGGATCTTCCGCCGTGCTGCTGGCCGTTCTGGTCGGGCTGATGGCGTACGCGCAGGTGCAGGAGCGCAGAACACCGCGGATGACGGAGTGGGAGCCGGTCTCCCGGCGGGCCGACTGAATCACGTCATCCGGCGGGCAGGTCGACCAGGAAACGTGCCCCGGGTGTGTGCTCGGGGTCGTGGGAGACCTCGCCGCCGACGGCGCGGGCCAGGCGCCGCGCGAGCGGTAGTCCCAGGCCCGCCCCGTCGTGCCCGTCGCCGGAGTCCGCGCGCCGGCCGGGCTGGAAGAGATGGTCGAGGAACTCCTCCGGTACGCCAGGACCGTCGTCTGTGACGTCGATGCGGACGCCGCTGGGCAACTGCCGTGCGGACACGGTCACCGTGGAGTCGGCATAGCGAACGGCATTGGCCAGCAGCGGGCTGACGATGCGTTCGAGAAGAGCGGAAGCGACGCCCGCCTCAAGCTCCTGGTCCGGCACGTCGACGACGGTCTTCAGCTGCTTCCGTGCGTCGAGGTCCTCGACCAGCCGCCGTAGCACGGGAGCGACAGCGGCGGCACCCACGGCCGTGCTGGTGGTCTGCCCGCCTTCGCGGGCGTCGTTCAACAGCGTGTCGCAGATGGTGCGTATAAACTGGGCGGCCTCCGCGATCACCTCGTGGGTGGCTTCGGTCTCGGCCGCCGAGCGAGGGCGGGCCCGCCACCAGTCGAGCTCGACGACGATCCGGGTGAGCGGGGTGCGCAGTTCGTGGGACAACTCCCCGGTCAGCTGCTGCTCGTGACGCAGCACGGTGCGGATGCGGTCCAGCAGTGCGTCCAACGAGGTGCCCAGGCGGGCCAGTTCGGCCGGCTGGTCCTCGACGCCGAAACGCTGGCCGGAACCGACGGCGCTCCACTGGGTGGCCTGGTCGGTCATGGTGCGCACGGGGCGCAGCGCCCGCCCGACGGCCAGCCGCGTCAGCGCGTAGGTGCACGCGAGCATGACAGCGTCCAGGATCAGCGAGCCCGACAGCAGGGTGCCGGCGGAGCTGCGGAAGGGGGCGAGATCCACGGCCGTGACGACGGTGGCGCTGCTGCGAAGGCCGGACACGGGTCGGGAGCACAGGCGGACGAAACGGGGGTTGCCGGTCTGCACGGTCGCGCAGACCGGCCGGCCCCGCGCGGCGAGCCGGTCGGCAACCCGGGTCAGCGCACTGTCGGCCGCGGCGGACGGTGGTTTCTCCAGCAGCCGTGTCCCGGTGTAGATCCACACGTTCGCGTCGAGCAGGCTGTCGTTGACCGTCTCCAGGACCCGCACTCGGGGCCCGCTGGTGTCGACGGTGGTGGCGACGGCGGCGGCGCGGTTGCGTAGTTCGTCGTCAGCCTGGTGCTGGAGGTGCCGGTCCATCGCGGTGTTGAACACGACGGTCAGCACGGTCATCAGGAGCGCGGCGGTGGTCAGCGCCACGAGCGAGAGCCGACCGCGCAACGTGCGGGGCGCCAGACGGCGCGCGATCCGGTTCATGACAGCCGGTGTCCGATCCCGCGTGTCGTGGTGAGGCCGAGGCCGCTGCCCGCTTCGCGCAGCTTGCGGCGCAGTCGGCTCAGATACTGGTCGAGGGTGTTCTCGCTGACCTGCGCCCCGTCCGGCCAGGCGGCCCTGACCAGGTCGCGGCGGGACACGAGGGTCCCGCCTGCGGCCATGAGCGTGGCCAGCAGACGGAACTCCGTGGGAGACAGGTCGATGTCGACGTCGCCGACGTGCGCGCTGTGCCGGGTCGCGTCCAGGACCAGGTCTCCGGCGGTGGCCAAGGCCGCGGGCGCGGCCCGTTTGATCGCGGCCCTCAGCCGGGCGACGAGTTCGGCGAGATGGAACGGCTTGGACAGGTAGTCGTCGGCTCCGGCGGAGAACCCGGACAGCCGGTCCGTGAGGTGATGGCGGGCCGTCAGGAAGATGATCGGGGCGGCGAACCCGCCCGCACGCAGCGCCTGGCACACGTCCCGGCCGTCCGCGTCGGGCAGCCCGACGTCCAGGACGACCGCGGCGATGTCGGCGGTGGCGAGCCGCAGGGCGGTGGCGCCGGCGGCAGCGGGCACGGGGTCGAAGTCCTCGTCGAGCAGGCCGCGACGCAGCACGTCACGCAGGCCGTGATCGTCCTCGACGACCAGGATCTTGTGGCGCATGGCCCTCCGTAGCCTCGTGGTCTGTGTCCCTCGTACGTGGAATGAACCCCTCGGGCAGCCACCGGGCGGCGGCCCTCAGGCACAGTCCCAGCCAGCCGATGGCGAAGAGCCAGCCGCCGACGACGTCGGTGAACCAGTGCACCCCGAGGTAGACACGGGTGAGCCCGACCATCGCGCCCCAGCAGCCGAAGACGAGAGCGAGCAGGATCCCGCCGCGCAGGGCGCGGATGTGCACGGCGATGACGAGCAGTCCTGCGGTGAGGGCGGCCGTGGTGGTGTGGCCGGAGGGGAACGCCCACCCTGAGGCGTGCGTGGCCCACTCCACGTGGGCGGGACGGGGCCGGGCGACGAGCGCCATCACGCCGTACCGCGCCGCCTGCCCGGCGCCGAGGCAGACGAGGCAGAGCGCGGCGGCGACGGCCCGTCGACGCACGGTGCGCCCGGCGATGATCCCCGCCAGCACGCAGAGGACGTAGGGGATGGCGCCGGTTCCGGTGGCGGTCAGCCCGCGGGCCAGCGCCACCGCCACGTCCGGGCGGTGGCCGACGCACCAGGAGAGCAGGTCCTCGTCCCCGTACAGTGGCCGGCCGTCGCCGATCACGGTCATGGTCAGTACGCCGAACGCCGTCCACGCGCCCAGGCCGACGCTGCCGGCCAGCTCGCGGAGGTCGCCGCGCTTCATGACGCCAGTACCAGCGGACGCAGCCGTGAGCCGGTGATCCGCCGGACCAGGGGATCCGGACGGCGGCGCACCGCGGTCATCGCGAGCGCCGCGAAGAGGGCTCCCACGACAACTCCGGCCGCGACGTCGTGCGGATAGTGCGCGCCGACCCACACCCGCGAAACCGCCATCGCGCAGGCGGCCACGGCCGCGACGGCACCGAGCCGACGCGAGACGAACCACAGGGCCACCGCGGCTGCGGCGGCGATGGCCGCGTGGTTGCTGGGGAAGGACCAGTCACCTGGTGCCGGACACGCTTCCAGGGTGGCCACGCGCAGGCTCTGACAGGGCCGCTCCTCGCGCACCAGCAGTTTCAGGACCGCGTCCACCCCGTACGCGGCGACGACGACCACGGGAACGGCCAGTGCGAGGAGCGCGGCCGTGGCGCTCACTCGCCGAGCCCGCCACCAGGCCATGGCCATCAGTGCTGCGAACACCGCCAGTCCGTACGTCGACCAGGCCGCCACGACGTCGTCCAGCCAGCCCGGGGAGCGGTGAGCGAGGTCCACTACGTCGGTGTAGGCGGAGCCGTCGATCGGCGCGCCGTCGAAGGCGAGGATCATCCGCGTGCCCCTTTCGCTCTGGCCGCGCGGCGGGAGCGGTACAGCTCGGAGGCAAGCGGAATCAAGGACACGGCCACGATCACGGCGACCATGGGCAGCAGATAGCGATCCACATTCGGGACGGAGGAGCCCAGCGCGTATCCGCCCAGCGTCAGCCCCAGACTCCACACGAGACCGCCGACGACCTGCCACACGGTGAAGGTCCGCGCCGGAACACCCAGCGCACCCGCCATCGGATTCAGGACCGTGCGTACCACTGGCACGAACCGCGCGAGCACGATCGCTCTCGCATGCCCGTACCGCTCCAACAACTCCTCGGCCCGGTGCGCACCGTCATGCAGGCGCGGCGAGCGGCTGCGTGAGAGGAGAGCCCCTCCCGCTTTCCGGCCGAGCAGATAGCCGCACTGCGCACCCGCAAGGGCGCCCACGGCCGCGGCCACGAGCAGCGGGGCGAGCGACAGTTTCACCCCGTGCTGGCCGCTCCCCGTGCACAGCAGCCCCGCGGTGAACAGCAGCGAGTCGCCGGGAAGGAAGAAACCGATCAGCAGCCCGGTTTCCGCGAACATCACCGCGCCGACTCCCAGCACACCAAAGGCGGCCAGCAGGGACTGCGCGCTCAGGACATTCACCGCGAGCTGTGAGGCTGCGAACAAGTGCGCGGTCATGAACGCGGGCCCTCCCATACTGGATGTGCGGGGGCACGCGAAGACGCCACCCGCGTGACTACAATTCTGTAGACGGTCTACTGAACTGTAGACGAAGATGGGGTGAGGGTCGTTCCCATGACCGACGCGAAGGACGAACGCCGACCGGCCGGAGAACTGGAGGCCGCCGTCATGGCGGCCCTGTGGGCCGCCGACGCGGCTCTCACTCCAGGTGAGGTGCAGGCCGAACTCGCCTCCGACCTGGCCCGCACGACGGTGACGACGATCCTGTCCCGGCTGTACGACAAGGGCGTCGTCGACCGCCGTCAGCGGGGGCGCGGCTATGCCTACCACCCCGTGCAGGACGCCCCAGGCCTCACCGCCCGGCGCATGCACACCGAACTCGACCGCGACCGCGCCAGCGACCGCGAGACCGTCCTGGCCCGCTTCGTCGCCCAGCTCAATCCGGACGACGAACAGTTGCTGCGCCAACTGCTGGAGGCCGAGGATCGATGACGACCCTGCTGCTGATCCCGCTCCTGCTGCCCTTCGTGATGCCGCTGCTCGCCGGGCGAGCCCTCGACCGGCTGGCCCCCGTCACCGCTCTGTGGGCGCTCACCGCCGCTGCCCTGGTGCTGGCGGGTGCCTGTGTGGCCGCCCTGGGCTCCCTCGTCCTGACCGGACTGCTCAAGCTGCCGGCGTTCGCGGCGCTCGGCGAACTCGTCCACCCCCTGCGCACGCCGTCGGACCACCTGGTCCTGCCCGTGGCCGCGATCGCCACCGGCCTGCTCACCATGGGCATCTGGACCCTCGCCCGCTCGGCCCTGCGCCAGACGCGCGCCTTCCGCATCGCCCGTGCCGAGGCCGGCCGGCGGCCCGCCGCGGGCGACCTGTGCGTGGTCGACTCGCCCGAGCCGGACGCGTACGCCCTGCCCGGCCGCCCGCACCGCATCGTCGTCACCACCGCCATGCTGCGCAGCCTCGGTCCGGACGAGCGCGAGGCCCTCTTCGCCCACGAGCGAGCCCACAACCAGGGCGGCCACCACTACTTCCTGGCCGCCGCCGAACTCGCCGCCCACTGCCACCCCGCACTGCGTCCGGCACGCGCCGCCATCAGGCTGGCCGCGGAACGCGCCGCCGACGAAGCCGCCGCCACCGCCGTGGGTGATCGCCGCCTGCTGGCCCGCGCCATCGCCCGCGCCGCCCTCGCCGGCCGGACCGCGCGCTCCAGCCGCCCGGACTTCGCCCCCGCCGCGACCACCGGTCCCGTTCCCCGGCGCGTCGCGGCGCTCCTCGCCGCTCCCGCGGGACACGCTCGGCGGTCGGTGTGCTGGGCCGCCCTCCTCCTCGCCGCCTGTGCGGTCCTGTCAGCCACCGCCGCGACGACCGGCACCCTCACCTTCCACCATGACGTCGAGGTCGCTCAGGGTGAAGAATCCCGCTGATCGCTTGCCGTACCCGGCTGCCGCGCGGTCTTGGCCGCCCCACCCGCGGTCCTCGCCGCATTTCGGGGTCGCCTTCGGCGACTCCGAGCCCGCCGACGCCCAGGCGGTCGTCCTCTCCTAAACGGAGTGCGGCAACAACCTGACCCCACGCCAGACCGAACCGGCTGACCTTCCAGACGCACAACACCTCCGAGGTCTGACTCGTCGACCCGGCCACCAACGCGGTCTACGGCTAGATCGAAGGCCTGGCCCCGGCACACACGCTGAGCCAGAGCGGTACGGTCGCGGCGCAGGCGAGCAGCGCGGGCAAGGTGTCTTTCCACGGCGCGCACACCATGCGGGCATCGGTACCCCGGCGCCGGCCGCGGCCACCTTCGTCGGCAGGAGCGTTCGGTCTCGTCAGCTACCAAGGCGGTGCCCGCCCGAACACTCTGGCCGTGACCGGCGCTGGGGATCCGATCGGCTGCCGACGGGGTACGGGGATCCCGACTGCGGGGCCGATGCCCCGCAGTCGGGATGGGGCAACCGGCAGACACGGCATCAGCGGCCTCGGCGCGCCATGAGGTGGGAGGTCATCCGTGGTCGCGCAGCGGGCCGACCTTGTAGCCGCCTCTCTCGCATGAGTCGAGGACAAGGGGAAGGGCGCCAAGAGCCGAGCGCCACGCACCTGGAGCCGAGGTGCAGTCGGAGTCGTGGAGCAGGATCGTCCCGCCTGCATCCAGGTCCGAGGTAACGGTGCGGTGGACGGACTCGGGTGTGGCGCGGGCGGTCCAGTCCTCGCCCCAGCAGGTCCACAGCACCGGAGTGAGCCCGAGCCGGTGGGCAGCCAGATGGGCAGCGGTCGACATGACGCCGTACGGGGGCCGCAAGAGCGTGGGTCGACGTCCTGTGATGTCGGCGATGGTGTCGCGGGCGCGGGCGAAGTCGTCGTACGTCGCGCGCGGGCCGCGCAGCAGCAGTGCGCGGTGCAGCCAGCCGTGGACGCCGATTTCGTGTCCCGCCGCGGCGATCTCGCGGACCAGGCCGGGCGAGTGGTGCGCCTCGCGCCCGAGCAGGAAGAAGGTTGCCCGTAGCTGGCGTTCGGCGAGGAGGCGCAGGAAGTGCGGGGTGGACAGCGGGTCGGGTCCGTCGTCGAAGGTGAGCGCGATGTGGTCCGGGCGGCCCCGGCCAGAAAGGCGGGGCATGACGCGGTTGCGTAGTGGCCCGAAGGTCGAGACGGCGGGTGCGGCATGGGCGGCTACGAGGGCGGGCAGGGCGGCGAGAGCGGCGGTGCGGACCAGCCGGGCGGCGGTCACGAGTGGTGGCCTTCCGGGCGGGGGGCGTGGCCCGGGAGGGAGTCGTCCAGGTCGAGGCTGTGCCCGATGGTGTGAATGAGGCCCGGACTGTCGTATGTGGTGGCGATTCCCGTGCCGACGGCGCAGGCCCACACCGCGCATGCCGCGGCGGTGGTGGCGACGAGCCGGCGTGCCGCCGGACGGAGTCGTCGGGCGGCGGGCTGGGGAGGCAACGGCGGCAGTCCCGCGCGGTGGACGCGCACTGTCTCCGCGGCGGGTCCGTCGTCGGGCTCGGTAGCGAAGAGTGCGCGGCCGGTGGCGCGTTGGCGCAGTCCGAGCGGGCCGTCGATCAGGTCGCACAGCACGGCCTTGAGACGGGCGGGGTCACGGATCCAGACCGCCGCACCGGCCTCCTCCAGAGCGGAAGCGTTGGTCAGACCGTGGCCCGGTATGCACCGGTAGCTCGCCACGGGCAGGCCGACGGCGAACGCCTCCAGGGAGCTGAGCCCGCCCGCGTTCTGGACCAGGACGTCGGCGGCGTGCATCAGAGCGGGCATGTCGTCGACCCAGCCGTAGGCGTGCTCGATGCCGTCCGCGCGCAACTGCTCAGCCAGCGCCTCGTTGCGGCCGCACACGACCACGGGGACGGCCACACCGCAGTCGCGCAGCTCCAGGGCGACCTCCCGGACCGGTCCGACCCCCCAGGAACCGGCGACCAGCAGCGCCAGAGGGGCGTTCTCCGGCAGCCCGAAGCGGGCCCGGGCCGCGCTGCGCTCCCGCGCGCTGCCGGGACGGAACCGCGGATCGACCACCGGCCCGCACACCCGGATGTCCCGCGCCCCGGCGGCCCGGGCCTGGGCCGCGGGTACGGCGTGTGCGGCGAGGTGGACGTCGACGCCGTCGGCCACCCACAGCGGGTGCACGGAGAAGTCGGTGAGATAGGTCAGGACGGGGACGGCCAGCCGCCCGCGGAGCCGCAGACTGCCCAGGACACGGCTGGCTCCCGGGTAGGTGGAGACGACCACGCCGGTGCCGGGGTGCAGCGCACGCAGCATGCGCTCCTCGGCGGTCCGCAACAGCGCCCTCGCCAACGGCCCGCCACCACCGGCGCGTTCGGTGCTGCGGTAGATCCGCTGGTAGGCCCAGGGTGCCCGGACGAGCATCCGGTGGTAGCCGTCCCGGACCAGTCGTCCGATCCGGGCGGGCAACAGGTCCAGCAGGTCGAACCGGTCGACGACGAGACCGTGGGCCGTGAGCCGACGGGCCAGTTCGGCGGCGGTGCCGTCGTGGCCGGCGCCGATGCTCGCCGAGACGATCGCGACGCGCTCGGCCCGGGCCGAGGCCGGCACCGGCTCAGGGCGCAGGGCGGCGGCCGCCAGGGCGCGCAGATGCACCGGACTTCCGAGGTAGGGCATGGGGCTCGTTCCTCCGCAGGTGGCGTGGCGGCCGAACTCTACAACATGTAGTAGGTAACCTCGTACGAGATGTAGTAGATCCCTCAGGGCTCCTGTGGCGGCGATCCAGTCGGCGTTCTACGAGCTGTAGTAGATCCGCCGGTAGGCTGGCATGCCGAGCGGGAAGGTTGGTGAACGGTGCGCGACCGTAAGAGCGACGAAAGCGGCGGGGCGACCGGCAGGAGAGCACGCGGTGAGCTGGAGAGCGGCGTCCTCGCCGCGCTCTGGGCGGTGGACGAGCCGATGACCGCGCGGCAGGTCCGGGGGCGGCTGCCCGGGGACCTCGCCTACACGACGGTGTTGACGATCCTGTCGCGCCTGCACGACAAGGGCATGCTCGTACGGCACCCCGCTGGCCGCGGATACGCCTACGCGCCGGTCCGGGACGAGGCGTCCGACACTGCCGTCCGGATGCACAGCCTGCTGGAGCGCGGCTCGGACCCGGAAGCGGTGCTCACTCGATTCGTGTCCGAACTGTCCCCGCAGGAGGAGCAGTTGCTGCACCGTCTGCTGGGTGAGCAGGACGCCGGGCGCGGCGACGACGGGCCGTGAGCCGGTGACGATCAGCGTCTACATCCCCCTCATAATCACCGTGGTCCTCGCGGTGCTCGCCCCCCGGGCGGCCCGCCGGCCGGCACCGCGGCCCGCGGCCTGGTCCCTGGCGTGTGCCGCGCTCGTGACGGCGGCCGGCTGGCTCGGTTCACTGGCCCTGCTGGCGTTCACCGGGTTCGCGCAGATCCCCGAGGTCGCGGAGGAGGGCCACTGGTCGGTGACCGTCCTGCGTACGCAGGACCCCGTCTCTCTGGCCGTCGCAGCTCTCAGCGCCCTGAGCCTGGCGGCGGGACTCGTGTCCCTGGGGGTGGCCGCCGCACGGCAGGGGCGCCACGTCCTGTGGGCCCGGCGGGAATGCGGCCGGACTCCCAGAGCCACCGAACTGGTGGTGCTCGACGACGAGGCCCCACAGGCGTTCGCGCTGCCCGGCGCTCCCGGACGGATCGTGGTGTCCCGGGGGATGCTGCGCTGCCTCGGCGACGCGGAGCGCGAGGCCCTCCTGGCGCACGAACGGGCCCATCTCCGAGGCCGCCACCACCACTTCCAGACTGTGTGGCGACTCACGGCGGCCGTCAACCCGCTGCTGCGACCGCTGGCGGAGGCCGGTGGCTTTGTCCTGGAGCGATGGGCCGACGAGGAGGCCGCAGCCCGGATCGGCAGCCGTACCGTCGTCGCCCGCGCCGTCGGTCGGGCGGCTCTCGCCTCTGCCGGCCTGCCACGCACCGCCACTCTGGCCGCGACCGGCGGGGCCGTGCCCCAGCGAGTGCAGGCCCTGCTGGCCCCGCCACCCCCGCGCCGCACCCTGCCCTTCGCGGCGGGCGCCCTCCTGCTCACCCTGTGCTGCGCCAGCCTGGCCCACGCTGCATCGGACAGCGAGAGCCTGGTCGAGAGCGCAGAACGGGCCCAGTGCGCCGCGGACGCCGAGGTGCCGGGCGCGGCGAGGGCGGCCCACCCTCCGCGGCGGCCGGACGCCTGCTGCCACCATGGCGGAGCCGGCGAACACCGGAGTCACCGCAGGTAGACGCGTAGTACCGCGGTACTACGCGCACGGCGCGGTTGAGCCTCCCGGTACCACCGGATCGGGGTGAACCGGCGCTTAGCGTTGCGGGTGAGGCGTCGAAGGTGTGGACGCCGCACCCCGACAGGGAGAACGTGAATGATCGACGCACGGCGGTTGACCAAGAGGTACGGCGAGAAGACGGCCGTCGACGGGCTGGACTTCGTGGTGAAGCCCGGCACGGTGACGGGCTTCCTGGGGCCCAACGGCGCGGGCAAGTCCACGACCATGCGCATGATCGTCGGCCTGGACGCCCCGACGAGCGGCTCCGTCACCGTGAACGGCCACCCCTACGCCCGCCACCGGGCGCCGCTTCAGGAGGTCGGCGCCCTCCTGGAGGCGAAGTCGATCCACCCGGGCCGCTCGGCCTACCAGCACCTGCGGGCCCTCGCGCTGACCCACGGCATTCCGGGCAGCCGGGTCGACGAGGTCATCGGCCTCGCCGGCCTCGGCAGCGTGGCCAAGAAGCGGGCCGGGGCCTTCTCCCTCGGCATGGGCCAGCGGCTGGGCATCGCGGCGGCGCTGCTGGGCGACCCGCAGACGGTGATGCTGGACGAGCCGGTCAACGGGCTGGACCCGGAGGGCGTGCTCTGGATCCGCAATCTGCTCAAGGGGCTCGCCGACGAGGGCCGGACGGTGTTCGTGTCCTCGCATCTGATGAGCGAGATGGCCCTGGTCGCGGACCACCTGATCATCGTGGGGCGCGGGCGGCTGCTGGCCGACACGACCGTGGCGGACCTGATCCGCGAGGCGGGCGGCGACACGGTGAAGGTGGCGACGCAGGACCCGGCGCGGCTGCGGGACGTGCTGGCCGGGCCGGGCGTCGACGTCACCGGCCGGATCGGCTCCGAGGAGCTCCAGGTGACCGGGCTGACCGCCCGCGAGATCGGACTGAAGGCCGCCGAACACGGGATCGCGCTGTTCGAGCTGAGCGCGCGGACGGTGTCGCTAGAGGAGGCGTTCATGGACCTGACCAGGGATGCCGTGGAGTACCACGGCACCACGACCGGGATCGAGACCCTCGAGGCCGCCGGGAGGCCCGCATGAGCACCCTCACCGCAACCGCCGAGGAACCCCGCACCACCCCCGCCCGCCCCGTCTACCGGGTGACCGGACGGCGCGTGCTCGCCTCCGAATGGGCCAAGCTGTGGTCCCTGCGCTCGACCTGGATCACCCTGGGCCTCGGTCTGCTGTTCCTGGTGGCCTTCGGGCTGATCGCCGCGAGTCGCTACAAGTCGCAGATCGGCTCCAGCCACATGGACCCGGACTTCGCCGCCTCGACGGCCGTCAGCCTGTCCCTCTTCGGCACGAACTTCGCCCAACTCGCCCTCGGCGTGCTCGGCGTGCTGGTCACGGCGGGGGAGTACTCGACCGGCATGATCCGCTCCACGCTCGCGGCCGTACCGCGCCGGCTGCCCGTGCTGTGGTCCAAGGCGGCCGTGTTCGGACTGGTCGCGCTGGTGGTCGGCACCCTCGGCGCGTTCGTCGCCTTCGGGTTCGGCAGCGGCATCGTCTCCGGCACGCCGGCCGCGATGAGCCTGTCGCACGCGGGAGTGCTGCGCAGCCTGCTGGGCGCCGGACTCTACCTGGGCCTGGTCGGCGTGATCGGGGCCGCGCTGGGCGCGCTGCTGCGGTCGGTGGCCGGCGGCATCTCCGTGCTGGTCGCCACGTTCATGCTCATCCCAGGGCTCATCTCCCTGCTGCCGAGCTCCTGGCAGAACGACATCAGCCCCTACCTGCCGAGTAACGCGGGCGAGTCGCTGTTCGCCCTGACCCACGACAGCACCGCCCTGTCCCCCACGGCCGGGCTGCTGGTCTTCCTCGGCTGGACGGCACTGGCGCTGACGGGCGCGGCCTACCGGCTCGCGCGCAGCGACGTCTGACCGGCCGCACCATGGCAGCGTGACATCCGTGACCACCGATGACATCAGCGGGATGGGACCGCTGGTCGCCCGTCTGACGCGGGGCGGCCAGCGGTTGCGGCAGGCCGACCGGACACATCCGTGGGTGCTGGACACCGCGGTCGTGGTCCTGGTCTTCCTGATGTTCTGCGTGCCCGACCTGTTCCACGACGTTGCGGGCGATGGTGACGGTGACGGTCCGCGCAGGTTGCGGCTCGCCTTCACCGAGCTGCCCGTAGCGGGCATGCTGGCGGTACAGGCCGGCCTGGTGCTGCCCCTGCTGTGGCGGCGGCGCAGACCCGCGGCGGCCTTCGCCGCCATCACGGCGGTCTTCGTCCTCCAGTGGTCCCTGGGCGCCGGACTGCGCGCGGACGTCGCCCTCTTCGTCGCCCTGTACAGCCTGGCCCTGCACGGGAGACTGCGGCAGCTGCCGTGGGCCTGCGCCGCCATGGCGGGCTCCATGGGGCTGGTCGCGGTCCGCGTGTCGTCGGCGGTGTCCGTCGGGGACGCGCTGTTCTTCCTGCTGAGCACGGCGACCGCGGCCGTCGCGCTCGGCCTGATGGTAAGGATCCGCCGGGCCCAGCTCGCCGGGCTGCGGGAACGGGCCGCCCGGCTGGAGATCGAGCGCGACCAGCGCAACAGGCTGGCCACGGCCACCGAACGCACCCGGGTCGCCCGCGAGATGCACGACATCGTCGGCCACAACCTGTCCGTCATCATCACGCTCGCCGACGCCGGCGCGTATGCCACCGACATCGCCCCCGAACGGGGCAAGGAAGCTCTTCAGCTCATCGGCGACACCGGGCGACAGGCCCTCGGCGAGCTACGGCGCGTGCTCGGCGTGCTGCGCGAGACCGCGGAGGGTCCCCCGGGCGGTCCCGAGCTCAGCCCGCAGCCCGGCATCCTGGACCTCGGTGCCCTGTGCGCCACGGTGCGCGCCGCCGGACTGGAGGTCGTCTACCGGACCTCCGGCGACGCGGACACCCTGGACGGCGGAGTCCAGCTGACGGTGTACCGCATCGTCCAGGAAGCCCTCACCAACACACTGAAGCACGCCGACACCGACACCCGGGTGCACCTGGCGATCCTCGTCGAGGACAGTCGGCTGACCATCCGGGTCCAGGACACCGGCCCGGCCACACCGTCCGGACCACCGAACGAGGAAGGACACGGACTGGTGGGCATGCGGGAGAGAGCGGCTCTGTACGGCGGAACCGTCAGCGCGGGGCCGACGGGCGGCGGAGGCTGGAGCGTCGAAGCCGTCCTCGACCTCACACCCCAAGGTGGTGCCCGGTGACCACCGTCCTCATCGTGGACGACCAACCGCTGCAACGCTACGGCTTCCACCTGCTCCTGGACTCCGTCCCCGAGACCGACGTCGTCGGTGAGGCCGCCCACGGTGCCGAGGCCGTCCGCAAGGCAGCCGAACTGCGCCCGGACGTCGTCCTGATGGACGTCCGCATGCCCGGCATGGACGGCATCGAGGCCACCCGCCGCATCGCCGCCGCCGGCGGCCGCTCGCGCGTCCTGGTACTCACCACCTTCGACCTCGACGAATACGTCCACGCCGCTCTCCGCGCCGGCGCCAGCGGCTTTCTCCTCAAGGACGCGCGCCCCGAGGAACTCCTCGCCGGCATCCGCGCCGTCGCCGACGGCGACGCGGTCATCGCACCCGCGCTCACCCGCCGCCTCCTCGACGAGTACGCCCAGTACGTCCCCGCCCACGTAAGTGACTCAGCCGAAGATCCGCGGCTGAGTTCCCTCACCGACCGCGAGCGCGAGATCCTCGTCGCGGTCGGCAAGGGGTGGACCAACGGCGAGATCGCCATCCGGTTCGTCCTGTCCGAGTCCACCATCAAGACCCACGTCGGCCGCGTCCTGGCCAAGATCGGAGCCCGCGACCGCATCCAGGCCGTGATCTTCGCTTACGACCACGGCCTCGCCCGGCCCAGCGTGGACTGAACCGGGGAACAGTGATCGGCCGGTCGGGCCGCGTTCCAGAGTCCCAGACGATAGCCGTGCCCTCGCAGAGTGGTGACGGGCCAGGTTTTTTCGGGGTGGGTCGAAGCCTCGGAGGCCTACGCGAGCCACCAGCGTGGACCGGCCATGGGGCCGTCCGAGTACGCCGACCAGCGCGACACCCTGGAACGGGTGTCGGCGGCGCTTCGATGGGTGGACCCTCTGACGGCAGATCAGCACTGACTTTCTCTCCGGCATTCAAGGGCTGAAGCGGGTGGCCTAACGGTTGGCCACACCAGAACTCGGCTTCGCTCTGTGTGGACGTTTGACCTGTGGCAGTGGAAAGGAAATCCGCTGCGGCAGGGTTCGAGTCATCTGGCCGAGCTGGCGCTACGTGCCCGTCAGGCCGGTGGCGTCGCCCAATCTGGGCGGTGTCGGGACGCAGTCGGGACACAAGGACAGGAACAGACTGACAAAGTCGAAGGGGTGTCGACACGGCCCGCCCCTTCTTACCTGCAAAAACGTCATGAATGAGCGTGGACGAGCAAGGGCCGCCAAGATCCTCAAAGGACTCATAATCCGTCGGCCGTGGGTTCGAGTCCCACCCGCCCCACCTTCGCAGGCTTCTGACCTGCGGAAACGTTCCTCGTTAGGTGTCGGAGCGTCAACTTTCGCTGAACGGACTGAATCCGCTGCTCGCGAGTTCGGAGCGCGGCGAGGATCTTGCTCCCTCGCTGGGCAGACGTCGTGCTGACCTGCGGGAATGCTGACGAGCGGAGCTTGAGCCGACAAGCCGGCAACATCTCCTCGACCTTACTTTCATGATCGTGGGGACGTGTTGGGGACGCGGGGATTCAGTGGGGTCCGTCGGCCCCCGTCCGCAGGCTCTTCGTCCGGCGTCCGGAAGGCCTCCGGCCGGGACTGCCCACCGGATTCGACCACAGCTTCGAGGAGCCTGATCGCACCGGCACCAGGATCTGAGGGGCTGGCGCGCGGACGGAAACTGCCCGAACTGAAACGGCCCAGGTGTTCCGATGAGCGGCTCGACCGGCGGCCGCCATCGCTGCCGCCCATGAAAGGCGTGCCCGTGTGCCGGGTGAAGGCCCCGCCGCGCACAGGGCGCTGTCCACGCGTCGGCGCGCCATGTTCTGGGGGACCGCATCACAGCGTCCTGCAGGGTGGGGCGGGGCCTACTTGTCTGCGATCACGATGATGTCGAGCGTCCGGGGCCCGTGCACGCCCTCCACGCGGGCGAGTTCGATGTCGCTGGTGGCCGAGGGGCCGGAGATCAGGGTCAGGGGCCGGCGGGGGTGGAGCAGGCTCATCGCCTCGGGCGCATCAGCGGTGATCTGGCCGGCCCTGACCACGCAGACATGCTGGTCCGGGAGCAGGGTGAGTGCGCGTCGGCCCTGCCCGGGGCCGCTGTCGAGGACGACCGTGCCAGTGAGGGCGATCGCTGCGGTGACGGTGGTGAGTACGGCGTCCGTCGCGTCCAGCTGTCCGACTGTCAGTGGTGGAGCGTCCTGCAGCCGGGACCAGGGTCCTTCGGGCACCAGGTCTGCGGGGTATCCCGGGGGCACCACGAGGGATTTCGCTCCGGTGCGCGTCAGCGCGCGGGCCACGGCGGCCACGGCGTCGGACGCCGGAACACGGATGACGGTGGCGCGGTAGTCGGTGGCGCGTTCGACGAACAGCTCGACGATGTCCGGTCCTGCCTGGTGGGAGCGTGGATTGTGGAGGACGGGGACTTCGGCGGCGGCCTCGGAATCCGGTACGTCGGCGAGCGCGTTCCGGATGTCGCGCAGTACGGTGTCTCGGCCGCTCATCGACCCGTCCCTTCCGTCGTCGTACGGCCTTCTCCTCTGGTCCGTCGCCACCAGGCGCGCAGGGGCTCGCGGGCCGGTGCGGGGGTGTCGCGGGTGCCGGACCAGCGGGCGAACGGGCCGGGCAGCACTCCGATCCGACCGTCGCGGGCTACCAGCCGGGCACCCGAGGCGGCGAGTCGCTCGAGGGCCGCCAGCAGCCTGGGGGAGGACAGCACCGCGCCCGCGGCCTTCATGGCGAGAGCCTCGGAGGTGGGTAGCAGCCGGTCCCGCCGCTTGGCCTCCACGGCCTTCGCCCGCAGGTGGACCAGCACCTCCGGAATGTCGATCTTGACCGGGCAGGCGTCGTAGCACGCCCCGCACAGAGTGGAGGCGAAGGGCAGCGAGGCCGCGTTCTCCACGCCGACGAGCTGCGGGGTGAGTACGGCGCCGATCGGGCCGGGGTAGACGGAGCCGTAGGCGTGGCCGCCCGTGCGCTCGTACACCGGGCACACGTTCAGGCAGGCCGAGCAGCGGATGCAGGACAGTGCCTGCCTGCCCACCTCGTCGGCCAGGGTCGCGGTACGGCCGTTGTCGAGGAGGACCAGATGGAAGTCCTGGGGCCCGTCCCCGTCGGTGACGCCGGTCCACAGCGAGGTGTACGGGTTCATCCGTTCGCCGGTGGACGAGCGGGGCAGCAGTTGAAGGAAGACGTCCAGGTCCGCGAAGGAGGGCAGGACCTTCTCGATGCCCATGACGGTGATCAGGGTCTGCGGCAGGGTCAGGCACATCCGCCCGTTGCCCTCCGACTCCACGACCATCACCGTTCCGGTGTCGGCGACAGCGAAGTTGGCCCCGGAAACGGCCACCTTGGCCCGCAGGAACTTCTCCCGCAGATGGAGCCGGGCCGCTTCGGCCAGGTCGCGTGGGTCGTCGGTGAGTCCTTCGGGGGCGGGCCGGCCCCATTTCCCCATCTGCCGCTGGAAGATCTCGCGGATCTCGGAGCGGCTGCGGTGGATGGCCGGTACCAGGATGTGCGAGGGCCGGTCGCCGCCCAGCTGCACGATGAGTTCGGCGAGATCGGTCTCGTAGGCGCGGACGCCCGCTTCGGCGAGCGCCTCGTTGAGGCCGATCTCCTGTGTGGCCATCGACTTGACCTTGACGACCTCGCTCTCGCCGGTCGCCTGAACCAGCCGTGTCACGATGGCGTTCGCCTCGGCCGCGTTCGACGCCCAGTGGACCGTGCCGCCGGCGGCGGTCACCGTCTCCTCCAGCCGAAGCAGATGCTGGTCGAGGTGACGCAGGGTGCGGCGTTTGAGGGCTGCCGCCGTCTCCCGCAGGTCCTCCCAGTCGTCGAGCTCGGCGGTGGCCGCCAGCCTCTTGTCCCGGATGGTGCCGGTGGCCCTGCGCAGGTTCGCCCGCAGCCGCGTGTCGGCGAGCGCGGTGCGTGCCGCCTCGGGGAAGGCTGGGGTACCCAGCCATACGACGTTGTCCGCGCCGCTCATCGTCCGTCTCCTTCCGTGGAGGCCAGGATCTCGGCCAGGTGCAGAGTGGCGACGCCGGTACGCAGGCGGGACAGGCCGCCGCCGATGTGCGTCAGACAGGAGTTGTCGCCCGCGCACAGGAACTCCGCGCCGGTCTCCTGCACATGACGCATCTTGTCGGCCAGCATGGCGTTGGACACGTCCGCGTTCTTCAGCGCGAAGGTGCCGCCGAAGCCGCAGCAGGACTCCGCGGCGGGCAGTTCGACGAGGTCGATGTCCTTCACCGCGCGCAGCAGCCTGAGCGGTCGGTCGCCGACGCGGAGCATGCGCAGGGAGTGGCAGGTCGGGTGGTAGGTGACCCGGTGGGGGAAGCGGGCGCCCACGTCGGTGACGCCGAGGACGTCCACGAGGAGTTCCGACAGCTCGTACACCGTCGGCGCCACCTGCTCGACCACGCCGACGAGTTCGCGGTCCCCGAACTGGGCGGCCACCACCCGATGGTGGTCGCGCACCATGCCCGCGCAGGACCCGGAAGGGGCGACCACGGCGTCGTAACCCGCGAAGACCTCCGCGAATCGGCGCACCATGGGCAGGGTCTCGGGGCGGTAGCCGGTGTTGAAGTGCATCTGGCCGCAGCAGGTCTGGCCCTGCGGGAACTCCACGGTGTGGCCGAGCCGTTCCAGCAGTTCGGTCACCGCCTGGCCGGTGCGGGGAAACATCATGTCGTTGAAGCAGGTGATGAAGAGAGCTATGCGCATGGTGCTTCCTGGGTGGCCGGGGGGCCGGTGACGGTCAGGCCGTAGGTCCGCAGGGCGGTTCCGGTGAAGACCTCGTGTCGTTCAGAGGGGGCGAGGGAGGCTGTCAACTCCTCTGCCGCGGCGATGACCTCGGCGTAGGTGGCGGCCAGTCGGCAAACCGGCCAGTCGGAGCCGAACATCAGCCGCCGCGGTCCGAAGGCGTCGAGGATCGTGTCGGCGTACGGCCGGAGGTCCTGGACGCTCCACCGGTCCGGGTCGGCCTCGGTCACCAGGCCGGAGAGCTTGCAGACGGTGTTGGGCAGCGAGGCCAGCAGGCGCAGCGGGTCCGCCCATGGCCGCAGCTCGCCCGAGGTGATGGGGGGCTTGCCCGCGTGATCGAGTACGAAGGTGAGGCCGGGAAGCAGCCGGGCGGCATCAAGCGCGGCCGCGAGCTGATGAGGCCTGACGACCAGGTCGTACACGAGACCCGCTTCGGCCACCGCAGCGAGCCCGCGCAGTACGTCCGGCCGCAGGAGCCAGCGTGGATCGGATTCGCCCTGCACCTGGTGGCGGATGCCCACCAGGTGCTCGCCACCCGACCCCTCCCGCAGTGCCACGAGCGCGCGGGCGACATCCGGTGAGGTCAGGTCGGTCCAGCCCACGACGCCGGCCACCAGGTCGCTGTTCTTCGCCAACGTCAGGAACTCGGGCGTTTCCTCCGGCACGTCGATCGTCTGGACCAGGACCGTCGCGGTGACGCCGGCCGCCCGGGTCTCGGGCTCCAGGTCGGCGAGCAGGAAGTCGCGGCGCAGCGGGGCGAGTTCCGGTCCGGTGATCCAGCCCTGGTCCCGGACGGAGAGGTCCCACACGTGGTGGTGCGCGTCGATGACACCCTCAGCGATGGTCTCCTCCACAGCGGTCACCTCCACGACTGCTCGACTCCTGCGCCGGGCGACCGGCTTCGCCGACCGGTGTGGATACGGGGACGGGGACGTGCGGCGGCAGCAGTCGCTCGGCGCTCAGTCCGTCCCAGAGCACGGCCGGTACCGGTCGCCGCATCTGGTCCACCGTGTCCCGGACCTCCTCGGCGGAACGCGCGCCGGACAGTACGCTCGCGACCGCGGGATGGCCGAGCGGGAAGCGCAGAGCGGCTGCGCGCAGCGGTACGCCATGGCGTTCGGTGACCGCCTTCATGCGCAGAGCCCGGTCCAGTACCTGCTGGGGGGCGGGCGCATAGTCGTACATGGACCCGGGTTTCGGGTCGGTGAGCAGGCCCGAATTGAACACCCCGCCGACGATGACCTTTTTTCCCCCGGCAGCGGCCTGCGGCAGCACTTCCACCAGCCCCTCCTGCTCCAGCAGGGTGTAACGGCCGGCGAGCAGGACCACGTCGATGTCGGTCTCACGCAGGAAACGGGCGGGAAGTGGGCACTGGTTCACGCCGATGCCGATCGCCTTGACGACGCCTTCACCGCGCAGCCGTTCCAGCGCGGGGTACCCCTCTGTGAGCGCCTGCTCGGCGTGGTGGTCCGGGTCATGCAGCAGGGCGATGTCCACCCGGTCCAGGCCGAGCCGGTCCAGGCTCGCCTCCAGGGAGCGCAGGACTCCGTCGCGGCTGAAGTCCCAGACCCGCCGGTGGGCGTCGGGCACGGCGAAGCCATGGGCGAGATCGTCGCCGCGACCGCCTTCGGGGTGGGGTTCGAGCAGCCGTCCGACCTTGGTGGAGACGGTGTACGCGTCGCGGTCGCGTCCGCGCAGCGCGGCACCCAGGCGCTGCTCGGACAGCCCGAGTCCGTAGTGGGGGGCGGTGTCGAAGGTGCGTACACCCGCGTCCCAGGCCGCCTCGACCGTGGCGAATGCGGCCTCGTCGGTGACCGGGCGGAAGAGGTTGCCGATGCCGGCGGCCCCGAACGACAGCTCGGTGACCTTGACACCCGTGCTGCCCAGCGTCGTCTCTCTCATGCGCCGGCCGCCGGGCGCAGCCGGAGTCCCTGCATGCCACCGTCGACGGCCAGGGCGATGCCGGTGACGGACCCAGCCGCCGGGCTCGCCAGGTAGACCACGGCCGCCGCCACCTCGTCCGCGGTCACCAGGCGGCCCAGAGGCTGGCGTGCGTCGAGGGCGGCGCGTTCCGCCTCCGGGTCGTCGGCGGCGTCCAGGAGCCGGGTCACCCAGGGCGTGTCGGCGGTGCCGGGGTTGACGCAGTTGACGCGGATGCCCTCACGGACGTGGTCCGCGGCCATCGCCAGGGTCAACGACAGCACGGCGCCCTTGCTGGCCGAGTACAGGGCGCGCTGGGGGAGGCCCGCGGTGGCCGCGATGGAGCATGTGTTGACGACCGCTGCGTGTGAAGAACGCCGTAGGTACGGCAGGGCGGCGCGCGTGGTGCGCACCGTTCCCAGGACGTTGACGTCCAGGACGCGGTGCCACTCCTCGTCGGGGTTGTCCTCGACGGTACCGACGGCGCCGATGCCCGCGTTGTTCACCAGGATGTCCAGGCCACCGAGTTGCCCGGCAGCGGCCTCCACGGCGGCGCGCACCGAGGCGTCGTCGCGAAGGTCGGCCTGGACGGCGATCAGCGGCTCGGGGACGCCGGAGGGGGCGAGGTCGATGACGGCCACTGTCGCGCCCTGCTCGGCCAGCATCCGGGCCGTGGCCAGCCCGATACCGGACGCGCCGCCGGTGACGACGGCCTTGAGCCCTGACAAGCCGCTCATGCCGCTCGCACCGCTCACGCTGCTCGAGTTGCTCACGGGTGGGCCTTTCACCCTTGGCCGAAGGTCTGGCGCTGGGCGCCGAGGCCGTCGACGGAGAGCTCGACGGTGTCACCGGGGCGGAGGTAGGGAGTGCCGGGGAGGCCGAGGGCCACGCCTGCGGGCGTCCCGGTGTTGATCACGTCGCCCGGCTCCAGGACCATGTACTGGCTCAGGTACGACACGAGGTGCTCGACCGGGAAGATCATGTCGCGGGTGCGGCCGTCCTGCCGCTTCACCCCGTTGACGCTCAGGTGCAGTCCGAGGTCCTGCGGGTCGCCGACCTCGTCGGCGGTGACCAGCCACGGGCCGAGCGGGTTGAAGGTCTCGCAGGACTTGCCCAGGTCCCACTGCGAGGAGTACTCCAGTTGGAACTCGCGTTCGGAGACGTCGTGGCTGATCGTGTACCCCGCGATCACGGACCGCGCCGCTTCAGGACCGTCGAGGTAGCGGGCCCGCTGTCCGATGACGATCGCCAGCTCGACCTCCCAGTCGGTCTTCACGGAGCCGCGGGGGATCCGCACCTCGTCGTACGGCCCGACCACCGTGCCCGGGTCCTTCATGAACACCACCGGCCGTGGGGGGATCGCGGCGCCGGTCTCGGCGGCGTGGTCGCGGTAGTTCAGACCGATGCAGACGATCTTGCCGGGGCGGGCCACGGGTGCTCCGACCCGTACACCGTCCGTGTCCAGCTCGGACAGACTTCCCGCCGCGACCGCCGCCCGGGCCCGCTCGAGACCGTCCGAGGCGAGGAAGGCGCCGTCGATGTCGGAGGTGACGGAGGACAGATCGAGCAGCCGGCCCTCCGCGGTGCGGACGGTGGGCCGCTCCTCGCCGGGCGCACCGACTCGTTGAAGTTTCACTGGGTGGTTCCTTGCCGTGGGTGGGTGTTCAGGTGGCTCGGGCGAGGGACGGGGGTCAGGGGCAGACCGTCACGGTGTGCCGGACTCACTCAGATGCCAGATCTCGTTCAGGTCCGACCATGTGCCCCCGGTGCCGGTGTCGGCCCAGGACTCCTGGCAGGGGTCGGTGAGCTTCCACCAGGCCTGGGTGGTGGGGTCGGCGGCGATGGTGGCCATGTCGGCCTCGAAGTCGTCGCCGTGGTACTCGAAGTAGGCGAACAGAGTGTCCTCGCGCAGGAAGATGCTGTAGTTGCGGATGTTCGCGGCCCGCAGCGCGGCCTCGACGCCCGGCCAGACCGCGGAGTGCAGGCGTAGATACTCCTCACGGTGCTCGGGCCGCAGGCGGACCGTCTGGGCAACCCGCTTCATCAGGTTCCTTCCGGTAAGGATGGTCGGCGTTGCCGGGCAGCCCGCTGCGGAACGCCGGTTGGATACGGGGCGGCGCCAGGGGAGTGGCCGCCGCCTCACTCCTTTGTCGCGCCGGCGAGCATGCCGGCCACCAGGGCTCGCTGGGAGAAGAGGAAGACGATCAGGACCGGCACGATGGTCACGAGGGTGGCGAGGGCCAGTTCGGGCCGCATGATCTGGTTTCCCGTGCCGCTGGAGGTGTTGAACAGCGGGGAGGCGGCGAGCAGGTTGTTCAGCCCCACCTGCGCCGGATACTGGGAGCTGTCGGGCAGCATCACGAACGGCAGGAAGAAGTTGTTCCAGTTGCCGACGAAGTTGAAGAAGCCGACCAGGGCGATCACGGGCTTGGCGAGCGGCATCGCGATGAGACGGAAGACCTGCCATTCCGAGCAGCCGTCGATCCGTGCGGCGGACAGCAGGTCGGATGGGACGTTGGAGGAGAAGTAGATGTAGGTGAGGTAGACCCCGAACGGGAAGAAGGAGAAGGGCAGGATCACCGACCAGATCGTGCCGTCCAGGTGCACGGCGTTCATCCCCAGGTACAGGGGCAGCACCATCGCGGCCGTCGGCATGAGCATCACGAGCATGGTGATGGTCAGCAGCATCCGGCGCCCGATGAACTGGGTGAGGGCCAGCGCGTACCCGGCGGGGATCGACGTCACCAGGGTGATGGCCAGTGCGCCGAATGTGTAGAGCGCCGAGTTCTGCAGCCAGGTGAGGATGGCGCCGTCCTGGAATGCGTACAGGTGGTGCCAGGCGTCGGCGACTTTGCCGAGCGAGCCGAACGAGAACGGGTTGTCCCGCACGATCTGGCTGTCGGTCTTGGTCGTGGCCAGCAGGAGCCACGCCACCGGTACGCAGAAAAACAGTGTGAACAGGCCCATGACGATGAGCCAGGTCAGCCGAGCGGCCAGTGAGCGTGGGCGGCGCGTCCGGCGCATGGGTTTCCTCGGGCTGGTGCGGTCGTCGGCCCGGTGGCCCGGCGGGGTTCGGCGGGCTGTGGTGGTGGGAGCTGTGGTCATCCTGTGTCCCTGTCGAACAGGCCGGTGCGGAAGACGACGAGCACCGCGCAGGCGAGGCCCAGGATGAGGAGGTCGACGGAGAGCGCCGCCGCGCCGTTGAAGTCGCCTGCCTGGAAGGCGTACTGGTAGGAGAGCTGGTTCGGTGACCAGCTGTCGGGGATCATGCCCCAGCTGGCGAGGGAGACCAGTTGCGGCTCGACGAAGAGCTGGGTGCCGGCCGCGAAGGCCAGGATCAGCATGTAGGCGATCCACTTGGTGATCATGGGGATCTGGATGCGAAGGGCGATCTGGAGCGTGCTGGCGCCGTCGATGCGAGCGGCCTCGAGGATTTCGTCGGGGATGCTGTTGAGCGCGCCGTACATGACCACGATCCAGCCGCCGGCCCCGGTCCAGAAGGCAATGACGGTGAAGAGCACCGGCAGGTGACCTGGGGCGTTGACCTGGGCGAGGCTGTTCCAGCCGAAGCTCTTCAGCAGCCAGCCGACGGGACTGGCGGCCGGGTCGAGGAGGATCAGGAAGAGCAGTACGCTCGCCACTCCGGCGAGGGCGCCCGGCAGGTAGAACAGGAACCGCAGGCTGGTGGAGGTCCTGCGCATGCGGCCGTGCAGCATCAGCGAGAGCAGCACCACCAGGATCATCAGGCTGGCCAGCCACACCACCAGGTACAGGCCGATGTGGAGGAAGGCCGGTCCGAAGCGGTAGTCGGCGAACGTCCGGGTGAAGTTGCCGATTCCGACGAGTTGGTTGCGGGAGTTGGACAGCGCCAGCCATACCGCGTAACCGGTGGGCAGGACGCCGAAGGCGAGGAGGAGAAGGACGTAGCCGGAGACGAAGGCGTATCCGGCGCGTCCGACCGGGTTGCGGGCCGAGCGGCCGCCGCGGCGGCCGCTCCGCTCCGTTGCGGGGTGGGTGGTCATCGGTCCGCTTCGCTAGTTGACGGTGTATCCGAGGGACTTGGCCTTGTCGGTGATGGCCGTCTGCCACGTGTCCAAGGTGTCGGTGAGGGTCTTGCCGGAGTTCAGGGCCGGGATCACGGTGGAGGAGTAGATCGCCTCCTGGCTGTACTGGGTGGCGGACCAGCCGGGCCAGATCAGTTCCGCGGCTTCCTCGAAGACGGGGCTGATGTCGTTGGCGAAGTAGCCGGTGCTGCGCTGGTTGACGAGCCATGTGGTGGCCGCCGGCTTGTACGCGGGATACGTGCCGGCGGTTGCCTGGTAGTCGTCGGAGGTCGTCATCCAGGTCGCCAGGTCGGAAGCGGCCT
Source organism: Streptomyces sp. NPDC020597 (assembly GCF_044335095.1). Taxonomy (NCBI): domain Bacteria; kingdom Bacillati; phylum Actinomycetota; class Actinomycetes; order Kitasatosporales; family Streptomycetaceae; genus Streptomyces; species Streptomyces sp. NPDC020597. The sequence goes on along the minus strand of NZ_JBIRUL010000015.1, from coordinate 76,849 downwards.
TGAGGTTCTTGCTGTGCGAGGAGACGAACCACAGGCCGCCGCCGACGTTGCCGGTGTAGTTCTTGGCGTCACCCTCGAACTTCAGCGGCGAAGCAGCGGCGATCTTGCCCGCGGGGATCTTGAACGTGGAGTTGAAGAGCACCTGGCCGAACCAGGACGGGCCGGGGAGCATGAGGACCTTGCTCGCCTGGTTCTTGATGAAGCCGGCGCTGAAGACGGTGTCCTTGGCGACCGATCCCTTGGCGATCAGGCTGTCGAGCAGCTTGGCCATCCGGGTGCACTTGGAGTCGTGCAGGTCCACGGTGACCTTCTTGGCGCCGGTCGTGGTGCTGGCGGTGCACTGGCTCGCCCAGAAGTAGACCTCGGGCGTCCAGGCGTCCCCGGCGGTTCCGACCAGGTATCCGGGGTGTTCCTTGGCGACCCGCTCACCGAGAGCCTGGTAGTCCTCCCAGGTGGTCGGGACGGAGTAGCCCCACTTGCCCATGAGCTCCTTGTTGTACCAGAGCACGTTCTGCGCCAGGTCGTTGCGCAGACAGTAGGTGCTGCCGTTGGCCTTGCACGGGTTCAGCGCGCCGTGCGCGAAGCCGTTCAGGGTCGACAGCGGGACCAGGCCCTTGTCGACGGGAGCGGCATAAGGGGTCTTGCCCTGGGATGCCCAGGTGCCGTCGTTGACGTTGGCGCTGAAGGCGACGTCGGGCCACCCGCTGCCGGAGCGGTCGAACAGCTGGACCTTGGTCTGCAGGTCGTTGGCGCCGTTGGCGTCCCCGCTGTACGTGACGATCTTCAGCTTCACGTCCGGGTGCGTCTTCTGGTACGCCTGCACGCCCGGCACGCGGGTGGCGTCGGCCCAGACCGTGATCTCACTGCCCTTCTCCTGGGCGACGGGCTTGAAGGCCGCCGGGGAAGGAGCCGTCGTGGGGGTGGGGTCCGCGCTGCCGCAGGCAGCGAGCGCGAGCAGGGAGACGGCGCCCAGGGCGGCGACGGCGGTGTGTCTGAGCGGTCGGCGGGAGGAAACCGGAACGTCGTTGTTCATGACTGACCTCGGATCTTGGAAAAGTGGCGCACTGCGGTGAGGGGCGCCGCGTTCGGTTGGGGACGGGCGGTCGGGTCTGGGGTTCCGGTCGTCATGCCCGGGGTGGGGTGACGGTCTCCTTGTCGACAAATGACTGGAGGGCGGGAGGGTAATCCAACCCCGCCGGGAGGGCGACGCCCGGACCGGTGGGAGCGTGAACGAGGCCATGGGCGTCGATGCCGCTTTCACGGCTGATGGGATTGCCCATGACCAGTGACTCGTAGTAGGTGGTGTTCGAGATGGCCATGCACAGGTGCCGGTTGGGGATCTCCGGCCCGTGCACCTCGGCGCGCAGCCGGTAGGCGTCGGCGAGGTGGGCGGTGCGCATGGCGCCGGTGAAGCCGCCGCGCAGCTGGGTGGAGGCGCGGACTCCGAAGGTGGCGGCGCCGGCCTGGATGAAGTCGGCCGAGTTCATGTGCGCCCCGTCGGAGGTCTCGGCCACGAGGAGGGGAACGGCCACGGCGTCGGCGAGGCGCTTGTACGCGGTGACGCTGAACTCCCTCATCGGCTCCTCGTACCAGAGGTAGCCGGCGTCCGAGAGGGCGTGCCCGAGATGAATGGCGTCGGGGAGGTCGAAACCCGCAGACCCGTCGAACATCAGCGGGACGTCGTCGCCCACATGCTCGCGCAGTGCCACCGACAGGCGGGCGTCGCGGCGGGCATCACCCCAGGCATGGAGCTTGATGGCGGGGTAGCCGAGCTCCAGGGCCTGGTCGGCGATGTCCAGGTACTCCTCGACCGAGGAGTACGTGACGGTGGAGGCGTACGCCGGTATGGAGGTGCGGTAGCCGCCGAGCATCTGCCACGTGGGCCGGTCGGCGAGCCGTCCGGCCAGGTCCCACAGCGCCGTGTCGACCAGTCCCAGCAGGTAGAGCGGTAGCTCCTCCGTGCGGTCCAGCTCCCACATGCGGTGCCAGAGCCATTCCCGTTGCAGGGGATCCTGCCCCACCAGCTCATTGCGGAGCACCCGGTTCAGCAGGTCCGCCAGGATGACCCCGCTGCCCCGCCGGGGGGCCATTGCCACCCCCTCGGCCCCGTCGTCCGTGCGGATGCGCAGCACAGCGGCCTCACCGTCGGCCGGGCTGCCCAGGAGTCCGTCCCGCCAGACGAAGGACGGGCTGGCTCCCGGCACCCGGACCGGGTGGCATTCGACTGCGGTGATGTGCACGGCTTGCACTCCTTGGGAGCGGGAAGTACTGCTGCGAAATTTTCGTGTAACGTAAGTCGTCATACGAATGCTGTCAAGAAGTTCCGCCCAGTAGACTCGCCGTCATCCGCAGCAGCAAGGGGGTCCGCATGGCCAAGGACAACGTCGGCAGAGCAGAGAAGCCGGCCGTTCTCAAGCCCTGGCCCAAGCGCCCGGCCCGGTTGGCTCAGGCCGTCATGGAAAGCCTTACCGACGCGATCGTGTCGGGCGCCATTCCTCCCGGATCGACCCTGCCGGTCGAACCCGAGCTCTGCGAGACGTTCGGCGTCAGCCGCATCACCATCCGCGAGGCGGTCAAGTCCCTGGAGGCCAAAGGGCTTGTCCTCGCACGGCAGGGTTCCGGCACCACCGTGACCCCGCCCGAGGAATGGAACCTCCTCGACCCCGTCGTGCTCGCCGCCACCGTCCAGCACGACGACCAGCTCGTCGTCCTCGACCAGCTGGTCGACATCCGCTCGACGCTGGAAGCCCAGATGACAGCACAGGCCGCGGAGCTGGCCACCGACGACGACCTGCGCGCCATCGAGCGGCTGCTCGCCCAGCTCGACGAGGAGGCCACCGTCCCGGCACGCTTCATCGAGACCGATGTGGTCTTCCACGACCGGATCATGCAGGCATCCCGCAACAGGCTCGGGCGTTCCATCATCCGGATCCTGCACGCCCAGGCGCGCACGACGTACCTCTACAACGGCACTCCGGACGCGACCGCGTGCGAGCGGGCCAATGCGGAGCACCGCGCGGTCGCCGAGCGGCTGCTGGCCCGGGACTCCGAGGGGGCCGCGCAGGCCATGACGGCACACATCCAGACCGCGTGGAGCCGCCGCCGCTTGCCGAATGTGAGTTCCCCCGTCTCCTGAGGGCACTCCGCCCGTCTCGCCCCCGCGCCCACTGGCCGGGGGCGTTCGCATGCCCGGGCCCGGACTCCGGCCATCTCTGTGCGCGATCTCTTGACGAAATTCATATGACGTCTAATGTTACAGCCCTATTTCCCTTCCCCTCCTGTGCCTCTGGGCTCTCCCCGCCCCGCGTTGGGCACCACAGGCTCCCTGAACCACCCGGAAGGTGTCACGTGCGAACAACCCGCATTCGTCCCTCGGTTCCCAACCGGCTCAGATCATGGCTGGCCACAGCCGCCGTGCTCACCGCCTCAACCGCCGCGGTCCTCGTCCAGGCCGGACCGGCCTTCGCGGCCGGCACGACGCTCTACGCCGCGCCGAGCGGCTCCGGCACCGCCTGCTCCGCGAGCCAGCCCTGCTCCATCACCCAGGCCAAGACCAACGTGCGGGCGATCAACGGCTCCATGACGGCCGACATCACCGTCGAGCTCGCCGACGGCACCTACCGGCTCTCCGCGCCGCTCACCTTCACCTCGGCGGACTCCGGCACCGGCGGCTACACGGTGAACTGGAAGGCCGCGCTGGGCGCCCATCCCGTCATCACCGGAGCGCAGAAGGCCACCGGCTGGACCGTGCAGGACTCGGCCAAGAACATCTGGAAGACCAACGTCGGCACCGGCTTCGACACGCGCCATCTGTCCGTAGACGGCGTCCTGGCCACCCGGGCCCGCACCGCGCTCACCCGCTCCTACTTGACCGCGACCAACAGCGGCTACACGTTCACCAACAGCTCGCTGAGCTACCTCAACAGCCTTGCCCAGCCCGGCCGGGCCGAGATCCACGGCATCGGATCCTTCACCGACCGCTATGCGCCGGTGACCGGCATCAGCAGCGGCACCATCACGATGGCCCAGCCTTCGTGGAACAACAACACGTTCGGCTACGACACGCTCACGAGTCCCTTCCGGTCCGGCCCTCTCTACATCGAGAACGCCTACGAGCTCCTCGACGCGGCTGGCGAGTGGTACCTCGACACCACCACCGGCACCCTGTACTACAAGCCGCTCTCCGGGCAGGACATGAGCACGGCCGACGTCGAGGTGCCGAAGCTGCAGTCGATCATCAACGTCGGGGGGACCTACTCCTCACCCGCCACCCACATCGCCTTCTCAGGGCTTCAGTTCTCGGGCACCAGCTGGCTGGACCCCACCACCCACGGCTACGCCAGCCAGCAGACCGGCGCCTACCTCACCGGCACCTGGGACCGCCCGTCGGACGCACTGACCTCCTGCCAGAGCGGCTGCCAGCTCTTCGAAGCAACACGTCCTCACTGGGAGCAGATGCCCTCCGCCGTGCAGGTCTCGGCCGCCGACCACATCACGTTCACCGGTAACCGGTTCACCCAGCTCGGGCAGAGCGGCCTCGGTATCGGCAACGACGCCAACGCCCACACCACCGGCGTGGGTCTCGGCGCCGACACCGTCACCGCGACCGGCAACGTCTTCACCCAGGACGCGGGCGGCGGCATCGTCGTCGGCGGTCTTCAGGCGGACGCGCACCACCCCGGTGACAGCCGGATGACCAACCGGAACATCACGCTGAGCAACAACCTCATCCACGACGTCGCGCTGGAATACCGCGACATGTCGGCCATCCTCGTCACCTACGTGAACGGCGCGACCGTCGCGCACAACGAGGTGTACAACCTGCCCTACTCCGGCCTCACCATCGGCTACGGCTGGGGCGTCAACGACATCGGCGGCAGCCAGGACTACGTCAACCGGGGCCTGTACAACTACCAGCCCACCTACACGACGGCGACCACCGCCGCCAACAATCACGTCACCGACAACTACATCCACGACATCATGCAGCAGATGACCGACGGCGGCTGCATGTACACCCTGTCGGCGTCACCGGGCAGCACCTTCGAACGCAACTACTGCCACAGCAACAACGGCTACTTCGGCTTCTACCACGACGAGGGCTCCCGGAACTTCACGGACACCAACAACGTCTTCCGCAACACCGGCAGCTGGGGCCACGAGAACGCCAGCTCGACCAACAACACCGGCGCCCTGACCCTCACCGACAACTGGACGAACAACAGTTCCGCGAACATCACCAACACCAACGGCCGCGGTGACGTGGTGAGCGGCACCGTCGTCGTCAGCAACGGCAACTGGCCGTCAGGTGCCAAGACGGTCATGGACAGCGCCGGCATCCAGCCGGTGTACCGTCCGCTGACCACCGACCCCGTCAACTCGCCCTACAGCGCCTACTCCTCCACTCCGGCCAACACCGGCCAGAGCAGCGGCCGCTTCACCATCACCGACGCGGGCGCGGACATCTGGGGCGCCGGCGGACAGCACGACGACGCCTATGGCACCGTCTTCCGAAACGGGGCGGCCGCCAACGGGACCTCGGTGACCGCCCGGGTCGACAACCTGGACAACAGCAACGGCTGGGCCAAAGCCGGCGTCGTCCTGCGCAACGACCTCACGGGCAAAGGCTCTTCCGCCGGATACACGGTCGTCACGGCGACCCCGAGCAACGGCGTCAACTTCCAGTGGGACTCCAACGCCGACGGCTACCTCGACCAGCTCACCTCCACGGCTTCCGCCGTCAAAGCGCCGGTCTGGGTGCGGCTCACCCGCACCGCCACCACGGTGTCCGCCTACTACTCCACCGACGGATCCACCTTCACCCAGGTCGGCTCGACGGTGACCCTGCCGTCCATGGCGACCACCCAGGACGCCGGTGTCATCCACACGGCCCACAGCACCACCGCCGGCAGCGCGACATTCAGCAACCTGCAGATCGTCACCTCTCCCTTCGGGGCTTACAGTTCGACTCCGGCCGCCGTCAGCCAAAGCGGCGGAGTGACCTCCCTGACCAGCGCGGGCATCGACGTATGGCGCTCCGGCACGGCATACGACGACGAGTATTCGGCCGCCTACCAGACGGGGTCCGCCGGAACATCCTCGACCGTCACCGTCCGCGTCGCCAGTCAGGACAAGACCAACAGCTGGGCCAAAGCCGGCCTGATGCTGCGCAACAACATCGCCTCCGCCGGCTCGTCCGCCGGGTACCTCGTCCTCGCCACAACCCCCGGCAACGGAATCGCCCTGTCGTCGGACTCCAACGGTGACGGCTACCTCGACGCCAACACCATCAAGACCGGAAGCGCCACCGTCGCGCCTGTCTGGCTCCGCCTGGTCAGGAGCGGCACGTCGGTCACGGGCTCCTACTCCGCCGACGGCACCACCTGGACCACTGTCGGCACTGCGACACTGACCGGGGCGAACAGCACCGAGGACGCGGGCATGTTCTCCACGGCCCACGCCGGAACCATCGGCACCACCAACTTCAGCCAGTTCTCCGTCAGCTGACGAAGCGGTCCGGGTCACGATCTCCGAAACGAGCTCTGTGTGCCGGTGCGGCCTTCTCACCGGCACACGGAGGTTCGTCATGTCCACATGAAGGGTGGCCAGTTGGGTACCTGGTTGGCGCTCCGTCGCCCGAACGCTGCCGCCGCTGCGACGCGCTCACGCCGAGCCGGCCAACCTCTGCCGCAGGGCGTCATTGGACCCGTTGCGGGGAGCACCGCTGTGACCGTCGTCGGGATCGGAGCCGACTGGGAAGGTGTCCCGAACGCCTCCCGTGCCGTCCTGCTCGACGCCGAGGTCCTCATCGGCGGCCCGCGCCAACTGGACCTGCTGCCGCCGTAGTGTGCGGGGCAGCGGATCCCCTGGCCCTCGCCGCTGCGGCCCGCGGTCCCCGGACTCCCGGCCGCGCATGCCGGCCGCCGGATCGCCGTACTGGCCAGCGGCGACCCCATGTTCTACGGCATCGGACGCGCCCTCATCGACGCCACCCACCCTTTCGCCGGGACCATCGGCTTCAACGTGGCGAAGGCCGCCGCCACTGCCCGTGTTCCCCTGCTCGCGCTGCGCCGCCCCCGCTGGGTCCCGGAGGCGGGCGACGTCTGGCACGAGGCCGGTTGCCTGGAGGAGGCCGCCGTCCTGCTGCCCTTGCTCGGTCGGCGGATGTTCCTCACCACCGGGCGCATGGGGCTGGCCGCTTTCGCCGCCCTGGACGATCTGTGGTTCCTCGTCCGGTCCGTCGACGCGCCCGAGGCGCAGGCCCCGTCCCGCATGGAGGTGCTGCTCGATCGCGGGCCTTTCACGCTCGACGGGGAGCGAGAGCTGCCGCGCCGCCACCGGATCGACGTCGTCGTCACCAAGGACAGCGGGGGAGCGGCCACCGCCCCCAAGCTGACCGCCGCCCGAGAGGCCGGCCTGCCGGTGGTCGTGGTGCGCAGACCGTCGGTTCCCGAGGGCGTGCAGGTGCTGGGCGAACCGGAGCAGGCACTGCGATGGATCAGACCGCGCGCGACCAGCACGCTTTTCCGGGTGCTGGCTGAAACCTGACCCGGGCTTTGCCGCACTTCAGTTTTACTTGCAACCTCTTTGCAGCAAGCTCAGGAGTGTGGCTGAAAACAATCAATCTCCGAGATGGCATCGCATAAGCACGTCGATGACCCGCAAGGAATGGGCGAGCGTCGGCGGGATGGCCGCGTTCATCCTGGCGCTGCACGTCATCGGCTGGTTCACCCTGGTGGCGATCGTCGCGCCCGAGCACTACAGCCTGGGCACCAAGACCTTCGGCATCGGCATCGGGGTGACCGCCTACACGCTCGGCATGCGGCACGCCTTCGACGCCGACCACATCGCCGCCATCGACAACACCACCCGCAAGCTCATGAACGAGGGGCAACGGCCACTGTCCGTCGGCTTCTGGTTCTCCCTCGGCCACTCCTCGATCGTCTTCGCGCTGGCCTTCCTGCTCTCCCTCGGCGTGAAGACGCTGGCGGGCCCGGTGGAGAACGACGACTCCACCCTGCACAGCGTCACCGGCTGGGTCGGTACGACCGTCTCCGGAACGTTCCTCTACGTCATCGCGATCATCAACCTTGTGATCATGGTCGGGATCTGGAAGGTCTTCCGGCAGATGCGCTCCGGCCACTTCGACGAGGCCGCCCTGGAGGAGCAGCTCAACAACCGCGGCTTCATGAACCGGCTGCTGGGCCGCCTGATGAAGTCGATCACCAAGCCGTGGCAGATGTATCCCCTGGGCCTGCTCTTCGGCCTCGGCTTCGACACCGCGACCGAGATCGCGCTCCTGGTACTCGCCGGCTCGGGCGCGGCCTCCGGCCTGCCCTGGTACGCGATCCTCTGCCTGCCGATCCTGTTCGCCGCCGGCATGTCGCTGCTCGACACCATCGACGGCTCGTTCATGACTTCGCCTACGGCTGGGCCTTCTCCAAGCCGGTCCGCAAGGTCTACTACAACCTCACCATCACCGGCCTGTCCGTCGCCGTCGCGCTCATCATCGGCACGGTGGAACTGCTGGGTCTGATCGCGGAGAAGGCGGGGCTGCACGGCGCTTTCTGGGACTGGGTGTCCGGGCTGGACCTGAACATCATCGGGTACGTCATCGTCGGGCTGTTCTTCGCGACCTGGGCGGTGGCCCTGCTGGTGTGGAAGGTCGGCCGTATCGAGGAGAAGTGGACGGCGGGCCTGGCACAGGGGCCGGTCCCCGCCGACACGGGAGTCGAGTAGGGCGCCTCACACGTCGGGATAGCGGCGAGGCGTCCAGACGAGCTTCTCGCCGTTCCCCCGCCGTACGACGTGGGTCTGTGACGATCCGACGAGCAGGATCGTGCGCATGTCGACCTCGTCCGGGTCCAGGTCCGCCAGCCGCACGATCCGGACCCGCTCGCCGGAGCCGCCCACATCCCGCGCGACCACGACCGGCGTGTCCGGTGCCCCAGGAGCAGCTCGCGGGCCTTGCCGACCTGCCAGGTGCGGCTGTGCGAGCCCGGGTTGTACAGGGCCAGCATCAGGTCCGCCGAGGCGGCGGCGCGCAGCCGATCGACGATCACCTCCCACGGCTTGAGCCGGTCGGAGAGGGAGATGGTGGCGTAATCGTGGCCGAGCGGTGCGCCCGCGCGGGCGGCGGCCGCGTTGGCGGCGGTCACCCCCGGCAGCACCCGCACCGGCACGTCCGCGTACTCCTTCTGCGAGGCGACCTCCAGGACGGCCGTCGCCCTCGCGAACACCCCCGGGTCGCCGCCGGAGACGACGGCCACCCGCCGTCCCCGCCGGGCCGGCTGGAGCGCGAACTCGGCGCGCTCGGCCTCGACCCGGTTGTCCGATCCGTGCCGGGACTGACCGGCCCGCTGCGGCACCCGGTCGAGGTAGGTCGTGTAGCCGACGAGGTCGTCGGCTGCGGCGAGCGCGCCCCGAGGACGCCGGCTGGGACCCGGCCGCCGTCCCCACCGAGCACGGCGAACAGGTCGCCGCGATCCTGGAGTTCGCCGCCCGCGAGGTCGTCCCGCGCCTGGCGGCCACCACCGCGGAGATCGCCCACGTCCTGCACGCCCTGAACGGCGGCTTCGTTCCCGCCGGGCCTTCCGGCTCGCCGCTGCGCGGTCTGGTCAACGTCCTGCCGACCGGCCGCAACTTCTACTCCGTCGACCCCAAGGCCGTCCCCTCCCGCCTCGCCTGGGAGACCGGACAGGCTCTCGCCGACTCCCTGTTGGCGCGGTACCGCACGGACAACGGCGACTGGCCCACCTCGGTCGGCCTCTCCCTCTGGGGCACCAGCGCGATACGCACCGCGGGCGACGACGTGGCCGAGGCCCTGGCCCTGCTGGGCGTCCGCCCCGTCTGGGACGACGCCTCCCGCCGGGTCACGGGCATCGAGGCCGTTCCGCACGAGGAACTGGGCCGCCCCCGCATCGACGTCACCCTGCGCATCTCCGGCTTCTTCCGCGACGCCTTCCCGCACACCATCGGCCTCCTCGACGACGCCGTACGGCTCGCGGCGTCGCTGGACGAACCCGCCGAGGCCAACCACGTCAGGGCCCACGTCCGGGCCGACCTCGCGGACCCCGGCGACGAACGCCGCGCCACGACCCGAATCTTCGGCTCCCGCCCCGGCACCTACGGCGCGGGTCTCCTCCAGCTCATCGACTCCCGAGACTGGCGCACGGACGCCGACCTCGGCGAGGTCTACACGGTCTGGGGCGGCTACGCCTACGGTCGCGAACTCGACGGCCGCCCGGTGCGAGGCGAGATGGAGACGGCGTACAAGCGGATCGCGATCGCCGCGAAGAACACCGACACCCGTGAGCACGACATCGCCGACTCGGACGACTACTTCCAGTACCACGGCGGCATGGTCGCCACCGTCCGCGCGCTGCGCGGCACCGTTCCCGAGGCGTACATCGGCGACTCCACCCGCCCCGAGACGGTCCGCACCCGCACCCTCGTCGAGGAGACCTCCCGCGTCTTCCGTGCCCGCGTCGTGAACCCCAGGTGGATCGAGGCGATGCGCCGCCACGGCTACAAGGGCGCCTTCGAAGTCGCGGCGACGGTGGACTACCTGTTCGGCTACGACGCCACGACGGGCGTGATCGCCGACTGGATGTACGACAAGCTCACGGAGACCTATGTCCTGGACCCGACCAACCGGGAGTTCCTCCAGCAGGCCAACCCCTGGGCCCTGCACGGCATCGCCGAGCGGCTGCTGGAGGCGGAGTCGCGGGGGATGTGGGGCCAAGCCCGATCCTGCGGTGCTGGAGGAGCTGCGGCAGGTGTACCTGGAGACGGAGGGCGACCTGAAGGGCGGCGAGTGAGGAGGCCCCCCAGCCTTATTGCATGTAGTTCGCAATAGCAGAGCTCTTGCAGAAAGATGGGTGCTGGGTGAAACTGGGACGCGGGCGCGGGGCCCGTCTTGCCTGACACGTCCGAATCCGCGGATGCCGCCCCGCGCCCCTGCCGAGTTGCGGGCCCGCCCCCTCATCCCTACAAATCGGTCTCGATCCCTGCCGGTGCTTGGGTGCGGATCGCCTTCGGGCAATCATGTGGCCATGCGCCGGCCGCTCAGCCTCCACATCCCCGAGTGGTTCACGGCCGACGATTCGACCCTGAACGTCGCGCTCGTGTACCCGATGCAGGGGCCTGCCGGGATCTTCGGTCCCGCCTGTGAGGCGTGCGCGCGGCTGGCCGCCGAGGAGATCAACAAGGCCGGTGGGGTACTGGGCAAGGAGCTGAAGCTGCTGGAGGTCGACGGCGGCGCCGAGCCGCACAAGGTCGCCGAGGAGGTCGAGGCCCTGGTGGCGGCCGGCGCGGTGCACGGTGTCACCGGCTGGCACATCTCCTCGGTCCGGCAGGCGGTGGCGCCGCGCATCGCTCACCTGGTGCCGTACGTCTACACCGCTCTCTATGAGGGCGGGGAGCGGACCGACGGCGTCTTCATGACCAGCGAGACGCCCGACTGGCAGCTGCTGCCCGCCATGCGGCTGCTCGCCGAGTCGCGTCGGGTGCGGCGCTGGTTCGTCGTCGGCAACAACTATGTCTGGCCCCGGCGCACCGCCCGGGCTGCCCGCCGCTACGCCCGTGCGTTCCCGGGCGGCAGGGTCTGCGGCGAGGCGTACCTGCCGCTGGGCGCCGAGGACTTCGGTGACGTGCTACGGCGCATCGAGCACGCGGACGCGGACGGTGTGCTGATGCTCCTGGTCGGCAGCGACGCGGTCCGCTTCAACCGCGCCTTCGCCGCCTCCGGCCTCGACCAGCGGTGCCTCAGGCTGAGCACCCTGATGGACGAGAACATGCTGATGGCCAGCGGCCAGGAGGCGACCGTCGACCTGTTCAGCACGGCCGGCTTCTTCGCCTCACTGGCCAACCAGGACACCCTGGACTTCCACGGCCAGTACGCCGACCGCTTCGGCGTCGACGCTCCAGCCCCCGGCAGCCTCGGCGAATCCTGCTACGAGGGCATGCTGCTGCTCGCCTCGCTCATTGAACGGGCCCGGACCCTGGACGTCTCAGCGATCTCGGCCACCGCCGAGACCGTCTCCTACGAAGGGCCGCGCGGTCTCCTGCACCTCCACGACCGTCACGTCCGCCAGCGCATCTACCTCGCGGAGGCGGACGGCCTCGACTTCAACGTGCTCGCCCAACTGCGCGCTCCCCACGACCTGTCGTGATCTTGGCAGGACCCGTCGTGTCCCGACCCTCCAGAGCCTCGGCCAGCCGTACGAGCAGGCCGTTCAGCTCCCCGTCCGGGAGCGACTGCTCCAAGTCCACCCAGTCTGCCCGCACTTCACGGACCAGCACCTGCCAACGCTGCACGCCCCGTGGGGTGAGGTGGGCCAGGACGCGACGCCGGTCGGTGGGGTCGACGCGGCGGTAGAGCAGGTTCTGGTCGACGAGTTGGTCGATCAGCTTGGTGAGGCTCGGCGCCGGCAGGAAGGCGTGGTCGGCGAGGGCCGTCATGTTGTGGCCCTGCCCGTCGGAGAGCAGGTCGAGGACCCGCCACGCCTCCACCGAGCAGTCGAACTCGTCCAGTACGGACTGCACTCGGCGCACGGAGAGGCGTTCGGCCCGTGTCAGCAGGTAGAGCAGTTCCTGGGGCCGTTTCGCCATCGTGCTCCTCCACTCGTGCTCGTCGGCTGGGCCCGAGCCTACCGTCGATCACCGGGAGCTTGACAAGGGGAACCGGGAAAACTGATCCTTTCCATAGGAAGCATTAATTGCCGTTGCCGAGACGCCGCCAAGCAGGCGTCTCCAGTAGCGGCTTCTTTTGTTTTACTCGCTATTTTGCTTCCGCTGGAAACTATCCCTCAATTGCTCCGAAACGCGGTTGAAACAGTTTCCTCGCAGGCTGTGGACGCACTTCAGCGAACAGCCCGGACGTCACCCCGGAACGGCTGAGGACCCGTGCGTCAACGCCGCCGCCCTGAAGCGCGTCACATCCATTCCCTCCCGATGCTCCTCGTCGGAGTTCTTCCGCTCTTTCACATCGCCCTTCGGGGCAAGGAGGTTTTGTATGTCCGGGCTCAGCATCAGCAGACGCGGTCTCCTGGCCGGTATTTCGGCCGTCGGCGCTTCCGCCGCCCTCAGCGCCTGCGGCGCCAAGACGGGCGACAGCACGTCCACCGGTTCCGGCGCCAAGGCCGACACGTCCGGCGACACGGTCAAGGTCGGTCTGCTGAACTCGCTCTCGGGCACGATGGCGATCAGTGAAGTGACCGTCCACAACGCACTGTTGCTCGCGGTCAAGGAGATCAACGCCGCCGGCGGTGTGCTGGGCAAGAAGCTGAAGCCCATCAGCCAGGACGGCGCCTCCGACTGGCCCACCTTCGCCGAGAAGGCCGAAGCTCTGATCACCGACGACAAGGTCGTGGCCACCTTCGGCTGCTGGACCTCCGCCAGCCGCAAGGCCGTCAAGCCGGTCTTCGAGCGGTACAAGTCGCTGCTCTTCTACCCCGTGCAGTACGAGGGCCTGGAGCAGTCGCCGTACATCTTCTACATCGGCGCGACCACCAACCAGCAGATCGTCCCGGCCCTCGACTACCTCAAGAAGCAGGGCCTGACCAAGCTCTACCTGGTCGGCAGCGACTACGTCTTCCCACGCACCGCCAACAAGATCATCAAGGCGTACGCGAAGGCCAACGGCATGGAGGTCGTCGGCGAGGACTACGCGCCGCTCGGCTCCACGGAATTCGGCACCATCACCAACAAGGTCAAGGACGCCGGCGCGGACGCGGTGTTCAACACCCTCAACGGCGACAGCAACGTGGCCTTCTTCAAGGAGTACAAGTCCGCGGGCCTGACCGCGAAGAGCCTGCCGGTCCTCTCCGTCTCCATCGCGGAGGAGGAGGTCAAGAGCATCGGCACCCAGTACCTGGAAGACCAGCTGACCGCCTGGAACTACTACGAGACCACCCCGGGCGCCGCGAACACCAAGTTCGTGGCGGCGTACCAGGCTGCGTACGGCAAGGACAAGCCGACCTCCGACCCGATGGAGGCCGCCTACATCTCCGTCTACCTGTGGAAGGCGATGGTCGAGAAGGCGGGCTCCTTCGACGTGGCGAAGGTGAAGGCCGCCTCGGACGGCATCGAACTCGACGCCCCCGAGGGCAAGGTCACCGTCGACGGCGCCACCCAGCACGTCTACAAGACCGCAAGGATCGGCAAGGTCGGCTCCGACGGCCTCATCACCGAGGTGTGGAACTCCGGCAAGCCGATCAAGCCGGACCCGTACCTCAAGGGCTACTCCTGGGCCTCCGGCCTCTCCTGAGCCACACCCACACCGGTGGACCCGGCCCCGTCACGGGGCCGGGTCACGCCCATGGCAAGCCCGCACTCCCGTCCCCGACCCGGAGCCGCTTCATGACGGTCATCCTCAACCAGTCCTTCACCGGCATCAGCATCGGTGCCGTCCTCCTGCTCATCGCGCTCGGCCTGACCCTGACCTTCGGTCAGATGGGCGTGATCAACATGGCGCACGGCGAGTTCATCATGGCCGGCGCCTACACCACGTACGTCCTCCAGAAGTCCATCAGCAGCGCGGGCGTCTCTCTGCTCGTCGCCCTGCCGGTCGCCTTCCTCGTCGCCGGAGCCATGGGCGTGCTGCTGGAGTGGCTGCTCATCCGGCGCCTCTACGTCCGGCCGCTGGACACGCTGCTGGTCACCTGGGGCGTCTCGCTGATGCTCCAGCAGCTCGCCCGGGACGTCTTCGGCGCCCCCAACGTGCAGACCGCGGCCCCCGACCTGCTCACCGGCAACATCTCGCTGGGCGGGGGCATCACCTTCGCCAACAGCAGGCTGTTCATCCTCGGCCTCGCCCTGCTGAGCGTCCTCGCTCTCACGCTGATCCTCCGGTTCACCCCGCTGGGCCGTCGCATCCGGGCGGTTGTCCAGAACCGGGACCTCGCGGAGGTGTCCGGCATCGCCACCGGCCAGGTCGACCGGATCACCTTCTTCATCGGCTCGGGACTCGCGGGCGTGGCCGGCGTCGCGCTCACCCTGGTCGGCCCGATCGGCCCGACGATGGGGACCAACTACATCGTCGACGCCTTCCTGGTCGTCGTCGTGGGCGGCATCGGGCAGCTCAAGGGCAGCGTGATCACCGCCTTCGCGCTCGGCGTCCTCCAGTCGGTGCTGGAGTACTCGACGACGGTCAGCGTCGCGAAGGTCATCGTGCTCGTGGCGATCGTCGCCTTCCTCCAGTGGCGACCCCAGGGCCTGTACACACTGCGCACCCGGAGCCTGGCATGACGACGACCACGACGACCACGAAGACCACCGTCACGACGCCCTCACTGCCCCTGCTGGAACGCCTCCGCGTGCCCGGCGGCTTCGTCCTGGGCGCCGTGCTGCTCCTCGGCGTCGCGCCGGTCGCCCTCTCCGACTTTCGGCTCTCGCTCCTCGCGAAGTACCTGTGCTACGCGATCGTGGCCGTCGGCGTCAGCCTCGCCTGGGGCCGGGGCGGACTCATGGTGCTCGGCCAGGGTGTCTTCTTCGGCCTCGGCGGCTACGCCATGGCCATGCACCTCAAGCTCACCGACGCCGCCGCCACCGGCGACACCCTCCCCGACTTCATGCAGCTCTACGGCACCGGCGACGCCCTGCCCTGGTGGTGGAAGCCCTTCGCCAACCCTGCCTTCGCGCTGGCTATGACGGTCCTGCTGCCCATGGCCGTCGCCGCGGTGCTCGGCTTCTTCGTCTTCCAACGCCGCGTGAAGGGCGCGTACTTCGCGATCCTCAGCCAGGCCCTGGCCGCCGCCCTGTCCATCTGGCTGATCGGCCAGCAGGCGACCACCGGCGGCACCAACGGCCTCACCGACATCCAGGGCTTCTTCGGCTACTCGCTGGACGACCCGGTCAACCAGCGGATGGTGTACTTCGTCATCGCCGCCGTCCTGCTCCTGCTGATGGCGCTGGCCCGCCAGCTGTTCGTCAGCCGCTACGGCGAACTCCTCATCGCCGTACGGGACTCCGAGGAGCGGGTGCGCTTCCTCGGCTACAACCCGGCCAACGTCAAGCTCGTCGCGTACGTCGTCGCGGCCGGCATGGCGGGCCTGGCGGGGGCCTTGTTCGTCCCGGTGGTGGGCATCATCTCCCCGGCGCTGATCGGGATCGTGCCGTCCATCGGTTTCGTCATCGGCGCGGCGGTCGGCGGGCGGGCCTCGCTGGTGGGGGCGGTGCTCGGTGCGATCGCCGTGGCCTGGGCGCAGAGCACGCTCTCGGACGAATTTCCCGCCGCGTGGACGTACCTGCAGGGCCTGCTGTTCGTCGTGGCGGTCGGCTTCCTGCCCGGCGGCCTGGCCTCCCTCGGTGTCGTCCTGCGCAGGCGCCGCCGCACCGGTACCGGTACTCGTACGACTGGAGAGACGGCATGAGCGGCGAGGGACTGACCGTCCGCGACCTGCGGGTCACCTTCGACGGGTTCACCGCGGTCGACGGCGTCGACCTGGACATCCGTCCCGGCGACCTGCGCTTCCTCATCGGCCCGAACGGCGCCGGCAAGACCACTCTGGTCGACGCGATCACCGGCCTGGCCAAGGCCACCGGCTCGGTCCGTTTCGGAGACCAGGACCTGTTGGGCAAGCCCGTGCAGAGGATCGCACGGCTGGGCATCGGCCGTACGTTCCAGACGGCCACCGTCTTCGAGGAACTGACTGTCCTGCAGAACCTCGACATCGCCGCTGGCGCCGACCGGGGCGTGTGGACGATGCTGCGGCGCCGCAAGGACATCCCCGAGCCGGTCGCGAAGGCCCTGGAGACCACCGGACTCACCGAGCTGCGCGACCGCCCCGCCGGGGTGCTGGCCCACGGGCAGAAGCAGTGGCTGGAGATCGGCATGCTGCTCGTCCAGGACGTGAAGCTCC
This sequence comes from Streptomyces sp. NPDC020597, assembly GCF_044335095.1. Classification (NCBI taxonomy): domain Bacteria; kingdom Bacillati; phylum Actinomycetota; class Actinomycetes; order Kitasatosporales; family Streptomycetaceae; genus Streptomyces; species Streptomyces sp. NPDC020597. The sequence goes on along the minus strand of NZ_JBIRUL010000015.1, from coordinate 59,987 downwards.
TCCTCCTCGACGAGCCCGTCGCCGGCATGAGCCACGACGAACGCGAGGCCACCGGCGAGCTGTTGCAACGGGTGAGCGAGGACCACACGGTCGTCGTCATCGAGCACGACATGGACTTCATGCGCTCCTTCGCCCGCAGCGTCAGCGTCTTGCACGCGGGCAAGGTCCTCAGCGAGGGCTCGGTCGCCGAGGTCCAGGCCGACCCCCGCGTGCAGGAGGTCTACCTCGGACGTGCCTCCGAACCGGAATCCCCAGCACCCGAATCCGCCCCCGCCACTGCTGTGGCCGTCGCCGAGGAGGCGTGAGACCCATGCTGGAACTGAGCAACGTCCAGGCCGGATACGATCGCACCACGGTGCTGCACGGCGCCACGGTCTCGGTCCCGAAGGACGGCGTCGCCACCGTCCTGGGCCACAACGGCGCCGGCAAGAGCACTCTGCTGCGCGCCGCCATGGGCCTGATCAAGCCGAGGAGCGGCACCATCTCGCTGGACGGCGAGGACATCACCCGTCTCGCCCCGCACCAGCGGGTCGCCCGCGGCATGGCGTACGTCCCGCAGGGCCAGCAGTCCTTCCCGCACCTGACCGCCGCCGAGAACCTCCAGCTCGTCGCCGACGGCCGGGCGGACGGCAAGGAGGCGATCGCCGAGGCACTGGATCTCTTCCCGGTCCTGCGCGAGCTGTCCGGCCGCCGCGCGGGCCTGCTCTCCGGCGGCCAGCGCCAGCAACTCGCCATCGCCCGCGCCCTGATCACCCGCCCGAGGCTCCTCCTGCTCGACGAACCCACCGAGGGCATCCAGCCCTCCGTCGTCGCCGAGATCGAGGAGACGATCCTCGCCCTGACCCGACGCGGGGGACTGTCCGTCCTCCTCGTCGAACAGCACGTCGGCTTCGCTATGCGCGCCGCCCAGCACTACTACGTGCTGGAAGCGGGCCGAGTGACGTCCTCCGGCGAGGGCGGAACGGGCGCCGAACAGACCGTGAGGGCCGCGCTCAGCGTGTGAGAGCCGGTCCAGCCGATCACTGGAACGGGCCTGCGACGGCGAGACTTCGGTCTCCGTCGGGGGCCCGTTCGCCGTGCGGGCACGGCAGGGGACGAGGCTGCACGGGGCGCATCGGCCGTAGACCATCAGCGACCCCGAGGCGTCCGGCCGCAGCCCGGTCAGCTCCTCGATGCTGTCCACCGCCTCCGTCAGGCGCTCGTGGGGGAGGGCCGCCACCTGACCGCAGTCCTGACAGACGACGTGGTGGTGCGGGTTTCCCCGGACGCAGTAGCGCGTGGGGCCAGGGCCGTGCACGGCGTGGCTCAGGCCGACCGCAGTGAGAGTCTCCAGGGTGCGGTAGACCGTGGTGGGGTGGACGGCAGGCCCCGTCCGGCTCAGCTCCTCCCACGCCTCCGCGACGGAGAGGTGACAGGCAGAGGCGGAGAACAGAGCCACTATCTGCAGGCGCCCCGGCGTGCAGCGCAGCCCGTGCCGCCGCAGCAGATCACGGGGTTCCGGCAGCCCTGTCATGCCGTCACGAGCCGTCTGCGCGCCGCCGCTCACCCCACTGCCCCGTTCGAAGTGCCGAATCCTGCGCCCACCGCGACACGGCTCATGGTCCTAGGACCAACGCCTGATCGGCAGAGCACCCCTCTTGCTGTTAGCGTGCAGTTGCACATAGCTGGCAATTATGTCGGAGGATGTTGGACATGGCGGTGTACACGCTCCCGGAGCTCCCGTACGACTACGCGGCGCTCGAACCGGTCATCAACCCGCAGATCGTCGAGCTGCACCATGACAAGCACCACGCGGCGTACGTGAAGGGCGCGAACGACACTCTGGAGCAGCTCGCGGAGGCTCGGGACAAGGAGGCGTGGGGAGCGATCAACGGCCTGGAGAAGAACCTGGCCTTTCACCTCTCCGGGCACATCCTGCACAGCATCTACTGGCACAACATGACCGGCGACGGCGGCGGTGAGCCGCTGGAGAAGGACGGCGTGGGCGAGCTGGCGGACGCCATCGCCGAGTCGTTCGGCTCGTTCGCGGGCTTCAAGGCGCAGCTGACCAAGGCGTCGGCGACGACTCAGGGCTCGGGCTGGGGCGTGCTCGCCTACGAGCCGCTCAGCGGCCGTCTGATCGTCGAGCAGGTCTACGACCACCAGGGCAACGTCGGCCAGGGTTCGACCCCGATCCTGGTCTTCGACGCCTGGGAGCACGCCTTCTACCTTCAGTACAAGAACCAGAAGGTCGACTTCATCGACGCCATGTGGGCCGTCGTCAACTGGCAGGACGTGGCCCGGCGTTACGCCGCCGCCAAGGAGCGCGGCGACAGCCTGCTGCTCGCGCCGTGACGGCAGTCGGCGCCGTGACGCCATAGCAGCGTCCGCGTCCCAACAGACGTCCTGCTCGTGATCGTCTTCTCAACCTTCACTGGCAGGCGGCACAGCAGAGGGCTCCCGCAAGGACGTGACTTGCGGGAGCCCTTCTGCCGAAGCGGCCCTTCCGCCCAGCGTGTCCCAGTCGACCGTACGGTCGCACCAGCGCCGCAGGAGTACCCGGTCGTGACCCACGGCGAGCAGGCCGGCGCCGGTGGCCCGGCGGTATTCCTCGACCACCGTGACCAGGGCGGCCGTGGTGGAGGCGTCGAGCATCGCGGTCATCTCGTCGCACACCAGCCAGCGCGGGCGCAGCACGAGGGCGCGGGCCAGGCAGGCGCGTTGCAACTGGCCGTCGCTGACTTCGTGCGGGCGTCGGCTCAGCAGGTCGGGGGTCAGCCCGACGCCCTCGGCCAGTTCGGGAACCCGGTCGGGGACGGCCTCGCGTCGGCCGGTGGCGCGCAGGGGCTCGGCGATCAGGTCGTGAAGCCGCAGCCGGGGGTCGGCGGAGAGCCGGGGCTGCTGGAAGACGATCCCGACGGCGGTGCGCTGCTCGCGCGGGGCGCGGTGGCGCCAACGGTGTACCGGAGTGCCGTCCAGGACGAGGGCGCCGGAGTCGGGGCGGTGCAGGAGCGCGGCGACGCGGGCAAGGGTGGACTTGCCGCAGCCGCTGGGACCGAGCAACCCGACTGCATGGCCAGGCGTGATCGACAGGGAGACGTCCCGCACCACAGGGGTGTGTCGGTCGTATCCGGCCGTGATGCCGCGCAGTTCAAGCACGGAGATCCTCCTGTGCGTGCGGGTGGTGGCAGACGACAGCCCCCGTCATCCGGGGCAGCGTGACGCAGGCGTCGGTTGCCCGGTCGCAGCGGGCGGAGAAGGCGCAGCCGTCGGGCAGGTCGCCGAGTTCCGGGGGCATGCCGGGGATGGGGGAGAAGGCACGGTCGGGGAGGGCCTGGAGGAGACCTCGGCTGTACGGGTGGCGGGGGCCGGGGGAGCCGAAGAACGTCTGCGCGTCGGCGAGTTCGACGATCCGGCCGGCGTACATCACGGCGACACGGTCGGCGATGCGTTCGGCCGCAGCCAGGTCGTGGGTGATCATCAGCAGGGCTTGTCCGTCGGCGTCCACGGGGCGCCGTAGCTCGTCGACCGTGCGGTCGACCAGGTCACGGTCGAGGCCGGTGGTCGGTTCGTCGGCGAGCAGCAGGGGCGCGTCGCCGACGAGTGCGAGGGCGGTGGCGGCGCGCTGGGCGAGCCCGCCGGAGAGCTGGTGGGGGTGCCGGTCGAGGTGGTCGGCCGGGAACGCGGCGCGTTCGGCCGCCGTCCGCGCGGCGGACCGCCGTGCGGCGCGGCCTCGGATGCCGGTCAACGCGCCGACTGTCTCCTCCAGTTGTGAGCGGATGGTGCGCACCGGAGTGAGGTGAGCGGCCGGGCTCTGCGGAATGAGTCCGATGCGGCGGCCCCGCACCGTGCGGGCGAGGGTCCGCTCGTCGGCGGAGAGCAGGTCGAGGTCGCCGAGGCGGGCCTCGCCGGCGGTCTGGGCGTTGGCCGGGAGCAGGCCGAGCAGCGCGGCGGCGAGGACGGACTTGCCGCAGCCGCTCTCCCCGACCAGGGCCAGGCACTCGCCGGCCGCCACGTCGAAGTGGGCGTCGGTGACGGCGGCGATCCGGCGTCCGCCCGGCATGAGGAAGCGAACCGACAGACCGCGTACCGACAGCACGGGAGATCGCTCGGTCACAGCATCAGCTCCGATCGGCGGCGGGGGTTGATCTTTTCCCGCCAGGCTCCGGCGAGACCGGCGATGGCGAGGGTCGGGACGATGATGAACAGGCCGGGGAAGAGGGTCGGCCACCACTGGCCGGCCAGCAGCGAACCGCGTGCGCCCTGGATGAGGGTGCCGAGACTCGCCGTGTGCGTGGGCAGCCCGAGGCCCAGGAACGACAGGGCCGACTCGTGCCACATGGCATGCGGCACCATCAGCACGGCGGCGAGCGCGGCCTGCGGCAACACAGCGGGCAGGAGATGCCGTACCGCCACCCGCCACCGCGACGCGCCCCCGGAGACGGCCGCCTCGATGTACGGGCGGGAGCGCAGTGACATCACCTCGGCCCGCACGATCCGCGCCGTGGACAGCCAGTGGGTGAGCGCGACCGATACCACCACCGGCCAGGCGCCCGGCCGGAACACGGCCACGATGAAGATGCCCAGCAGCAGGTGAGGCACGGACGACAAGGTGTCGACCACGCGCATGAGGCCGCGGTCGACCCATCCGCCCAGGGCCCCGGCCGTGGCCCCGACGGCGGTGCCGATGACCGTCGCGGTCAGGGCCGCCGCCACACCGACCAACAGGGAGACCCGTAGCCCGTAGACGCAGCGAACCAGAAGGTCACGCCCGAGGTCGTCGGTGCCGAAGGGGTGCGACCAGCTCGGTGACAGCAGCTTGGCGGCCAGATCCACGGCCTGCTGGTCGAGCCGGACCAGCGGCGGCACGAGAAGGACGGCGAGGACGGTCGCGGCGACCAGCGCGGCGGAGGCGCGCACCCGCACCGTCCGGGTGGAGCGGCGCCGCGTACCGTACGACCGCCACACCGGCGGGGAGGATACGGAGGAGGCCGGGGATTCCGGCGCGTCACATGTCACTGAACCTCACCCTCGGATCGAACAGGCCGTAGAGCAGATCGGCGAGCAGGTTGCCGACGAGCACGGCGGCGGTGGCCAGGGTCGTCAGGGCGGCGAGCAGCGGGAAGTCCACGGCGGTGGCCGCCTCCACCGTCGCCGCCGCGATGCCCGGCCAGCTGAAGACGCTCTCCACCAGCAGGGCGCCGGTGATGAGTTCGGGGACGCGGGAACCGATCAGCGTGAGCACGGGGAGCAGTCCCGAGCGCAGGGCGTGCCCGAGCAGGACGGTGCGCTCGCTCGACCCGCGGGCGCGGGCTCCTCGCACCGGGTCCTCGGCCAGCGCGTCGCCGACCCCCTGGCGTACGTAGAGGACGAACCAGGGGAGTTGGGAGACGGCGAGCACGCCCGCCGGCAGCACCAGATGACTGGCCACCTGCCCCGGCGTGACCTGCTCGCTCGCGGTGTCCGTCAGCCCGCCCGCCGGGAACACGTCCAACTGGAGGGCGAACAGCCAGATGACGAGCAGCGCGATCCAGAAGACGGGCGCTGCCTCCAGCGTGTAGGCGAGGGAGGTGACGATCCGGTCGAGCCACGAACCCGGACGGCGCGCGGCCAGCACCCCGAGCAGCGTGCCGAGCAGCACGGCGACGACGAAGGCCACGGCGCACAACAGCGTTGACCACAGCAGGCGTTCGCCGATGACCTGGGCGACCGGCTGCCGCAGCACGCTGGACCGGCCGAGGTCGCCACCGAGCGCGGAGGTCAGCCAATGCCACCAGCGGACGGCGAAGTCCTCGTCCACGCCGAGGTTGTCCCGCAGTCGGTCGAGGGTCTCCTGGTCGGCACCGAGTGCGGCCGTACCGGCGTACGCCCTGACCGGGTCGAAGGGGGAGGCGGCGGCGATGGCGAAGACACCGAAGGTGACGACGAGCAGGATCGGGACGGCGAACAGGGCCCGCCGCCCCGCCAGACGGGCCATCGCGCCCCAGGGCGGCCGGGTCACCTCTTCGGCCGCCAGTCCTCGATGTTCCACCACGGGCCGCTCGCGAAGCCGTGCTCGTGCGGCTCCATCTGCGTGGTGAGCCCCTGCCAGCGGTCGGCGAGGACGTAGACGTGATCGATATGGGTCAGGAACGTGTAGCCGGGGTCCTTCACCAGCTCCCGCTGAAGGGTGTCGTACGCCGTCTCGCGCGTGGCCGCGTCCTGGCTGCGGCGGCCGGTGTCGAGGGCCTTGTCGACGGCCGGGTTGTCGTAGCGGCCCATGTTGTTGAAGCCGTTTCCGGCGAGGGAGGAATGCAGCAGGGTGTAGAGACCGAAGTCGGGGTCACCGGTGCTGCCGAATCCCGCCAGGACCGCGTCGTCCTTCATGCGCGGCTCGATCACCTCCCAGGTCGCGCTCTCCACCGTCACGGCGATGCCGACCTTCTTGGCGTCGGAGGCGTAGGCGAGGGCGTGGTCCTGGCGGACCTTGTCGCCCGAGGGGTAGAGCAGCGTGAACGCTGCCCGCTGTCCGTCCTTGGCGCGGGTCCCGCCTGCGCCGCTCTTCCAGCCTGCCTGATCGAGGATCTGTTGGGCCTTGCCGAGGTCCTGGGTGCGCTCGATGCCCTTGGCGAACCAGGGGTCGTCGACGGGCAGCGGCCCGTACGCGGGGCGTCCCGCGCCGTCGAGAATCTTGTCGACCATGGCCTTGCGGTCCACTGCGGCGTCGAGCGCCTGGCGTACCGCCCGGTCGCCGGTGACCTTGTTCTGCTGGGGGAGGGTGACGGTCCGGAAGTCGTAGGACTTCGCGTCGTACGTCCTCAGACCGTCGTCGTCCTTGAACGCGGCGGCCAGGTTGGGCGGGAGGATCGCGCCGTCCAGGTCGCCGGAGCGCAGCCGGGTGGCGCGCACGTTGTCGTCCGCGATGACCGCCATGGTGAACGTCTTCACCTTCGGCGCGCCGCCCCAGTACTTCGGGTTCGCCTTGAAGGTGAGCTTCTCGCCCTTGCTCCAGGAGGAGAGGACATACGGTCCGGTGCCGACCGGCTTCGCGTTGAACGAGCCGGTGTTGGGGTCCTGCGCGCCGGCGATGTGCTCGGGGACGACGGGCAGCACGGTGCGCCCGGCGAAGGGCGCGTAGGGGTACTTCAGCGTGAAGACGACAGTGTCGTCGCCGTCCGCCCGGACCTCCTTGACGGCGTCCAGCTCGCTGCGGGAGGTGTTGTTGGTCCTCTCGTCCAGCACGGTCCGGTAGGTGAAGACCACGTCGGCGGCTGTCAGCGGCTCACCGTCGCTGAACTCCACGCCCTCGCGCAGGGTGTAGATGTACGTGAGCCCGTTGTCGGCTACCTGGGGGAGGGCCTTCGCCAGGGCTGGTGTGAGCTTCAGGTCCGCGTCGCGGGCGAGGAGTCCGTCGAAGATCTTCGAGTTGCCGTCCTTGCCGTATCCGAGCAGCGGGCTGAGCGTGTCCGGCTCGGACGCGACCCCGATCACGACGGACTCGGCGGCCGCGTGGTCGCCCTCACCGCTGCTGGGCGCCGAGCAGGCGGCGAGCCCGGTCAGCGCAACCGCCGCCGCGACGGCGGCACTTCGTATCCGACGGGTCGTCATCAGCCTCACACCCTTGCTGCGCATCAACTGCTCTTGCGACTAGTTCGCGACAAGAGCTACCCGGTGATACGGAACAGCAATCCGCTCGACGACGGCTCCCTCTTGAGGCGGCTCCCTGGGTAACGGTCGGAGCCTCCCTGCGCTGGAAGGGAAATCCGCTGCGGGCGGGTTCGCCCGCTGGGCTCGAGCTGCCGGGATCCTCCTCCGGATACTCGGGTCCGTCCTCACGGGGACGTGTTGAGGACGAGTTGGGGACGCAAGGACAGGAACAGACTGGCAAAGGTTGCAGGGAACAAGCATGCGGCACGTGCTCTGAGCAGGGAAAACGTCAAGGCTGAGCACAGAAACGCAAGGACCGCCAAGATCCTCAAAGGACTCATAATCCGTCGGCCGTGGGTTCGAGTCCCACCCGCCCCACCTCAATAATGCCCTGACCTGCGGAAACGTCTCACTAGGGGTACGGATTCAGGGACTTTCCGGCAACGGAGTGAATCCGCTGATCGTGAGTTCAACGGGGGTTGGGGCTGTGGAGGTTCACGATGCGTTGACCTGGGCGGATGCGTGGGTTCACGGTTGAGGGGGAGTCGTAATCGTAGACCTGTGCGAGGTCTGGACGCACAAGGTGGGACGTTGATGGGACGCAAAGAATGGAAGAGTCATCTGTGGGCCTATTTGCCAGCCTCATCCGGCCGCGTGGGGCGAGGTCGGTAGGTGGCTCGGCGGTAGAGGGTCGCCTTGATCGCTGGGGGCTCTGCGACTGTCCGGGGCGGGGAAACGACCCGTACTGAAAATGCCCCCGAGGGAACGCTCCAGACGTCTCCACTCCAAGCCCCCGGCCAATCTTCACTCTCGGGTTCGATGAAGTCACGCTCTGTGAAGCGACCGCTGGCGCATGCGCCCCGGTAGTAGCGCCCCGTCATCGGCTAGTAGCCCTGATTCGAGTAAGGGCTGCGGGAGGCGAGCGAGATCGGCTGACCGGAGAGGTTGACCTCACACAGCAGGCCGTTGCCAAGTTTGGGGAGGCATCCCGTCTGAAGCCGAAAGGCGGGGCGTCGCCGGTCCAGTGGAGGGAGACACGGCAGCCGTCGTGGCCGCGGATGGTCTGGCTGGAGCGTTCCCAAGTTGCGTCCTCCAAGGGCTCTTCAGGGCGGTCTTCGACCTCGTACAGTGCGAGTTTCTCGCCCTGGTAGGTGTATGCGCCGCCGAGCAGCGCGCTCACGCCGATGTGGGCGCGGCCGTAGCGGGAGTCCGTGGTGCGCTGGACGCTAGGTCCAGCCAGCAGGCGAGGGAGCGTCCGCCCCGGCGGTGGCGATGCAGTTGATGTCTCCGACGACCTTCGTCTCGGGGCCCGTGGTGGTGAAGTCCCGGCTGATCGGGTCCGGTGACTACGCCGCATTGGCGCAAGCCTTCATCAGGCTGCGGCGCCCGGTGCATCGGGTGTTCTGGCAATCCTACGCTCCCGCATGATCCGCTCCACCCGCTTGAGACTAGGGCCTGCCGATCGCCTGAAGTCAACGCCCGCCGCCAGCGGTTCTCAGGCATCCGGGATCTGAATCCTCTGGCCGTTCCTTTCCACTGGCCCGCTTCGATCAGGCCAGCGGCTGAGAGCCGGCGTTGCTCACGCCGAGCCCGTTCCTCGGCGTCAATGCACCGCCATCGGGATACTTCATCCTCCCGGCATCGTGCAGCCCAAGACAGCCGGCAGGACACGACGTAACCGCACAGTTAAAGATGTCTAGCCCAGAAGCGGGATGACGGACAGGATGAGGCCGAGGATTCCGATGACCAGGCCGACGGTCTCCCATGGTCTGTCTCGGACCACCGCGCGCAGCGATCTGCGCTGGACGTCCGGCAGACTCCACGGCAGGCCGCGGAGGCCCCCGGGGAGTGACTGGTCGAGCCGGTCCAGGGCGGTGACGTTTAGGGTGGTGCCGTCGAGCAGGGTCGCCTGGTCGAGCAGGGCGTCCTCGGGCACCCAGCGGCCGCCGGGGCCCACCGGGATTGACCGGGCCTTTGACTCGAGTTGGAAGAAGACGACCCGGTACTCCGTCACTGCGCCGAACGTCCGGGACAGCTGGACAGCGGAGACCGCACCGAGTTCCTTCAGCTCGTCCCTGCCCGGAGTGTGGTCATAGCCCAGCAGCTCCTCCTCCAATTCCCGGGCGGCTGCGGCGCGGGCGTCAGCGTCTGAGGCGCGGATGTGGCCGCCCGGTAGTTGGTACTGCCGGGCTCGATCGTCGTACACCAGCAGGTACTGGGCCCGGCCACCGCGGCCCCGGAGGCGGCACTTGACCACCACCTGGACGACCTCGGTGCGGCGTAGCGGTGCGGCGTCGGAATCAAGAGCCAGCCGCCGCGCCTCCACCAGGTAGAGAAACTGCGGTCCGGACAGTGCCTGGCGGCTGGTGTATGGCGGCTCGGTCGTTCCCGGCCGCTCCCAGTTGGCCAGGATCGAACGGCCCGTCCGCACATAGGAGGCAAGACTGTGCAGGAAGTAGCGCGCTTGCGGGCTGACCGCAACGACGCCAGCCTGACCGTTCGTCGGTCCGTGTTCGGACCGCAGGACGCCGAACGCGCTCAGCAGCACCAGCACCATCGGCGCTGCGGTCTCGAGAGTTGGTCCGCTCAGGCCTGCCCGTCGGCAAAGCTCGGACACCGAGACCGGAGGCCCGGTATGTTCGGCCAAGGCCTCCAGGAGCGCGGCGACCGCAGTCACCTCATCGTCCGCCACAGCTCATCCTTCCGCGCTGGGGGGCTGGGTACTGCGCCCGCGCAGCACCCAGGTGTCCGGCCTTGGGCAGTGGGCCTCCCAGCCGTGCGCCTCGGCCACCTGACGGAGCGTGCGGCCGACGGTCAACGCCTGATAGGTCTCGGGGCCCCACCGCTCCCGCAACACGTTCCCGAGAACGGTGAGACGAGCCTCGCCGTCACGCCTCAGTAGCTCTCCGATCACGGCGTTCAGGTCCGCCGCGACGTCCACCTCTGCCGCACAGCGCCTCGCCGGTGCGGGTGCACTGGCTCGATGGGCCAGGTGCACCCCGGGCCTGATCTCTTCCAGCCGCCACCCGGGTTCGCGTTCGATCCGCTTCTTCAGTGAAGAGCCGACGACGCTCGCATACGCCTCGCCGAGTCGGGACCGCAGGTTAGATCCGATCGTCTGGAGGTTGGGGGGCTTTCCCTGCCGGGCGAGTTCGTCCACGGTGTGGGCGAGTGCGGTGGCGAACGGCTCCGGCGCGTCTGCGGGCGGCGCGGGAGTACCGGCTCGGTGGACCAACTGGACACCGGAATTGAGTTCCCTCAATTCCCACCCCGGTTGCTGTTCGATCCGCCTCTGCAGGGATCTGCCGACTACGGCGTCATACCTGTTCCTCAAGTGCTTCACAAGCCCGTTCTTCACCTTGTAGAACGTGGGCGCCTTGCCCTTGTTGGCCTGTTGAAGCGCGGTGACCACGGAATCCAACGCCGTGCCGAAGTCGTCGCGCTCATCAACATGTCGCTCCCGCCCCGCAGCTTTTCCACGGGCCTCTGAGACACGCCCGAACACTGTCCCGCTGGCCAGGCTCAGCATCCTGTTACCGGGGGTGCCGCTCTGCTTCAGCCAGTCCAGCCCGTTCCACAGTTGCCCCAGGGACGGCAGACCGAGGCGGCGCGCGAGCGGCTGGCAGCCCTTGAACCTTTCCTCCAACCACTCCTCGAGCTCCCGGGTCGGCACCGTGCGCACTCCTTGCGCAAGCCGCTCCTCGATCTCGTACCGCAGGTCGGTCTCAATGCGCTCGAGGAGCTGCTCCACGTCCACCACTTCGGTGCCCACCAGCGTGGCCGTAAGGGGGAATAGCTCCAGGCCCCGTGCGTTGCGCCCACCATGGCGGTCCATCTCCACCATGACCGCCCGCACGATCTGGCCGCGGACAGGACCGTCCGCAAGCGGCGTCCGCACATCGTCGGTCGTGAAGCGCGCCCACCCGTGGTTCACCAGTTCAACGATGCCGTGCCCGTGGGTGTCATTGACGAACGTGATGCGGCCCAGTTCCGGCTGGCCGTCGGAGGACAGCCCATGGTCGGCCGTTGCCGACCGGACCGGTTGGCCCTGGCTGCCGAGCAGTTGGACGAGCGGGTCGTTCTCGTCGGCGTCGAAGTAGACCCGGCCCGACTCGGCAAGGAGTTCGGCTACGTCCGCGCCGTTGTACCGGAAACGGGCACTGACCCGCTCGGTGAGCCGGGACAGCCGAGGCGTGTCGCCGACCGTCTGCCATGCCTCCAGCAGGGAGATGCAGAAATCGAGCCTGCGCTGCCGCGTGAGCATGGCAGCCTGCGCCGCAACCTGGGCCGGTGCCAGGTGCACGGGGTCCCGGGCGGTGAGCGTGCGCACCGGGCCTGTCGACACCATTTGCCGTGCCCGCAGGGCGTGGTTGAGATGCCCCCGTCTGACGTCCCACGCGCGGGGCCCCTCGGGGCTGAGGCCGAGGAAGAAGTTGACCGGGGTGTTCTCGTCACTGTCCGGGAGGAACTTGCCCCGGGACGGGACGAAGAAGGCGGTGACCGCGCCTTCGAGTTGGATGCTGCCCGCCTGGGGCCCGCGGATGAGGTCGATGACGCCATTCACCCGCTGCAGATGTGTGGTGTTCGTCCAGAACATGTCCCGGCGGTTCCACTCGCCCAGGTCGCTGTCAGCGATCAGCGGATACCACTCGGGGCCGGTGGACAGCCACAGATAGGAGCGGTTGGAGCGGCCCACCACATACTTCTCGGCCTGCTGCTGCTCCACGCGGAAAGCCTCAACGTCGTTGCTGCGGCCAGTGAACCAGAGGTGGAAGAAGAGGCAGTACCGGTAGTAGTGGGCGCGCCACGAGGGGAAGCGGTCCGCCCAGAGCTGGAGCTGGGAGAGCGCCTCGTCGATGTCAAACTCCGGCAGGAGCTTGTACGCCTCGAACCAGAGCCGGTAGTCCTCCTCCTTGCAGCCGGTTCTGGAGAGGTTCTGCCGTGCCAGCTCCACGATACGGGTCAGCTCGGAATCGTCCAGCTCCCGCCAGGTGCGGCCGCCGCGCACGTAGTACGCCTGGGCGAGTGCCCGCTGCATCATGGGTGTGCTGCGGTTGCCGGCGACGGCGAGCTCCCACAGCTCGACCACGGAGTCGAGGTCGCCGTACAGCCGCTTGATGTCGGCCTGGCACCGCACCAAGTAGTCGTCGTGCTGGTCTAGCGTCCCGTATAGCTGGGCGGCCTCGTTCAGCAGGAAGTTGGCCTCGGCCACGTTCTCCGTGACCCATTCGCTCGCGTCGGAGCTGAGTTCCGCGATGGATGAGACCCGTGCCGCGTCCTTAATTGCCTTGGCGACATCGACGATGGCCTGCACATGGGTGACGTAGCCGTAGATGTTTTCCGGGTTGAGCTTCCGGGTGGTGGCGAAGCACTCGACGGTCTGCGCGAACCAGCGGTCGGCGGCGGCCATAACCGACTGCACTCCGCGCCGCTTGGCGTCGCGCAGCGCCTGGCGCATCCGGCTGCGGCGCGCGAGACCGAGGGTGTGGTGATGCAGAAAATCCCACTCCGCCAGGTCCACCGCGCGCGTGACGTACTCCTCCGCTTTGTCGAGCTCCCGGTTGAGGCGGTACATCTGGTGCCGGCCCAGGTGGTTCCAGAAGTGCGGCTCGTCAGGCACGTGCTCGGTGAGGGACTTGAGCACTTGGTGGGCGGAGTTGAGATCCAGCTGCTCGATCAGCGGGGCGAATTTTCGCCGGTCCTCGATCCCGTCTGCCGTGCCGCCCTGCCGGTCCACGAACATTTGGCGGAGCAGCACCCGCACTGGGTCCGCGGATACGTCGGTGGTGATCGCCAGAGCCTGGATGAAGTCGATCGACAGCTCCTTGAGATGCTGCTTCCACCGGTCGTCGTTCAGGAGTTCGGCCAGTACCTGCTCGGCCAGGAGCTGATGCTGGAGGCGTACCCGGCCGCTGCGCACCGCCACCAGCCGGGATGCTTCCGGGCCCAATACATCGGAGAGGTCGAGTTCTGCCGACGGCGTGGAGACGTGCATCAGCTTCTGCACTAGCTCCCGCTGCAGCCCAGTATTGGAGTAGATGGTAGCCAGGGCGAGGTACTGCATGACCTCGCGCGCTCGGCCGCGTACGTGGTCGAGATGGGTGCGTACGTAGGTAGAGAGCTTGGTGAACTCCCGCTCGAAGGTGACGAGGCCGTAGAAGAAGGGCGTGCGGTAGGGCTCGTAGTGTTTGGTACCGAGCAGCCGCAACTCGTCGATCCGATGCTGGTCGTCCGTCAGCGCGGAATAGCGGGCCAAGAACTCGGCGGTCTCCGCCGGTTCGAGCGGCTCCGACACCTGAAGGGCGCTCCGGCTGGACTGAGTGACCCCCCGTCTGACGTAGAGAATCGTCAGCGGGGTGTTGCGTTTGGCTGACTCGCGGTACAGCATCTCCCGGTAGGACTCGCTCAGGTCGCCCGCTTCCGCGACGAGCAGCACTGGCAGCTGCGTGATGGTGTATAGCAGATGCAGCCGGTCGGCGACGAGCGGGACGCGCGACGGCCCGATCGGCACACCGTGCGGGAGCACCGCCACGGGAGACTCCTGATGCAGGTCCCAGGCGGCGCGCAGGGCTGCGGTGGTGCCGCCAGCACCAGGCCGGTGTTCAACCACGACGGTACGGGTGCGATGTTGCTTCAGACTGTCACGGAGGGCGGCCACGATGCCGTCGTTGACGGCGCGCACTACGTCCCGGCCAGCGTCCAGATCATCCCAGCCGATGAGGCCACCGCGCCAGAAAGCGTCGTTGTTGCTCTTGTCGCCGGGCGGAGCGGACGCATCGATCCCGTCATGCAGGATCACCAGATGCTCGCGTAGCTTCTGCATGGTCTCCGGCGAGATCGCCACCGTGCCGTTGTCGAGGGCGGGGACCGTGTAGTCGAGGTACTCGGCGCTGCTGCCCAGTGTCGCGGCGAGGCGGTCCAGCAGGTCGTGCACAGGCAGCGGCACCTGGACCACGGGAACGTAGGGCTGTAGGTCGGCCAGTCCCACATGCAGGAAAGTCGCCTGCCCCTGAAGCATCTCGTCCATGGTCTCGATGACCCGCAGCAGTCTGTTCCGGCCCCCTTTCGGCGCGGACTCGGTGCCGCCCTCAAGCACCAGGACACACACCGGCGTCTCGCCGACGAACTGGTGGAACGAGGACGTAAGCCGACGCACAGTGTCCAAGCGACGAAGCACCCACTCGCGGCCTTCCAGGGCGGGCTCCCGGCGCAGCACGGAACCGGCGGCCAGCAGCCAGGCTGTGCTGCGCGCATAGTCGATCACCGGGCGCTCCTCGGTGAAGAGATGCACCGCACGCTGCGTGTTGAGGACCGGGCTCGCCCAGTGGTGAAGTCCGTCGCCGTCCGAGGCCGGGTCGAGGTCGACGATCAGCGACCAGGGGATGCGGCCGAGCGCCGAGATGGACGATGTGCGGGGGAGTTGCTCCGCGACGAGGATGTAACGGGCCGCGTGCGGGGAGAACCCGGAGACGGCGCCCCAGAGGGACTCCCACAGATCCTCGCGGACCCGCTCCACCTCCCTAGGCGGGGTGTGAGCCGCCGGAACGCTCGGGTGCTGCGGCGCGGCGCTGGCGAAGGTCCTGCGGTACCGCAGGGCGTACCAGCCGGCATAGGCGAGGCAGAGCCGGGTACGTTCGTCGTCATAGGGGAAGCGCCGGGCCCACAGCAGTGCGGCTGCCATGCGCACCAGCGTCAACTGCTGGTATAGGCGGTCCACCCGACCGGTCTGTCTGGAAATCCATTCCAGGATGCCGGCGCGTGACTGCTGCAGAAACTCCACGAGCCACTGGCAATCGTCCGGCACGGACTTGACCGAAGCATCCTCGGCTGCCTCCAGGCACCGGGCGAGCACGGGGCGGCGGATGGTCGGCAGCATGTTTACCAGGACGCTGACCTCAAAGTAGGCCAGGTCGAACCCGACGACGGACCGGCGCGCCTGGTCCAAATCGACGATCCAGAAGGAGTCGTCACCGACCGCCACTTCGTCCCGAGGCACGAGTACGTTGCTGGTATTGAGGTCCCCGTGGCATATGCTCCCCATGATCGGCAGCTCGCCGTTTTCGGCCTCGCCCAGGACGGCGAGGGGGTTGAGGAACGCGTGCCCGTCCTCCTGGTGGACCTCACCTCCGAAGAGGGACGAGGCAACGGCCAGGCACTCGTCGAGCTTGGCCGTTCCTGCCACCGTCGACAGCACGTCGTGCGGCTGCATCTGCGTCAAGTCGCTCGGATCTGCCCAGGCATTCAGGGTGTCGTGGGAGATGGCTTGCGCGCAACGCAGCAGCCCCGTCGACCCGCTGCGGGGCGGGCTGTACCAGCTGAGGCTGTCGCCGGCGAGTTGGTGCAGCGACACCACCAGCCGGACGTCGCCGTGGCGGCGTTGGTCGATGCGCAGCAGGCGCGGGATGTGCCGCTCGGCGAACTCCGGGTCGGCCTCGCGGATCAGCTGATGGGCCGCCAATTCGTTCGCCTGGGCGAGATCCTCCTCCGCCGGGCCGACACGTAGGACGTAGGTGCCTGGCGGGAAGTCCCCGGTGTTGCCGCTGATGTCCACGCTCACCAGCTCGGCACCCGAGCGGCCCCGGGGCATCGGCTCGAAGAGGAACCTCGCGGAGGGTAACCAGAGGTTCAGAGCCTCAGTCGCCATATCCTGATATGCGGCATCGGCGAGACGCAGCCTCTTGTCCAACGGTCCCCCAGCCTCCGCCGGTCGGCCACATCATGCCATGTTCCGACCACCCAAGTTAGTTGTTGTACCACCCCGCATGGGTGACCAGTAGACGTATTCGTAAGTAGCGGACGATCGCGTCCGAAGCGCACGCAGAGGATTTGGCCCGGCACCCCGGGCAATCCTCTGCGCGTTGGAAGGGCAATCCGCTGTGGGCGGGTTCGAGCCCCGCCTCCGAGCTCGCGCAATCGCCCGACAGCCCGGCGTCCCTGGCCCTTCGGGGCGATATCGGGACGCAGTTGGGACGCAAGGATAGGAACAGACCGACAAAGGCTGACGGGTGGAGACATGGCGCGCCCTGTCTGACCAGCGAAAACGTCACGGACGGACGCTGATCGACAAGGGCCGCCAAGATCCTCAAAGGACTCATAATCCGTCGGCCGTGGGTTCGAGTCCCACCCGCCCCACCTATGCAGGGCTGTGACCTGCGGAAACGTTCACTTTGTCCTGTCGGGTCGTCAACTTCGCCTGAACGGACTGAATCCGCTGCGCGTGAGTTCGGCTCCGTGGCGGTCAGTGTTGATCCACACCACTCTGACCTGTGCAGATGTCGTGGTCCGGTGAGGGGGCAGGTTTCCGCGGGTGGCGTGTACGGGGCCTTGGCGCCGGATTCTGGACGCTGGCTGGACACGAGGATTCGGGAGTGCTGCCCGGGGCCCTTCGAGTAGGCGGCTCTGCCGGGGCGGCGGGTGGGCATCCCGTCCCTCCCGGGGGCAGCGACGGCTACTGCTCAGGCGTGACGTGGTCCGCTGCCCAGGGCCGCCGAGCGCGTGCTGCTGGTGATCGCCGACGACGTGGCGTGGCTCGACGAGTCCGGCGCGGCCGTCCTCGGGTTCGTTGTACGGCGCGTCACGGACGCTCCGAGGTCGAGCGCGACCTTGCCCGCAGCGCGGCGGCGGGAAGCTCCGGTAGAGGGCCAGCGGGATGCTTGCCACCATCCAGTCACCGGCGCGGGCCGCCTCCTCGGGTGTCGCGGTGCAGGCTCGCTCGCCGAGCTCGGCCACTGTTTCTGCCAGGGTCTGGGGACCGCAGGAGTTGGACACTACGCCGTCGATGCGGACCGCGATCGCGAGCCCGGGCGAGGTGTGTGATAAACGCCGGCCTGCTGCGCCCAGACCTCACCGCCGAGGATCTGGTTCTGTTCAGCGGCTCCCTGAGCCAGGCTGCCCTGACGACCGGCGACAGCCACCCGGGCCAGGGGCGCCGCCTCCTGCGCATCTCCCTCGACTGCCTCAGCAGCCACAACACCGAACCCCTACCCGAACCCACATTTGTCAGGTCGTCCGGCTCAGCTGGACCGACCTCTTGAGGTGAACCCGCGCGGCCTTCGTCCTCTGCTACCGCGCCGTACGGGCCCCTCCCGGCAGCAGCAATCCCGTACGACAGAAAGCTCACCCGGCGCCACGAGGTTCACGACGCGGGTACAGCACCGATGTGCTGCATGACCCCGTGGAGGTCGGGCTGGCACCGTTCGCCGACGATCCGGCTGTCGGCCATGCAGTGGAAGCTCATGGCCTGCACCGCGATCTTGTTGCCGAAGTGTCACCTGATGACCACCGGGTGACCGCCACCCCCCGGGCGTTTTGTCGGATGCCGGAAACGATGGGAGACGTCACCGCGAGCAATCAGCCGCCGAAGCACCGCGCGGACGCCCGAACCGCGCTGGAAGGACGTGCCATGACCGCCTCCGCTCCCAAGGCTCCGACTGCACCAGGGGTGCGGTCCTGGTGGGGAATCCCGTACGCCACCGCCGAGCGGTATGGCCGCCCCGTCGTCGCGGACTTCGATCCCGACCGCCCCTATGACCGCAAGGGCGTCGTCTCTGTCCAGCCCGACAGCGGTGACTGGCTCGAGGCGGACAGCGGGATGGGGGAGGACTGCCTGAACCTGAACGTGTGGGCCCCCGAGGAGTCCGCCGACACGGCGCTCCCGGTGACCGTGTACATCCACGGCGGCGGATTCGAGTACGGCGCGAACACACAGATCACCTCGAACGCCTCCGGTCTCGCCGCGACGGGGCGCGTGGTGAGCGTGTCGGTCAACTACCGGCTCGGCGCCCTGGGCGCGCTCTCGCTCTCGCAGTACGGCGGGCGGCTCGCCGAGGCCAGCAACCTCTGTCTGCAGGACGTCATCGCCGCGCTGACATGGCTCAAGCGGAACATCGCCCACTTCGGCGGTGACCCCGACAACGTCACGGTCTACGGCCACAGCGGCGGCGCCTATGCCACCTTCGGGCTCCTCGGTGCTGCCTCTGCCAACGGCCTGTACCGGCGGCTGGCCGGGTTCTCCGCCGGGCCCTCGCGTCTCCAGCCGGCCCGGTGGGCCGAGGAACTCGCGCACCGGTTCGTCACTGAACTCGGCGTCGCGGACAACCCCGAGAAGCTGATCGACCTTGACACGGCCTCCCTGGTGGCCGCCCTGCACAAGGTCACCCCGACGGACCTCGGAGTCCGTGGCGGGATGGACAGCAAGAGCCTCGGCGTCGTCCTGGACACCCGACAGCCCGGCGCGGTGCTGCACGCCCACCCCATGGACGAACTCGCCTCGGGCGCACACCGTGATGTCGACGTGCTGCTGAGCATGGCCAGTGACGACATGGGTTGGTGGGTGGCGAACGACCTCGACCGGTTCGACCCGCACACCGTCGGCCGCATCGTCGACGAGGTCGCGGGGTGGCGCGTTCCCCGCTCCCGCGCCACGAAGATCGTCGACGCCTACGACCAGGGCGGCCGCACCCCTGCCGCGGTCCGCGCCGCACTCCTGTCGGACTACATCCTCGGGCTCCCCGCAGCCCGCGGCGCCCTGGCGCACGCCGCGGCGGGCGGCAACGCCCATCTCCTGATGATCGGGCCCGCCGAGGGCGCACCCGCCGTGCACGGCACCGAGATGTACGCCCTGGTCGGCCAGGAAAAGCCGGGCCGCAGCCCCGAACAGGCCGAGCGTGACACGCGCATCCGCGACATCGTGCTCGACTTCGCCACCGGCGAGCAGACCCGTATGTGGCCCGCTGTCGCGGACCGGCCCACTTCGGGGAGTGTCGGTACCCCGCCCTTCGAGGTCGGCGACCACTATCAGGCGGTGCTTGACCTGTGGGAGAACATCGACCGGCCGTGACGGTCGCCGGGCGATACCGAGATGCGCAACGGCGCAGGGCCGTCACGGGCTGATCACCCGGGTACCTGCGCCCGGAGCCCCGGCTCCGCCTTCCCATCCGGGGGCGAATACGACAAGGAGCTCGGTATGAGCCGACCGACAGCAGCCGATGGCGCCGCACCGGCGACGATGCGGGCCGTCGTCGTCACCCGGCCCGGCGGCCTCGACGCACTGGAGATCAAGGATGTGCCGGTGCCCGTCCGCAAGCCCGGCTGGGTGCGGATCCGGGTGAAGGCGTTCGGCGTGAACGAGTCCGAAGTCACCACCCGCAAGGGCGAGTCGGACGCGGAGGTCACCTACCCGCGCATCCCCGGCATCGAGGGCGTCGGCGTGGTCGATGAGGCCGACGAGGACAGCGGGCTGCGGCCGGGACAGCAGGTGGCCACGATGATGGGCGGCATGGGCCGCTCGTACGACGGCGCGTACGCCCAGTACGTGACCGTCCCCGCGGCGCAGGTCATCCCGTTCGAGACCGGCCTGCCGTGGGAGGTCCTCGGTGCGCTGCCGGAGATGTTCCAGACCGCCTACGGATCGCTGACCACCGGCCTGGACCTCAAGGCCGGGCAGACGCTGCTGATCCGCGGCGGCACCTCCACGGTCGGGCTGAGCGCGGCCACGATCGCGAAGGACCTCGGAGCCGCCGTGCTGTCCACCACCCGCAGCCCACAGAGGGCCGGGCAACTGCGGGCGGCGGGCGTCGACCATCCCCTCGTGGACAACGGCACCATCGCCGACCAGGTGCGCGAACTGATGCCGGACGGTGTCGACGCCGTACTGGAACTGGTGGGCTGCTCGGTCCTCGCCGACACCTTCCGCACCGTCCGCCAGCACGGCACGGTCTGCTTCACCGGAGCCCTGGCGGGCCAGTGGACGGTCCCCGACTTCACCCCGTTCATGATCCCGGGCGGGGTGCGGCTGACCTCCTACGGCGGTCAGGCCGCCGACCTCCCGGCCGACGTCTTCGCCCACCAGCTCCAGGCCATCGCCGCAGGACGCCTCAACGTCCCGGTCGCGAAGGTCTACCAAGGCCTGGAACAGGTCCGTGAGGCCCAGGCCGACGTCGAGTCCGGCGCCACGCCGGGCAAACACGTCGTCGTCCTGAACGACTGAGACCTGGGCAACTGAGAACCGACAACCAACCACCGCCGATGCGCGACGGTCGACAACGGCCGACCACAGCATCCGTGAGAGAAACCGGCAAAGGGAACAGATATGGGGTGGCCGTGCCTGGCAAAGGGCCGACCAGCCCCAAGCCCGTACGCCGATGAGCATGGCGTACGTGTCCGCCGCCGACGATCACTCCCACAACACCCCAGAGGGCAACACCCATATGAGAATCCGACTGACCGTCGGAGAGACCGTCCTCAACGCACCCCTCGACGACAACGCGACGGCACGCGACTTCGCCTCGCTGCTTCCGCTGACGCTGCAGATGAACGACCTGTTCAAGCGCGAGAAGTACGCTCACCTGCCCCGGTTTCTCGCCGCGGGAGGCAAGCCGCGGTACAGCTACGAGATCGGCAACACCGCCTATTGGCCACCCGGTCCCGACATCACCATCTTCCATGACCACGACGGCCAGTCCATCCCGGCCCCCGGCATCGTCATCCTCGGCGAGATCGACTCGGGGGCCGATGCCTTGAAGAACTACGACGGCGCGGTCGATGTCACCATCGAGGCCGTCGACTGAGACTCGGCCGGTAACCGCCGACATCGTCAACCAGGGAGAGGAGGGGAGACGGTCGTAGCCTCGTCGGCGGCGAAGGCGGCCGGGGTGAGGCCGGTGCGGTTGCGGAAGAAGCGGCCGAAGTTCGCGGGATCACTGAAGCCGAGGTGGACGGCCACAGCGCGGGCGTCCCACCGGGCACCTCCCAGCAGGCGCCGGGCTTCGAGGAGGCGCCGCTCGTCGATGAGTTCACGCACCCCCTTGCCGGTGGCGTCCCGGGCGGCGCGGCTGAGGGTGCGGACCGAGCAGCCGAGCAGCTCGGCGTAGTCCGTGGCTTGTTGCAGTTCGCGGAAGTGCAGCTCCAGGGCGTCCAGGAAGCGTCCGTACCTGTCGGCACGGCGCGTGCCGGCCTTGGCCGTGCCGATGGGGGCGATGCCCGGGGAGTTGGCCAGGCGCAGCAGCAGCGATTCGAGCAGGCTGCGGCGCAGGGCGTGGTGGACGTCGAGGGGGCGGCGCCCGGGTGCGCGGTGTTCGTCCAGGAGCTGGAGTGCCGTCTGCTGGAGCCAGGCGGTGTCGGCGGGGTGCGGGCTGAGCACCGCCGCGGCCTCGTGCGCGGTGAGCGGGGCCAGGAGACGGGCGAGGTCGGGACGCAGCACGTCTGGTTCGAACAGGATGAAGGTGCCGCGGGCCGCGCCGGGCGGATGCCAGCACTGCGCGTGCCCGGGACGCACCCACAGCCACTGGCCGGGGCCGACGGTCCGCGTGACGTGGTCGACGTCGTGCAGCAGCTCACCCTCGGTGACCGCGATGAGGTAGTGGAAGGTGGCACGGCCCGGACGGGGCGGGTTCCACGGCCAGTCGTCGTGCTGGGTGAAGAAGTCCTCGACGGTGCTCACCTCAAGGCCGTAGGGAGTACCGACCGGGGGCTGGAAACCGTAGAGCGGAACCGCCGTTGGTCCGGCCTGCCTGCTGGGCCCGGCGTGTCGCTTGTCGACCATCACATGTCCGCAGCCTACGCCCATTCCTGTCGGCCTCGACGGAAGGATGAGACATGCCACCGCGCCCGCGCGGCGCGCCCTCCGCCTCCTTCGATCCACAGTCCATCACCAACCCGAGAAGGCCCACCACCTATGAATGGATTGGCCCTGCACAAGACCGCCGCCGACTGCGCGGAGGAACTCCCCGGAGCCGAGCTGGGGCATCCCTTCGGCCTCGACTGGGAGGTCTTCAAGGTGCGCGGCAAGGTGTTCATGCTGATGACCGAGGTTCCCGGGCGTCCCGTCGTGATCCTCAAGGCGGACCCCGGCGAGGCCCTCGCCTTGCGGGAGCAGTACAGCCACATCACCGCTGGCTACCACATGAACAAAAAGCACTGGATCACCCTGGAGGGCGGGGAAGGCGTCGACAGGAAGCTGGTCGACGAACTCGTCACCGACTCCTACCGGCTCGTGGTCGCTCGCCTGCCGAGGGCCGAGCAGCCCGTCGACCCGCACACCTACGGCACCGCCCCAGAGGCGGACCGGTGAGCGCGGCCGGCGACCGGCTACAGGACACCGCCCGCCAGGCAGCCCTGGCCCTCCCCGACGCCAGCCACGGCTACCCCTTCACCCCGGGACTCGACGTGTACAAGGTCGCAGGCAAGGTGTTCCTGATCGTCACCGACGACCCGGACGAGCAGATCATCACGGTCAAGTGCGAACCCGAACACGCCCGCGCGCAAGTACGCGGCTACGCCTCGGTCACACCGGGCCGCTATCTCGACAAACGGCACTGGATCTCTCTCGGTCCTGGCCCCGGCATCACCGAGCGACTGGTCACCGACGCGGTCGAGGATTCCTACGACCTGGTTGCCGAGCCGCTGCCGCGGCGCGACCGCCCCGGTGACCGATGAGCACCGCGAGCTTCCCCGCGAACAGCTGAGCCCTCACTCGTCAGCGTTCCGTTCAAGGACTCGCCCCGTTCACGCCCGCCCGCCTACGCCCCACAAAGCTGGAAGAGGTCGCCAGGAGAACCACATCCTGGCCGCGGACGCTGATACTCGGCCCGCACGGTCTCCCGCGGCGCCTCGACTCCACCGCATCCGCGCCGCCTCCTGGTACGAGACCCGAGGGTCGGCCAACCCGACCGGGCCAGCATGGCCTCACATCTGCCATTATGACGTCAAAGGTGTATGCTGCCAGTGTAATAAATTGCAGATGGGTGGCGTGTGCATGGCTTGGAAGATTGTCGTGGTCGAGCCGGCTCTGTCCTGGCTTCACGGCCTGCGCCGCACTGACCGCGACACTCTGATTCAGGTCAGCCAGGCTGTCACTGCCCTTCAGGAAGAAGGTCCCGCGCTGGGTAGGCCTCTGGTGGACACGATCAAGGGCTCGGTGCTGTCGAACCTCAAGGAGCTTCGACCCGGCTCGGCAGGGACCACGGAAGTGCGGTTGCTGTTCGTGTTCGACCCGGACCGGCAGGCCGTGATTCTGGTCGGCGGCGACAAAGCGGGCAACTGGTCCGGCTGGTACCGCGTCGCGGTGCCCCAGGCGGAGCAGGCGTACGCGGAGCATCTGAAGCGAATCGATGGAGAGGACGGGGCACGATGACTGATCACCTCAAGGACCCGCAGGCCGTCTCCTGGGGAGACCTGGCCGAGGATTTCGCCTTCACCGATGCCGAAAAGGACCAGATCCAGAAGGGGGCGCAGGCGATGGTCCTGGCCTCCCGTGTGCATCGCCTCGCCGAGTTGCGGAAGCGGCAGCACACCACACAGGTTCAGGTGGCCGAAGCCATGGGCGTCACCCAGGCCCGCGTCTCCCGCATCGAGAAGGGCCAACTGGAGCGCAGTGAGGTCGACACACTCGCCGCCTACGTCAAGGCGCTCGGTGGCAAGCTGAAGATCGTCGCTGACTTCGGTGATGAGAGCTACGTCCTCGGCTGATCCGATCGAAACGCCGCGCCCAGGTCTGCCCGCAGTCCGGTCTGCAACTCGCTTCTCGAAGCCAGGGATGATGCTCCACCCCGCGACGAGGGGTGGAGCATCATCTCGTTGGTAAGCCAATCCGTTGAGCGTGGTTCAAGACCCGCTTCCGAGCGGGGGCGATGGTCTCCGTGCTCAGGCGGACTCGTCCTTCCCGGACGTGTTCTGGACGCAGGTTGGACACAAGGATCGGAAAAGACTGACAAGGGCCGAGAAGGACTGAGGCGCCAAGCTGTATCTGACCTGGGGAAACGGCCAAGATTGGCGTTGATCGGCAAGGGTCGCCAAGATCCTCAAAGGACTCATAATCCGTCGGCCGTGGGTTCGAGTCCCACCCACCCCACCTGTGCAGGTCTTTGACCTGCGAAAACGTTCATTTTTGTAGCAGGGGAGGTGTGGTGTGGCGGTGGCTGGGCTCGCCTGGAACGTGCCGTTGTCGACGTGGCCGGGCGGCGTGAGGGAGAAACGGCCCGTACTGAAAACGGCCCCAGATCGCACCAGTGAGTCGCCCTCAGTGCCTCAAGGCTCGTAAGCCGAGAGTTGCCGACGTACCCCGTTCGGCTGCTCGGGCTACGGGCTCCCTGTAGCTGGGTGGCCGAGTGACGGACGACAAGCGGGTCTTCGAAGTTGAGCGGTGCGCTGGCTGGGTCTGCTGACAGGGCGTCACGATTTGTGTTGGCTGGCAAGATGTCCGGGGTCGTGCGTGATCATTTCTGCGGGCTTGCTTGATCGACGAGCCCACCGGCCTTCTGCCTCAAGGTGGCGGTGAGGAGAACCGTCAGGGTTCCCCGGCGTGTGTTTCGTCGGCAAGAAGGCCCAGCAGGATGATGTCGAGCGCCCCGGCGAGGCGCTCGTGCAGGTCGAAGGGGGCCGGTTCCTCGCGGATCCAGCGCAGGATCGTCGAGAAGTAGCAGGCGGCCAGCAGTTGGCCGGCCTGGTCGCAGTCGACGCCGGACCTGATCTCCCCTCGTTGCCGCCCGCGCTCGACGATCCTGGCGAGTTCGATGTCCAGGGACGGGTCCTGCAGGAGGTGCCCGTACCGCGCTGATGCGTCCATCAGGACGGTGGTCTCTGCACGGGAGGCGACGTTGAGGTCGCCCATCTCCTTCAGGTAGCGGCGCAGCCGGTCGCCGACCGGCAGATCCTCGGCGTGCTCCGCGCCGAGAATCTCAGCGACGCGGGCACGGCGGCGGATTCCCCATTCCTCGAGGAAGCCGACCTTCTGCGCGAAGTGGTTGAAGACGGTGGCCCGGGCGACATCGGCG
Source organism: Streptomyces sp. NPDC020597 (assembly GCF_044335095.1). Classification (NCBI taxonomy): domain Bacteria; kingdom Bacillati; phylum Actinomycetota; class Actinomycetes; order Kitasatosporales; family Streptomycetaceae; genus Streptomyces; species Streptomyces sp. NPDC020597. The sequence goes on along the minus strand of NZ_JBIRUL010000015.1, from coordinate 34,611 downwards.
GCCTCGGCGATCTGCTCCATGGTGGTCGCCTCGTATCCCTGAGCGACGAAGAGACCGACCGCCGTCTCGTACAGCTGGTCGTGCAGCTTCCGACGCCTGCGCTCCTGGCGCCCCACGGCCGAGCCGCCCTCGGAGGCGGCTGCCGCGTCCCGGATCTTCATGGCCCCCAGTACAACACAAGGCCGCACGGCTCTTGACCCCTTCCCGGCACTTATCTAGATTCCTCTCCACTGCTGGACTCTAGTCCAGTAGTGGATGTAAGTCTCGCTCTGTTGATCGCGGGACGCTGACAAGGAGGCAACGTGGCTTCCGTGACATCCCAGACGGGCTGTATCGAGCTCGGACACGGCTGTTACGCCTGGATCGCGGGCGATGCCGGATGGGGCATGAGCAACGCCGGGCTGATCACCGGCCGGGGCGCGTCGCTGCTCGTCGACACCCTCTACGACCTGCGGCTGACCAAGACCATGCTCGACGCGCTGGCGCCACTGACCGCCCCGGCACCGATCTCCACCGTGGTAAACACCCACGGCAACGGCGACCACTGGTTCGGCAACCAGCTCGTGGCCCACGCCGAGATCATCGCGGCCCGCGGGTCCGTGGCGGACATGCGGCAGGTGGGCCCCGCCGAGATGCGGGCGCTGACCAGCATGGACAGCCCGGCCGGACACTTCGCCCGCCGGATCTTCGGCCGCTTCGACCACACCGACATCGACCCCGTCCTCCCGAACCGGGTCTTCGACGGCGAGACCGTCCTCGACGTCGGCGGGATGGAGGTCCGCCTCATCGACGTGGGGCCCGCGCACAGCGCCGGCGACACGATCGTCCACGTGCCGCAGAGCCGGACCGTCTACACCGGCGACATCGTCTTCGCCGGAGCAGCGCCGGTCGTCTGGCACGGTCCCTTCGCCCGCTGGCTCGCCGCCTGCGACCTGCTGCTCGGCCTCGACGCCGACATCGTCGTACCCGGCCACGGTCCCGTCGCCACCAAACAGGCCGTCCGCGAGATCCGCGACTACCTCGAATACGTCCATGAGCAGGCCACCGCCCGGTTCACCGCCGGAATGCCCGCCATGGACGCGGCCCGCGACATCCGCCTCGGCCGCTTCGCCGACCTGCACGAGAGCGAACGCCTGGCCGTCAACGTGCACACCGTCTATCGGGAACTCGACCCCTCACTGCCCCCGCTCGACGGCCCCATGCTGTTCGGCTGCATGGCCGAGCTCTGCCCCCGCGTCTGATAACGCTCTCCGCCCGCCCGGACGAGGCCCCACCCTCCGCCGACCGGCGCACCGCCCCTCCGGTACGCGCAGCTCCCCACCATCCCCCTCGGGCCGTACGTCCCGCCAACCCTCCAAGGAGGAGACATGGTCTCCACCCCTGCCTACGACCCACCCGCCGCCCTGTCGTCCGAAGCCGCACCGGCTGCTACGGCACGCCACACCGGCACGATCATCGCCGGCTGTCTGGCCGTCTGCCTGGCCCAGATCGGGCTCGTCCTGCCCGCCGCGATCAACGGCGTCATGCAGCGCACCCTCCAGACGTCCGGCGGAGAACTGACCTGGATCAGTGACGCCTTCCTGGTTCCCGCCGCCGTCCTCGCGCTGACCTTCGGCGTCGTGGGCGACCTGTACGGCCGAAAGAAACTGGTGGTCGGCGCGGCACTGCTGTCCGCCGTCGGCTACCTGGTGTCCGCCACCTCCGACTCCGCAGCGCAGTTGATCACCGGTCAGGCGATCTCCGGCATCGGAGCAGCCGCGCTCTTCCCCGCCTCCCTGTCGATGGTCACCGCCATCACGCCGACACCGGCCGCGCGAGCCAAGGCCTTGGCCTCCTGGACCACGGCCCTGTCGCTGGGTGCCCTGATAGCCCCGCTGATGTCCGGCAGCATCGTCGAACACGCCTCCTTCCAGTGGGCGTTCGGCGTGACCGGCGTGCTCGCCGTGATCACCGCGGTGGGTGCCTGGCTGCTGGCCACCGAGTCCAGCGCCCCCGAAGGCCGCTCGCTCGACTGGCCGGGGCAGATCACCATCGCCGTGGCCATGCTCACCCTGCTGTACGGCATCATCCAAGGCCCCTCCGACGGCTGGAGTTCGGCACCCGTCGTCGCGTCCTTCGTCGCCTTCGCCGTGTTCCTCGCCGCGTTCGTGATGGTGGAGAGCCGCAGCGCAGCCCCGATGCTGCGCCTGGAGCTGTTCCGCATCCCGGCCTTCGCCGCGTCGGCCGCGATGGCGGTGATCGGCATGTTCGGCTTCCTCGGCGGCGCGTACGACCTGAGCATCCGCCTCGGCGTCATCCAGCACCAGAGCCCCTTCCAGGCCGCGGTGCCCTTCCTCGTCATTCAGGGCATCACCCCGTTCATCTGGCCGTTGCTGGTCCGCCTGCTGCGCCACGTCGGCCCCGGCCCCATGCTGGTCACCGGATTCCTCTCGCTGGCCGGCGCCCAACTGTGGCTGCGGGCGGTGCCGATCCACGAAACCGGCCCGGTGCCCCTGCTCGGGCCGCTGGTGCTCAACGGTGTCGGCTTCGGTCTGGTCGTCGCCGCCCTCACCGCCGCGGCCGTCAACGTCGTACCGCCCACCCTGACCGGCATGGCCAGCGCCACCACCAGCCTGGTCCGCGACCTCGGTCAGACCCTCGGCCCGGCCATAGTCGGCGCCGTCGCCCTCGGCATGGCCGCGAGTCAGCTCACAGGCAGCCTCGCCGATGCGGGCCTTACCCCCAAGGAGCACGGCATCGCCTCCGCCGTCCTGCACGAGAACGGCCCGCTCGCCCTGCACAGCGCCAACCTGGGCCCGCTCAGTGCCAAGATTGCCCCGTTCACCGAGCACGCGCTGGCAAGCGGCTACAACAACGGACTGATCCTCACCGCCACGGCCTGTGTGACCGCAGCGGTGATCGCCGCGGTCTTCGTCGGCTTCCGACGCAGCGGCGCCGCGCCGGCCGGGGCGGCGGGGAGCACGGCGTGAAGTTCGCAAGCTTCGTCCACGACGGGAAACGGCAGTCGGGAGTCGTCGCCGACGACCAGCTCCACCCCTTCGCACGCCCCGTCGACCTACTGGACCTGATCGTGGAGGGCGAGGAGGCATTGCGCGGGGCGGGAGACCGCGCCCTGACCGCCTCCCTGCCCGTGCCCCTGGCCGGTGTACGGCTGCTGCCTCCGCTGCAGCCGCCCACCGTTCGCGACTACATGACCTTCGAGAGCCATGTCGCCGGCGTCGCCCGGGGATACGACGACACCGTCCCCGAGGAGTGGTACGCCGCACCTGCGTTCTACTTCACCAACCCGTACGCGATGATCGGTGCCCACGACGACGTGCCGGTACCGCCGGGCTGCGGGCGCTTCGACTTCGAACTCGAAGTGGCCGCCGTCATCGGCAAGGCGGGCCGGGACCTGACGCCCGAGCAGGCACGTGATCACATCCTCGGCTACACGATCCTGGGCGACTGGTCCGCTCGTGACCTCCAGGGCCGCGAAATGAGGGTCAAACTCGGCCCGGCCAAGGGCAAGGACACCTCCACCACACTCGGCCCCTGGCTCGTCACCGCCGACGAACTCGAATGCCACCGTGACGCTGAGGGTTTCCTCGACCTGGCCCTCACCGTCGCCGTCAACGGCGAGACGATCGGGCGGGATCGACTGGCCAATATGGCCTGGACGTTCGAGGAGATGGCGGCGTACGCCTCCCGCGGCACCTGGATCCGCGCCGGCGACGTCCTGGGCTCCGGAACCTGCGGCAACGGCGGCTGCCTGGCCGAACTCTGGGGCCACCACGGCATCCTCGAACCACCGCCCCTCGTCCCCGGCGACAGCGTCACCATGACAGTCGAGGGCATCGGCATCATCAGCAACACCGTCGTCGAAGGCGTCGCCCCGGTGCCCCTGCCACCTGCCCGCCGCAGGCGATGACCATCGTGCGATGGGCTGTGACACCGCTCCGGTGCCGGACACCGCGTTCGGCACCGGAGAAAGGCATGAACAAGATGGACAAGGTCATGGCCTCGGCCGCCGAGGCGGTCACCGACATACCGGAAGGGGCGTCGCCGGCGGTGGGCGGCGGGTCCGGATCGGCCAGCCCTCTGTCGGCGATGGCGGTGCAGTCCGCCATCTGCTCGGTGAAGACCTCGGTGACCAGGGCCGCCGAGACGAATGCCGTGGTGAAGCCTCGGTCTCGTGCCTGCATCTCACACATGTTCTCCATTACCCGGCAGAAGCACCCATCTTGGCCGTTTTCCCAGGTCAGACGAGGTTTGGTGCCTCGGTCCCTCCCGGCCCTCGTCAGTCTTTTCCGATCCTTGTGTCCAACCTGCGTCCAGAACGCCAACGCCCGAGCCCGCCGACCGGCTGAGATGCCGCAGTCCCGCGTTCAGGCGACGACAAATCGCCTACCGGATCTCATACCGCCCTCTTAGGCATCCGTAAGAGCGCGGTCCCCAGCGACGCTCTAATCCTGGCCTCAGGTTGATCGGGGAGAATGAGCGGCAAAAACATCGACTGGAAGGGGGCGGACCGGCGTGCGGATCATGATCGCGGATGATGACCCGGCCATCCGTGACTCGCTGGAGCGGGTGCTCCAGGTCGAGGGTTACGACACCAGCACCGTCGCCAACGGTTTCGCCGTGCTCGACGGGGTCGGTGGGGTCAGCGGTGACACGCTGGATCTGCTGCTCCTCGACGTGATGATGCCCCGCCTCGGCGGGTTGGAGACCTGCCGGCGGTTGCGGGCCGCGGGTCGGGATCTGCCGGTGCTGATGCTGACCGCCCGTGACCAGGTCTCCGACCGGGTCGCGGGGCTGGACGCCGGCGCCGACGACTACCTGCCCAAGCCGTTCGCCACCGAGGAGTTACTGGCCCGGGTGCGGGCCCTGCTGCGCCGGCGCACGCCGACCGACGAGGAGTCGCAGATCCTGTCGTACGCCGACGTCCGGCTCGATCCGGACAGGTTCGAGGCGTGGCGGGGCGGGCGGCCGCTGCACCTGACCCGGACCGAGTTCTCCCTCCTGCAGGTCCTCGTGAGCAACGCGACCCGGGTCTTGACCCGCGACGCTCTGTTCGAGGCGATCTGGGGTTTCGGCATGAGCTCCACCGCCAACAACCTCCAGGTATACGTGAGCTACCTGCGCCGCAAGATGGAGGCCGAGGGGGAGCCGCGATTGATCTACACGCTGCGCGGCCTGGGATACACGTTGCGGGAGACTCCTCCGTGAGCAGGCCCGCCGGCCGGGAACCGCGCCGGCTGACCCGATGGTGGCGCGAGCGGTCCCTGCGGGCCAGACTGACGGTGATCGCGGCGACGGCCATCGCGGTCAGCGTGTTCTTGGCCTTCCAGGTGGCCAGCCAGCTAATGGGCTGGGAGCTGCAGAGGACCGCCGAGAATGAGCTACGCGCCGACTCCCGCGTCCTGGCGACGAACGCGGAGCGCGCCGGTCTGGCGCAGGTCCAGCTACCGCCGTATCCCGGATCCGGTCGGCTGGTGCGGGTCGTCCTGCCCGACGGCTCGATCCGGACGCCGGCCGGCCAACCCGCGCTGCCCCCGGTCAGCGAGGACGCCGAGCGCGTGGCGCAGGGCGCGTCGGCCGACCTGATGGAGTCGAACGACAGCGACGAGGACGGCTACATCATCTACACGGTGCGGGCGGGTGGCGGCGCGGTCCAGGTGGCCCGCGTCGTCGACGACAGCCCGATCAACCGGTTCGGGTTCGGCATGCTGCTGATCGGGCTGCTCTGCGTGGTCGGCGGCGCTCTTGTCGGGCGGACCGTGGCGCGGACCGGGCTGGCACCGATCGACCGGCTGACCGCCGCCGCGGTACGTGTCGCGCACACCCGGGATCTCGACGCCGACATCCCGGATGAGGGCGGTGGGGAGATCCGGCGGCTGATCCAGTCGATCAACGACATGCTCGCCGCGCTCCGGGACTCCCGGCGGGCCCAGCGGCTGCTCGCCGAGGACGCCGCCCACGAGCTCAAGACCCCGCTCACCAGTCTGCGCCTCAACGTCGAGCTGCTGATCCGGCTCGATCGGCGCGGCACCCTGGCCAGCGCACTGCCGGCGGAGAGCCGGACCCGGCTGCTCAACGATCTCGGCGCCCAGGTGGCCGAGTTGAGCACCCTTGCCGCCGAGCTGACCGACCTGGCGCGCGGTGACGTCAGCGACGAGAGCACCGAGGTGCTCGACCTCGCCGACGTGGTGGTGGCCGCCGCGACCCGGGCGCGTTCCCGCGCGCCCGACATCGAGGTCACGCTCGACGTGACCTCCGTGTGGGTGAGCGGGCGTCCCGCTGCGCTCGAGCGGGCGGTGCTCAACCTCATGGACAACGCCGGCAAGTGGTCCCCCGCGGACCAGCCGGTCCAGGTCCGGCTCGGTGCCGAGGGCGCGTCGGCGGTGCTCGAGGTCGACGACGCCGGGCCGGGCATCGACGCCGCCGACGTACCGCGGGTGTTCGACCGGTTCTACCGTGCCGACAGCGCCCGGGGGTTGCCGGGATCCGGTCTGGGGCTGTCGATCGTGCAGAGGGTCGTCGACGCCCACGGCGGCCGGGCTGCCGTCGCCCGCTCCGCACGCGGTGGCGCGCTGCTTCGGGTCGACCTTCCGGCCGCGGCCCCGCCCGCCCCGATCGCGCGGCTCACCGCCGGGGATGACACCGCGGTGCACTGACCCGCCCCGGCGGCGCGGCGCAGGACAAGGGACGGCGGCCCTCGGGCACGGCCCCGCGCGGCTCACCGTCGGGGCAGGACACGGTGCGCAGACCCCCGCCCCGGTGCGTGGCGCAGGACCACAGGGCGGCGACCGTCGGGCCGACTGAAAAAATCCGGGACGGGCCTGGGGCCCCGTCCCGGATCTCGTCCGTGCCGCCGCGCTCACCGTTGCAGCGCGGGCTCCTCGTCGTCGGCGAGCGACTGTTGACCGTCCGGCAGTTCCGGCGCTGGACGGGACAGCCGGCTCGGCCACCACATCCGCCGGCCGATCAGCAGGGTGAGGGCGGGCACCAGGACCGACCGCACCAGCAGGGCGTCGAGCAGCACGCCGAAGGCCACCAGGAACCCGACCTCGATCAGCATCACCAGCGGAAGTGTGGCGAGGACCGCGAACGTGGCCGCCAGGACCAGGCCTGCCGAGGTGATGACGCCACCGGTGGCCGAGAGGGCTTTGAGCATGCCCTCTCCGGTGCCGAGACGCACGGTCTCCTCCCGGGCCCGGCTGGCCAGGAAGATGTTGTAGTCGACGCCGAGCGCCACCAGGAACAGGAATGCCAGCAGCGGCACCGAATAGTCGATGCCTTTGAACCCGAGGATCGTGTCGAAGACGAACACGCTGCCGCCGAAGGCTGCGGCGAATGAGACGATCACGGTGGTCATCAGGACCAGCGGGGCCAGGATCGCGCGCAGCAGCAGCCCGAGGACGATCAGGACGACGGCGAGCACCAGCGGGATCACCAGCTTCTCGTCGCGCTTGGTGGTCACCTCGGTGTCGAGGTTCTCCGCACTCGGCCCGCCGACGATTGCCTCCGCCCCGCTCACCGCGTGCACGGCGGTGCGCACCCGTTTGATCGTGTCGTACTCTGCGACGGTGTCCGGCGCGTCCTTCGGGAACACGGAGATGTTGGCCCAGCCACCGCTGGTCTGCTCCGGGATGGCCAGGGCCACACCGCGAGTGTCCTTGACGATGTCGAGCACCCGCTCCTGGTGCGCCGGCCGCGTGAAGATCGTCATCGGCTGGCCGCCGAGCTCCGGGAAGTGCTGGCGGAGAACGGTGAAGCCGGTGACCGACTCCGGCGCGGACAGGAACTGGTCCTGCTCCCGCAGGGCGCCGGTGTTGCCCGCCAGCCCGAGGGCGAGCACGCCGAGGACTCCGAGCGAGCCGAGCGTCGCCACCCACCGGCGGCGGCTGATGGCGGTGCCGAGCCGTCCCCACAGCCCCGGCTTCTCCTCCACGGCCGTGCTGAACCGCGGGATGGCCGGCCAGAAGATCCGCCTGCCGAGCACCACGAGCACCGCAGGGAACAGCGTCAGCATGGCCACCAGCGCGCACAGGATGCCGGCCGCACCGATCGGGCCCAACCCGCTGGTGCTGTTCAGGTCCGCGACGAGCAGGCAGAGCAGGCCGGCGACCACGGTGGCCGCGGACGCGACGATGGCCGGCGCCGCGCCGCGGAGCGCGTGGACCATCGCGACCCGGACGTTCTCATGGTGGTGCAGTGCCTCCCGATATCGAGCGATGAGCAACAGCGCGTAGTCCGTGCCGACGCCGAATACCAGGATCGTCAGCAGCGCCGAGTTCTGGTCGTTGACCACGATGCCGAAGCCCTTGACGAGCAGGTAGACGGTCGCCATCGAGGTCAGTGCGGCCGCGCCCACGGCCAGCAGCGGGATGATCCACAACACCGGGCTGCGGTAGGTGAGGATGAGCAGGAGCGTGACGACGACGACGGTCGTGAGGAGGACCTGCACGTCGATGCCGTCGAAGACGGCTTCCATGTCGCCGTCGATCGCGCCCGGGCCGGTCACGTCGAGTTCCAGGCCGGAGGGGCGGTCCTTCGCGGCGTCACGCAACGGGCCGACGATGTCCTCCGGTGCGCCGTAGGTCGTGCTCACCTCGAGGGTGAACATCATCGCCTTGCGGTCGGTGGAGGGGCTCGTCGGTGAGCCCTCGTCGTCCTCGCCGGCCGCCGCCGTCGCCTTCGGCGGGTACCGCTTGGCAAGGGTGCTGTAGTGGCGCTCGACCGTCGCGCGGTCGGCGTCGGTCATGCCGCCGGCGCGGTGGTACACGAAGACGAACGTGTTGTTGTCACCGCCGGGGAGACTGTCGTCCAGCACCGCCACCTTGGTGGACTCGGCACTGGCCGGCAGGGTGTCTACGGCGCTGTCGGTGGTGACCGAGCTCAACTTTCCGCTCAGCGGCACCATGCCCGCCGCCAGCACCAGCCATAAGCCAATCACCAACCAGGGCACCCACCGGCCTGCCAACCTGCCGACCGGCGCTTCCCCGGACGGTGCTGCGTTGACTGCCATCACTGGCCTCCTACATACGGGTTGCGTCGCTTGTCTGGATGCCGACTTCCTACCGAGCGAACCTGAGACGACTGTTAATACGGTGCTCAGGCCGGTTGGCCGAACCATGTGCCCAGCGCACGCATCCGTTTTGATCATGGGATGCCATGGAGGGTGAGAGCGGTTTCGGGGGCGGTGGGGGCGCGGCGTCCGCTGGCCATGTTGGCCCATCCGGCGTGGTGGAGGGCAGCGCGGGCCAGATCGCGCAGGGTGCTCATGACGGCGGGGGTGCCCTGGCGGCGGACTTGGCTGGCGTCCTCGGCAAAGGTGACGTCTTTGGTCCAGCGGACAGTGTTTTCGATGATCCAGTGTCTGCGGGCCCACGCTGAGATCTCGGCCGGATCGGTCTGGTGGGCGGCGAGATCGGGTGAGCGCGGGCGTCAGGGCCGTCAGGCGGGCAAAGCCGGCCTGGGTGAGCGCGGCGGCGTCCACCTTGCCGAAAACGTCCCGCAGGGTCCGCTCGCCGGGAGCTGTGAAGCGGCCGGTGAACGGATCGTAGGAACAGCCGAGGCGCGCAAGTACCGCTTGGTCGCAGCGTCTTGCCCACTCGGCGATCGCGGTCAGTGAGTTGTGCCCCGCGCCGGTCATCGCACACACGCCCACCGCGAGCAGCGTCGCCGGCCGGTATCGCACACCCTGGGGGTCACGCGGGTCAGGCACCCGGCCCAGCGCCTCCACCAGCCCCGCAGGCACGAGCGTTCCCGGCGGGGAGGAGGGCAGGGGCGCCGCGTCCGGCGCGACGGGCGTAGGCGATGATGAAACAGCGAGCGCGGCAGCCTTGCAGATCGTGAAGCGTAGAGAACTCCATGATCACAAGGGGCCGTGCTCGCCTTGCACCCAGGGCTGACACAGCGTCACCTGCTCAACCGGGCGAACGTGACTCTCCCCGGGGCCCTGCAGTTGACCTGCAACGATCGAGGCTAGAAGGCGGCAGCGGCCACCGCCTCGGCTTCCGGCAGCAGGTCCTTGCTCTCCTGGATCACCCTCTCGTACGTGCGCTCGTGGTCCCCGCTTTCGAGAGCGAACCGCAGGAGCGAGTCGGACCAGTTGTCGAAGAGCGAGAATGTGCGGTCCACCACCCGCTTGGCTTCCTCGCGCTGTGCGTCGTCGAGGGACGGCAGGCTTTTCTCTTCTATCTCGGGCGACTTTATGCTGTGTGACGCCTCCGCCATGTAGTGCTTGGTGCCGAAAAACTCACATTCGCGACCGTCCCGCAGGGCGATTCCCCGGCAGTGGGTGAAGATCGTGATGGAGACAGCCTCGATGGACTCGACCATCGCGAAAACGGCGTACGTGGGGGCGCCCGCGGCGAGCGCGGCCAGTTCCAGGCAGAGACGTCGAGAGTGGCTGAAGTCCGCGCTCCACAGGACCCGCGTGGCGTCCGACAGGGGCATGCTGCTGTCGGCTCCCAGCTTCTCCAGGTCGGTCAGCATCCACTGCCAGTGGAAGTCCTCTTCGTACGTGTGCGCGTTCAGAAGGGCCTGCAGCTGATCGGGCCGGGCATTGCCTTCGTCTTTGCGGAAGACGTACTTGTTCAGGTCGGAGTAGCCCATGATGAAGGGAACCACGCTGGGCCCCCACGCCAGACGCCTTTCTCCGGGGAGCGACTCGTCGGTGAGCAGGCGAGTGAAGAAGGCATGGTTCTCGTACGTTTTCCGATGTTCTTCGATGTAGTCGATGACCTTCTGCATGGAAAACTCCGTTTGTGACGTGTCGACATCTCCGCAACGACATGCGGACAAGACATGATCGCATAGGTCTCTTCAACTCATCATGTTTTACGAGGCGTTGACATGGGTCCGCCCTTCTTTCCCGTCAGAATTGCCCTTCCTTCTGGAGCGCACAGCCGCACCGAGACCGGGCTGTGATCGATCCCGGCGGCCGAGGACGCCAGCCAGGTTCAGCGCCACCGCACCCCACCGTCATGACTGTCCCGCGCGACCCGGCACACGCCACTTTCCACTGCGTCGGCTGGGCCAACACTGCCAGCGCCCGACGCAATGCATGTTCAACCCGAGGCCGTCCTGACCTTCCACGGCATCCCGTGATCAAACGGGCGAACGTGACTCTCCCTGGGGCCCTGGGCGGCCCGGCAAGAAGGATCGAGGTTGATCGCAAGGCGGGTCAGCCCGCTGAGGATCTCAAGAGGGTCGCTACTACGCTCGTCTTGCTTTCCTGCAGCGAACTGGCGCGACACCTCGATCTCTCTGGAAGAGCATGCGATCCGCCGTTGCATGAAGACCGAGTGATGCGGCAGACGCACATCGCATGCTTTGGCTGTGATCTCGCCTTACAGTCAAAGCATTCTCCACTCCTGCCGCCGGCGCGTCACTTCACGGGCATCATTCTGCCCGTCGGGACGTGTCAGGCTTTAATTCCGAACAGTTTTTCCGCATTTCGGAACGCAATTTTTTCCTTGGCTTCGCGTGGCAAAGCGACTCCCCGGAACCAGTCGGTTTGAGTTTTCATATCTGCAAACGGGTAGTCGGTTGCAAACATCACTCGATCCACACTTGTGTACTTCAGTAGGAGATCGAGTAGTTCAGTCTGGGGGAATGCGCTGGTTGTGAACCAGAAATTGTCATGGAAATACTGCTCGAACGGCTTGTCCAGGCTCTTCTTGGTCACCTCGCTCATCTTCTCCACGACGCGTTTGTAGAAGAACGGAAGACCCTCTCCCATATGGCCGGTGATGATCTGGAGCTTGGGGTGCCTGTCGAACACTCCTGAGGTGATCATTCGGAGGCACTGAGTAACGACTTCCTGGTGCCATCCATATGCAGAGATGCTGAGAACCTGGTCCTGGAACTCCTTCTGATATTCCGGCCGCATATTGCTGTAGTAGATTTCGAAAACCTCGTCAGGCGGCAGACCGGGATGGATGTATATCGGCACATCAAGGGCTTCGGCGCGCGCCAGCAGGGGCTCAAAGTCGGGATGGTCGAGGAATTTATTCCCGATGATTCCATTGGTCAAACATCCCAGGAATCCATCTTCCCGAACTGTGCGTTCCAGTTCGTCTGCCGAGGCCTCCGGATTCTGCAGAGGTAAGGTTGCAAATGCCTTAAACCGCCCCGGATGAGTGGCCATCGGTCCATCGACAAGCAACTTGTTGAGACGATAGGCGAAATCGATGCCCTTCTGACCTTTGACATTCTGCACACCTGGCGTATGTGCGGAGAGGATTTGAACGTTAAGCCCCGCCTCGTCCATTGCGCCGATGCGGCGCGGGCCGAGCTCGGCAAGACCGGTATCCTCGAGGAACAGCCTGTCGTTCAGCACCATCAACTCACGGGTGGAAAAGGTCTCTTCCGTTCCGATGAAGGGCAGGTCCTGGTCTCGCCGCGAAAAATCCGTAGTCTCGTCCGATGCCGCGCGGGAGGCAATGGTATGCGTGGACAAGCCGGCACCAATGCCAAGTGCTGCCGTGCCGGCTAGAAAGCCACGACGTCCCGTCGTGAGGTGCTTCAGAGGGTTTGCGTTGGACTTCATGTCAGGTTCTCCTCAGTGTTCGTGTGGTGCGGTATCCGTGCGGCATCCGTCTGCAAGACGCGACGGGTTACCTCGCTTACCCGGATGCTTAATTCCTACCAAGCGAACCTGAGACGAACGTTAATGCGGCCGCTCAGGTGGGTTGGCTGAACCAGGTGCCCAGCGCACGCACCAGCGTGGTGGCGTCGAGGTCCTGCCCGGTGGGCAAGGCCCGGGCGACACAGCCGTCGGGCCGGATCGGCAAGGCGTCGACGTCCACCCGGTCCGTGCGGGCGGTGACGGTGTTGAGACCCGTCCGGTCCACGCGGCCGCGGCGTCGCGGACCTCCGCGCGGTCGACGAGGTCCAGCAGGAGCCCACGCGCCTCACGCAGCAGGTCCGCCGACCGGGTCACCGCGGTGACGACGTCCGGGTCGGGCCGCTCCAGCGTCGACTTCATGTCCGGGCGCAGGGTGCCGACGAACCGGTGGTCGTCGCCCAGGTCGTACCGGACGTCCAGGCCGACGAGCATGTCGGCGACGTACTGGTGGGCGTCGCCGAGGTCCATCAGGTCGGAGAACATCTCCCACAGCGCCCTCGTCTGCGGGTCGGGGCGCATCAGGGCGATCTGGGCCCGGGTGTTCTGCAGCAGGCGCGCCGGGACCGGATGCCGTTCGGTGGTGTACGTGTCAAGGATGTCCTCGCCGACCCAGCCGCATACCACGGCCACGAGCTTCCAGCCGAGGTTCGCCGCGTCGTGAGGCCGCGTTGAGGCCGCAGGGTGTCGGTAAGGGTGGCTTCGACGTTGGCAATCGGCCCCGTCGAATGGGCCATCTCTGGCGCTGGCAGGCGTTCGACGGCGGTCTGCAGTGGCCCCACCTGATGGTCGTACGCGGCAGGTGATCGGCGGTGGGGCCGCTTCGAGACGTGACACACGCCGGGCCTGGAAAGACAGCCGGACAGACCGTCCTCACCGGCGCGCAGCTCCGCAGGCCGGCCTGCCCCGCTCCCGGCGCGCCCGTGACTCACCGTGAGGACCTGATCCGCTCCGCTGTCAGGTGATGGGGAGGTCCTGTTCGGCCCAGATTGTTTTGCCGGTGTACGTCTGGCGGGTCCCCCAGCCCTGGGTGAGCTGGGCGACCAGGAGCAGGCCGCGGCCGCCTTCGTCGAAGGTGCGGGCGCGGCGCAGGTGGGGGGCGGTGTTGCTGGCGTCGGAGACCTCGCAGATGAGGTTGCGGTCGCGGATGAGCCGGAGCCGGATGGGGGCGCCGCCGTAGCGGATGGCGTTGGTGACGAGTTCGCTGACGACCAGTTCGGTGACGAAGGCGACCTCGTCCAGGCCCCAGGCGGCCAGCTGCCGGCAGGTGTTCTTACGGGTCTCGGCGACCGCTGAGGGATCGGGCGGCACGTCCCAGGTGGCGACATGGGCCGCGTCCAGGGCGCGGGTGCGGGCTATCAGCAGCGCCACGTCGTCGGCGGGGCGGTCCGGGAGAAGCGTCCGGAGCACGGTGTCGCAGGTGCTCTCCAAGGACGGAGCCGGCCGGGCCAGCACCTCACGCAGCGCGTCGAGGCCTTCGTCGATGTCGCGGCCACGGGCCTCGATGAGACCGTCGGTGTACAGCGCGAGGAGGCTGCCTTCGGGCAGTTCGATCTCGGTGACCTCGAAGGGCAGGCCGCCCAGCCCGAGCGGCGGGCCCGCGGGGACGTCGGGGAATTCCACGGCGCCGTCCGGGGTCGCCACCGCGGGTACGGGGTGGCCCGCGCGAGCCAGGGTGCAGCGCCGGGAGACCGGGTCGTAGACGGCGTACAGGCAGGTCGCGCCGATGTCGCCGACGGTGCCGACTGCGCTTTCGGCCTCAGCGGACAGGTGGATGACCAGGTCGTCCAGGTGGGTCAGCAGCTCGTCGGGAGGGAGGTCGACATCGGCCAGGGTGCGCACGGCGGTGCGCAGCCGTCCCATGGTGGCCGAGGCCTGTACGCCGTGGCCGACGACGTCGCCGACGACGAGCGCGACCCGGGCGCCGGACAACGGGATCACGTCGAACCAGTCGCCGCCGACGCCGGCCTGTGTGCTGGCGGGCAGGTAACGGGAGGCGACGTCGACGGCGGCCTGCGGGGGCAGCCGCTGTGGCAGGAGACTGCTCTGCAGGGCGAGGGATGTGCGGCGCTCGCGGCTGTAGCGGCGGGCGTTGTCGATGCAGACGGCGGCCCTGGCGGTGATCTCCTCGCCCAGGAGCAGGTCGTCCCGCTCGAAGGGTTCCGGGCGCCGGTGGCGGGAGAAGGTGGCCACACCGAGAGTGATGCCTCGGGCGCGCATCGGCACGGCCAGCACCGAGTGGAAGCCGTAGCGTCGCATCCGCTCGGCCCGGTCCGGGGTCTGGCTCGCCACCCGGTCCATCGCGGCAGCGGTCACGTTCTCGATCAGCGGCCGGCCGGTGGTCAGGCACTTGGCCGCAGTCGAATCGTCCGGGTAGGCGGCCACCGTTCCGCGCTCCACCACGACCTCGGGGGAGCCCTCCAGGACGGACTGGTAGGCGACACGGCGCAGCATGACGGGGCTGGGCGGCGAGCCGGCGCGCGGGTCTTCGCCGCCTTCGATGGCGGGGAGCAGGTCGATGGTGACGAAGTCCGCGAGCTGGGGGATGGCCACGTCGGCGAGTTCCTGCGCGGTCCGGGCGAGGTCCAGGGTGCTGCCGATGCGGACGCTGGCGTCGTTGAGCAGGGCCAGACGTCTCCGGGCCAGGTGCTCCTCGGTCATGTCGCGTGCGGAAAGGAGCACTCCCCGTACCGTTCCCCCGGCGTCCCGCACGGGGGTGAGCGAAGTCGTCCAGACGCTCTCGCTCTCGTGGCCCGCCAGGCGCAGGGACTGCTGCAGATGCTGCTGTTCGCCGGTCTCGAGCGCCCGCCGCATGCACTGTTCCGTCCGGTCGCCCTCCGCGTCGACCACGATCTCCGACACACGCAGCCCCTGCATCGCCGCTTCGGGCAGGCCGATCACACGTTCCATGTCCGCGTTCGCCCGCCGCAGCCGCAGGCCGGTGTCGTAGAGCGCCGTCGTGGACGGGGACCGGTTGAACGCCCACATCACCAGTGCGTCGTCCTGGAGAGGCGGCGACGGGCGGGCCAGGGGGGACACCAGGAGCCACCCGCCGCCCCCGTTGTCCCCGCAGTCGGGCTCCCGGCGGTGGGCCAGCAGGTTCACCGCGAGGCGGTGGCCGTCCCGGTGCAGGAGAGTCGCCGTCCCGTTCCACCTCGGCAGCGTTTGCAGGGAGCGCAGCGTCTCGGCGGGCGGCTCCCCGGCGAGCAGCGGCGCCGCGGGCCGGCCGATGACCTCCGCGGACCGGTATCCGAGCAGCAGCCGTGCTCCCTCGCTCCACCCGGTCACGATG
The DNA here is from genome assembly GCF_044335095.1 of Streptomyces sp. NPDC020597. Lineage (NCBI taxonomy): Bacteria > Bacillati > Actinomycetota > Actinomycetes > Kitasatosporales > Streptomycetaceae > Streptomyces > Streptomyces sp. NPDC020597. The sequence continues at coordinate 18,703 of NZ_JBIRUL010000015.1, read as the reverse complement.
CCGTCCGGATCCACGGTGGCTCTGGCCGTGGCCGACTCGTCGACGGGGTCGTCCGGCCGCCACGCCGCCCGGTCGTCGTCGGCGGTTTCAGAACCCGTCATCACGTTCATCCGCCCTCACCTCGGTCTTTCCACCGTGCTTCCCGGCTCGGCCAGGAGCAACCGGGGGAATGGATGAACATATACGCTTGATGAGGCCATAGGGGCAGAAAAGTGTATCAATGAATCGATGGCGGGGAGTTGTGCCATGACTGCCACCGGCGAGGGAACGTGGCCGGACGCGACCGAATGGACGGGGAAGATCTACAGCGGCGGCTGGCGGCAGTCCGAGGGCGGGGCTCGGTCGGTGAACGAGCCCGCCACGGGAGAGCGGCTGGCGAAGGTGGGTGTGGCGGCGCCCGCGGATGTCGCCCGGGCCGGGGCCCTGGCCGCCCGGGCTCAGCGGGCCTGGGCCGAGACGGCACCCCAGGAGCGCGCCGAGGTCCTGCTTCGGGCTGCACGGGCACTGCGCGACAACAGCGGGGCGATACGCGAGTGGATCGTCAGGGAGTCCGGAGGCGTCCCGGCGAAGGGCGACTACGAGATCGCGGCGGGACTCAGCCAGCTGGCGCAGGCCGTCGGGCTCGCATCGCTGCCCCGCGGCGAGATCCTGAGCCCGTCGATGTCCGGTCAGGCCAGTTACGCGTGGCGGGTACCCATGGGGGTGGTCGGCGTCATCAACCCTTGGAACGCCCCCCTGCTGTTCGCCATGCGGGCCCTCGCGCCCGCGCTTGTGCTGGGCAACGCCGTCCTTCTCAAGCCCGATCCCCACACACCGGTGTCCGGCGGTGTCGTCGTGGCGCGGCTGTTCGAGGACGCCGGACTGCCCGAGGGGCTGCTCCACGTCCTGCCCGGAGGCCCCGGCACCGGTGAGGCGGTCGTGGCTGATCCCCACGTCGCCATGGTCGCCTTCACCGGCTCCACCGAGGCAGGACGGGCGATCGCCCGCGCCGCGGGCGGCGGGCTCAAGCGGGTGGCCCTGGAACTGGGCGGCAAGAACTCGATCGTCGTGCTCGACGACGCGGACGTCGACGCCGCTGCGGCAGCCGGGGCGATGAGTTCCTTCGGCTATCAGGGGCAGGCCTGCGTCGCCGCCGGACGTCATCTGGTGCACGCCGACCTCGTGGAGCCGTACACCGAGGCACTGATCGGGCAGGCCAAGGCGCTGCGGGTCGGCGACCCTCGAGAGAAGGGCGTGGCCCTCGGTCCCGTGATCAGCGAGCGCCAGGCCGCCAGGATCGAACGTATCGTGGACGAGAGTGTGGCCGCCGGGGCACGAGTGCTGGTCGGCGGACGCCGCGACGGGCTGTTCTACCCGCCCACCGTCCTGGAGCACGTCGAGCGGACCATGCCCGCCTTCACCGAGGAGATCTTCGGGCCCGTCGCCCCCGTCGTCGTCTTCCGTACCGACACGGAGGCCGTCGAGATCGCCAACGACACCGAATACGGCCTGACGGCGGCTGTGCACTCCCGTTCGATGCCGCGGGCGGCCGCCATCGCGGAGCAGTTGCGCACCGGCATGGTGCACCTCAACGACGTCTCCGCCAAGGACGCCGCGAACGCCCCCTTCGGCGGAATGGGAGCATCGGGCAACGGCTCCCGCATCGGCGGCACCGCCAACCTGGAGCAGTTCACCCAGTGGCGCTGGATGACGGTGACCGAGGCGGTCTGATGCATACGGTGCCCACCGCGTCCGCGCTGCACAAGCCTGAGCCCTCCGTTCTCAGTGCCGCCGGTCAACTCCCTCAACAGTGGCGTCAACCTGTGCTCGCCCCACCGGCAGTCGAGACACGCCCAGATCAGAGCGCCCGGGCAACGATGCCGACGGCTGCGATTCCCTCATCGATGTGCGGATTGAGGCAGCACGGGCACTGTCTTGAGGGAGGTGGGCCATGTCGAAGGGGCGGCCGCGGACCCGGCTGGCGAGTTGAGATTCCGGTCTGCGAAACCCGGCACGTCCGTCCGTGCGACCGGGCGGACTCTACTGCCTGAGGTCGATCATGCGGACCGGCTGCCCCGTGGTGCGAGCAAGGGTTTCGAAGTCGCGGTCGAAGTGGAGCAGTGTGAGGCCTGCTTCTTCCGCGGCCGCTGCCACGAGGAGATCGACGGGGCCCGCACTGCGGTGTTCCCCTTTTGCGGCCAGTTGTTCCTGGACGATGCGGGAGCGGCGGTAGACGCCGTCAGGCATGGGGCACCACGCGTAGTGGGCGTCGAGTGCAGCCTTCAGCCGCGCGCGGTCCGCGGCTGAGCGGGCGGAGTAGAGGACCTCGAGTTCGGTGATGTCGCAGATCGCGACCAGGCCGGCGCCGATCCTGTCGTCCCAGTCAGTCGTGGTCTGGCGGAGCAGGACGCGGGCGAGGGCGGAGGTGTCGATGAGGTAGTCGGCGACGGTCACGGCCGGTACTGGTTCTTGTCCAGGAGAATGTCGACGTCCAGGGCTCCGTCGGTCACCAGTTGCCGGGCGTCTTCGAGTGCGCGCAGGCGCCGGTAGCGGGCGGTGACCTCGCGCAGGGCGGTGTTGATGGTGTCGCGCTTGGTGGTGGTGCCGAGTTCCTTCGCGGCTTCTTCCAGTGCCTCGTCGTCGAGGTCGATCACGGTGCGGCTCAAGACAGCCTCCTCATGCACACTGTGGCGTATATCAATATACATGATCGATTGTATATCGAGGGTTCGCGCCACCCCTGGTGGTCTGATTTCTCAGGCCTGTGGACTTGCAGCGAGCGGCGATCGTGAACTTGGCTGGTCCTCTGAGCGCAGCCGTCGCACCGCCCAGATCCGTGAGCCGTGCTGCTGGGGGCCTCCGCGCTCGTGGCGCTGCACCGAGTGACGGCGAACGTCCGCCACGGCTCACACCCCTGCCGCAGCCGCCCTCTGGGACGAGACCGACACCCACACCGTCGGCCCGGCTCCCGCAGGCAACCCCGAAGGGCGATGCTCCCTCCTACCGGTCGAACCGCCGGGATACTCGGAGAGGAGCGTTCCTTGGCCCGTCAGTGGTCCCGCAGGAAGTTCGTGGTCTACTCGCTCGCGGCATCCACGCTGACCGTCGCCGCGCCGCTCGGCTGCGACGCGGGGCCGGCGGAAGGCGCCGAGCCCACCGCGGCCCCGGCGCGCCGGCCGTCCGGCGTCCTGGTCACCGGCGCCGACGAGGAGATGTTGGTCCTCGAAGTCACCGAAGCCAACAGGGTCGTCGTACGACTGCCGCGCGTCGAGGTCGGCCAGGGCGTCACCACCGCGGTGGCCATGATGATCGCCGAGGAGCTGGACGCCCGGCTCGCCGACGTCGACGTCCCGCTCGCCGACGCCCGTGCCAAGGGCAACCAGTTCACGGGCGGTTCGAGCTCGGTGACGTCGCTGTACGGTCCGGCCCGTGAGCTGGCCGCCCTGGCGCGCGCCAAGCTGGTGACAGCGGCGGCCAGGCGCTGGCACCTCCCCGCGCGGTCCCTGCACACCCGGAACACGAAGGTGGTCGCGCCGGACGGGCGTTCGGCCACCTTCGGGTCACTGACCGCGAGCGCCGCGCGGATCACCCGGCCGTCCGTGCCGAGCAAACCCAAGCCCGCCTCCCGGCACCAGGTGATCGGGCGGCCGACGACCCGGATCGACGCCCGGGACATCGTCACCGGCAGGGCCCGGTACGCCGGGGACCTGGCGGTGGCCGGAGCGAAGCCGACCGTGGTGGCCCGGCCGCCGACGCTGGGCGGGAAGCTCGTCTCGGTCGACTCCCGGGCCGCACGCGCGATGCCGGGCGTCCATGCCGTCGTCAGGGTCGCGGACGGGGTCGCCGTGGTGGCGGAGTCCTTCCACCACGCGTTCCGGGCGAGGGACGCCCTGCGGATCACCTGGGCGCCGGGTCCGCTCGTGGCGCTCTCCGACGCCGCGATCCGCTCGCGGCTGCGTGCCGCCGTCCCCCGACTGGGCAACCCGCCGCGCGGATCGGCGCAGACGGAGGGCGAGTTCGAGTTCGCCTTCGTCAGTCACGCCCCCATGGAGGTGCTGACCGCGGTGGCGGACGTGCGGGCCGGCCACGCCGAGATCTGGTTCTCCTCCCAGACGCCGATGGACGCGCGCGAGAGCATCGCCTCGGCGGTCGGGCTGCCCGCTTCGAAGGTGCAGGTTCACGTCATCCGAGGCGGCGGCTCCTTCGGCCGGCGACTGAACCACGACGCCGCGATCGAGGCGGCCCTCATCTCGAAGGCGGCCCGTCGGCCGGTCAAGCTGATGTGGAGCCGCGCCGACGACATCCGGCACGGCCGGATGCGCCCGGCCAGCCACCACCGGATCCGGGCCAGCCACGTACAGGGCAGGGTGGTGGCGTTCGCCCACGCGATGGCCTCGGTGAGCGAGTCGCACCCGGGGCGGGGACTCTCCGCTCAGGGGCACGCCCGTGACGGGGCGACGCAGGCCGTCACGCCTGCTTCCGGCCCGCTGCCCAGCGACAGCGGCCTGTACAACTTCGGTCGTGTGTCCGGGGGTTCGGGCTCGGTGGAACTGGCGATACCCCTCGGCGCCTGGCGGTCGGTGGACTCGGGGACGATGCGGACCGCGGAGGAGATCGTCGTCGACGAAGTCGCGAGGAGCCTGGGCAAGGACCCGGTAGCCTTCCGGCGCACCACACTGAGGAGCAAGGCCGTCAAAGCCGTGCTCGACAAGGTCGCGGACGCCGGTGACTGGGGCCGGACCCTGCCGGCCGGCCGGGCACAGGGCGTCGCCGTCCACGAGGAGTACGGCTCCTGCGTGGCCTGCCTGGTCGAAATGGACGCCACCGACCCGAAGAACCCCCGGGTGACGAAGGTGGTGATGGCGGCCGACGTCGGGACGGCCGTCAACCCGCGCGGCCTCGAGGCCCAGCTCATGGGCACCGCGATCGACGGCATCTCCACCGTCCTGCAGGCCGGACTGCACATCGACCGGGGCGCCGTCCGCGAGAGCAGCTACGCCGACTTCCGCTACGCCCGCCAGCGGCACGCCCCGTTGCGCTTCGAGGCGCACATCATGCCCTCCCGGCGGGAACCGGGCGGAGCGGGCGAACTCGGCGTCCCGGCCGCGGCCGGCGCCGTCGCCAACGCCTATGCCCGGGCGACCGGTTCCAGGCCCCGCCGCTTCCCGCTCGACTTCTGACCCGTCCCCCGAGAAGGTGCCGATGCCCTCCTACTCCTTCGTCCTCAACGGGAAGCCGGTCACCGTGGAGGCCCCCTCCGACATGCCGGTGCTGTGGGTCCTGCGGGACATGCTGAACGTCACGGGACCCAAGTACGGCTGCGGCGTGGGCGTCTGCCGTGCCTGTACGAGCCACCTCGACGGCGAGGAGATCCAGCCCTGTGTCGTGCGGGTCGCGGACTGCGCGGGCCGTGAGGTCACCACGATCGAAGGCCTGGCCGACGGCGACAGGCTGCACCCCGTGCAGCAGGCGTGGCTCGACTGCGACGTCGCGCAGTGCGGTTTCTGCCAGCCGGGCCAGATCATGGCCGCCGCGGCCCTGCTGAAGAAGACGCCCCGGCCGACGGACGCGGACATCGACGACATCGAGAACGTGTGCCGCTGCGGCACCTACTCCCGGATCCGCGAGGCGATCAGGAAGGCCGCGGCGAACGGCTGACCGTCGGCCACGGTGTCACGCGTCGTCCCTGCCGCTCCCCGGGCGGTCCGGGGCGCGGCCACCCCGGCGCCCTGGCGCCCCGGCCAGGACGATCCGCTCGGAGCCGGTCGCATACGCTGGTGTTCCTGCCGCCGGTGGAAAGGCGCAGGCTGCGGCGGCGCAGGCTCGCCGTCCGTCCGAGGGGAGGGTGTCGGCGTGGCAGGAGCCGGAGGCCGGTCGACGAAGCGGCTCCAGCGGGGGACCCTTTCGCAGGGGCTCATCGTGACGACCGCGCTGCGGATCCTCGACGAGGACGGGCCGGACGCGCTGACCTTCCAGCGGCTCGGCAAGGAACTGTCCTCCTCCGCGACCGCGGTCTACCGGCACTTCGCGAACCGCGACCACATCATGGTCGCCGTCGCGGAGGAACTCGACAGGATCTCCCTCGAGGGGTACGAGCCGCACGAGTCGTGGGCCGACTCGCTGCGGGACCTGGCGATCCGCGCCTGGAACACCTCTCTGGAGCACCCGGCGGCCGCCGCGCTCTGCATGGGGAGAGTCACCCGGGGCGTCCACGAGCTGCGCGCCGTCGACGCCGTCCTGGAAGCGTTCCACGGCGGCGGCTGGCGCGGCCGGGCGGCCGTCCTGCACTACCAGGCGTTCTCGAACTTCATCCTGGCCATGGCGAGCAACAACGCCTGGCGGCTCGTCAACCAGCGGTTCGGCGCCGAGGCCAACTGGGTGCAGGAGTACCAGCCGGCGGATCCCGCGCTGTACCCCTACGCCGAGGCGGCGAAGGAACACCTGCGCAGCATCGACATGACCGACGTCTTCCGCCGGCAGACGGACATCCTCCTCACGGCCCTCCAGGCGGAGGCGGCGACGCTGCCCCGCGACCGACGCGACTGACGCGACCGGTACGGGACCGCCCGCGCCCCGCGGCAGGATTCACGGCTGCCTCCCGCCGTCTGCCGCCACCGCGGCACGACCGCCCCACGACCGCGGCACGACAGGGATACGGGTGCGGGCGTGAACGCGCCCCGAGATAGTTAACGCTATTGACTACGTCGTTCACTAGCGGCATTCTCTCCACACCGAGTGCTCCACGGCCCGCTTCCACGCGGCGCCGCCGAGGACCGCGCGCACCGCCTTCGCCCTGAACCGCTCGCGCTCGTCCCGCCCGATCCCGACCTGCGCAGAGCCCGACATCTCTCCAGGAGCACCCATGCGCCCCATCCGTGCCCGTGCGGTCCCCGCGACGGCGGCAGTCGCCATGACGGCCGTGCTCGCCGGCTGCACCACCACGGGATCGACGTCCGGAGACCAGAGCAGCGGCGGCGCCGCGACCGCGACGAAGATCCGGACGACGATCGACGTGCCGGCCGGCTTCGACCCGGCCAAGGCCCTGTCCCTGCCGGACTACCTGCTCGCCCGGGACAGTTACGACACCCTCGTGCGCAAGGACGACGGCGGGCTCGTCGGCGGTCTCGCCACCCAGTGGAAGAACACGCCGACCTCGGCCACGTTCACCCTGCGCAGCGACGCGACCTGCGCCGACGGGACGCCGATCACGCCCACGGTCGTCAAGGGCTCCCTCGACCGCTTCCTCGACCCGAAGACGGCGGCGCCCGACCTCCCCACGGTCTTCGGTCCCGGCAACACGGCGAAGGTGAGCGCCGACGACGCGGCGCGGACCGTGACGATCACGCTGGCCAGACCGTGGAGCGACATGGTCACCGGCCTGTCGGTCGCGAGCACGGGCATCGTCTGCCCGGCGGGACTCAAGGACCTCAAGGCCCTCGCCGCAGGCAAGGCCACGGGCTCCCAGTCCGGCCCGTACCTCCTGCAGAAGTCCCAGTCCGGCGTCTCGTACACGTACACGCTCCGCCCGGGGTACAAGGCGTGGCCGGCCTGGCGCACGAAGATCCCCGGCAAGGTCGCCACGACGCTGGAGTACCTGGTCTCGCCCGACCCGACGGCGACCGGCAACCTCGTGACGAGCGGTCAGCTCGACATCGGCAAGATCGACGCCTCGGGCATCGCGCGTTTCGACGGCGTGGACGGCCACACCGTGAGCGTCAGCCGGTTCTCCGACTTCTACCTGCTCTTCAACGAACGACCCGGCACGGTCTTCGCCGACGTCGCCGTCCGCCGGGCCGTCGCCCAGGCCGTCGACCGCGCCGCCTTCGCCAAGGTCGCCTCGAGGGACACCGGCGAGCCGTCGACGATGTTCGTGCAGAAAGGCACCCCCTGCAACGATCCGGGCGCCTCCTTCCTCGTGCCGACCGACAAGTCCGCGGCGGCCGCCGTGCTCAAGGGCAGGAAGATCCGCCTCGTCGGCCCCCAGGTCGTCGGTCCGGCCGGCGCCGGAAACCAGTACGTCCAGGAGGCGCTGCGGGCCGCGGGCGCCGACGTCACCCTCGCCAACGTCGACGTGGGCTCGTGGGTCGGGACCGTGTTCGGCAAGCCCGACGCCTGGGACCTCACGGTCTTCGCCGACCTCAACTTCCTCGGCAGCGTCGCCAACCCGCTCGCCCACTTCGTCGGTCCGACCGTCCAGGAAGGCGGCGGCAACCTCGGCGCGGTGAAGAACCCCGTGGTGGACAAGGCCTTCGCCCAGGGCGCCGGGGCCACGACCGAGCAGGCCCGCTGCACCGCGTACCAGACGGCCGCCAAGGCCCTGATCTCGCAGGCGGACGCGGTGCCGCTGGTCAACGACCCGTTCATCTACGCGCTGCGCAAGGGGTTCAGCGCCCGGATGCTCGGCGGCTCGCTCGACGACCCCATCCTGCGCGTCACCGGCTGACGGGCAGGCCGCCGCACACGGCGGAGCACCACACGGCCGGACCGGGCCGCCCGGGGCGCAGGGCCCCCGCGGTCCGGCGTCCCGCACCGAGACCCCCGACCTCCCCGACCCTCCGACAGGAGTCCCCTGGTGATCGACCCATTCAGCACCGCCCAGCAGATCGCCGACCTCGTGCGCACGAAGGAGGTCAGCCCGGTGGAGGTCGCCGAGACCTACCTCGACCGCATCGAGCGGATCAACCCGGCCGTCAACGCCGTCGTCTGGCTCGACGCCGACGCCGTGCGCGCGGCGGCCGTCCGGGCCGAACGAGCGGTGCTGCGCGGCGAACCGCTCGGCCCGCTGCACGGCGTGCCCGTCCCCATCAAGGACCTCAACTCCGTCGCGGGACAACCCAACACGATGTCCTCGCTGGCGATCCGGGACACCCCGCAGACGGTCACGGACCCCGACGTCCAGCTCCTCCTCGACGCCGGCGCCATCCCCCTCGGCCGGACCAACTCACCGGAGTTCGGCGCGCTGACCGTCTCCGAGAACGCCCGGCACGGCAAGACGCGCAATCCGTGGAACCCGGCGCACACCTCCGGCGGGTCCAGCGGCGGCGCTTCGGCGGCCGTCGCGGCCGGGCTCGCCCCGGTGGCGCACGCCTCCGACGGCGGCGGATCGATCCGCGTCCCGGCGTCCGTCACCGGTCTCGTGGGCCTCAAGCCGAGCCGGGGACGCGTGCCCGCGTTCGTCCGGGGCTGGGAACACTCGACGACCGAGGGCGCGATCACCCGCACCGTGCACGACGCGGCCCTCATGCTCGACGTCATGGGCCGTGCCGACCGGCTCGCCTGGTACAGCGCGCCGGAGCCGGGTCGCCCGTACATCGAGGAGGTGGGCGCCGATCCCGGCCGGCTGCGGATCGGCCTGCTCCTCGACGCACCCACCGGGCTGCCCGTCGACGAGGAGTGCCGCACGGCGGCGCTGAAGGCCGCGCAGGCACTGCGCGACCTCGGGCACGAGGTCGTCGAGGCCCGTCCGAAGATGTTCTCGTACGAGGCGATCATGGGCTTCACCTGGACCGTCATCAGCGCCTCCACCTACGCGATCGAGGTCGACGACCCCGAGGCGGTGGACCCCTACATCCGGCGCCGCCGGGAGACCGCCCTCGAGGTCACCGCCGGCGACTACGCCCGCACGGCGGCCCGCCTGCAGGCCGAGTCACGCGACGTGGTCGCCCAGTGGGGCAGGGACTTCGACGTCCTCCTCACCCCGACCACGGCCGTCGTGGCGCCGCCGGTCGGCCCCGTGTACGACGAGGCGAACTCCGACCCGGACGGCCCGCGGCACACCGAGACCCGGATGGTCTCGTTCACCGCGTTCGCCAACATCGCCGGGCTGCCCGCCGTCTCGCTGCCCGTCCACACGACCGCGGACGGACTGCCGGTCGGCGCGCAACTCGTCGGCGCGCCCTTCGACGAGGCGACGCTGCTGCGGCTGTCGGCCCAGCTCGAGCCGCGGTTCCGCTGGTACGAGCGGCACCCGGACGACGCGGCGCTGGCCGGGGCGCTGTGAGCGCCGGGTCCGCGGTCCCGACCGGACCGCTGCCGGCCGCACCCGCCCGGCACGTGCCCCGGCCGCGGCTCCGGCTCTGGCCGCGCGGCGGCTGGGCCGGGTTCGCCGTCCGCCGGGCGGGCGGCCTGCTGATGTCCATGCTGCTGCTCGTCCTCGTGACGTTCCTCATCGTGCCCCTACTGCCGGGGGACCCGGCCCGGGCCATCGCCGGCACCAACTCGTCCCCGGCCACGCTCGCGGCGATACGCGAACGGATGGGCCTCGACGAGCCGCTCGCGACACGGTTCGTCCACTACCTCGGCGACATCGCGTCCGGACGGCTCGGCACCTCGTTCCGGTTCGACACCCCGGTCGCGGACATCGTCGCGACCCGGTTGCCGTACACGGTCCAGCTCGTCATCCCGGCCGTCCTGCTCTCCCTGGTCATCGCCGTCCCGCTGGGCATGACCGTCGGCGTCCTCACCCGTGACGGACGCCGCCGCCGGCTCGGCGTCGGATTCGGCACGATCGCGGGCCTCCTCGCGTCGGCGCCGGTCTACGTCGTCGCGACCCTCCTCATCGTCCTGTTCTCGATCAGCCTCGGACTGCTGCCGTCCGGCGGCGCCTCGACACCGAGCGCCCTCGTCCTGCCGATCGCCGCGCTCTGCATCGGCCCGGCCTTCGCCGTCGCCCGGGTCGTCCGGCAGGAGACGGCCTCGGTGCTCACCCAGGACTACATGAGGACCGCCCGCGGCCACCGCCTGGGATCCGTGCGTCTCCACCTGCGCCACGCACTGCCCAACCTCGTGACGAGCGTCCTCACCCTGAGCGGTCTCGTCCTCACGTCGCTGCTCGGCGGGACGATCATCCTGGAGAACGTCTTCACCTATCCCGGGCTCGGCACCGAGGTCGTCCAGGCGATCATCTACAAGGACTATCCGGTGATCCAGGGCATCATCCTCGTCGTCGGCATGCTCGCCCTGCTCGTCAACCTCCTCGTCGACGTCGTCCTCGGGATCGTCGACCCCCGCACCCTCGAGGGAGGTCGTCGTGGCCACTGACACGACCGTGCGCCGATGGCTGCGCACCCCGTCGCTGCTGTCCGGCGCCGTGATCCTCGGCCTGCTCCTCGTCGTGGCCCTCGTGGCCCCGCCGCTGCTGAGGAGCTCCGCGGAGACCCTCACCGACAACGCCCGCCTGGGCCCCGGCGCCGGGCATCTCCTCGGCACCGACGCCTTCGGCCGCGACGTCCTCGCCCGGGCCCTCGTCGCGACCCGGCTCACCCTGCTCATGGCGGCCGCCGCCACCGCCGCCTCGTTCGTCGTCGGCGTCGCGCTCGGCGCGCTGGTCCACCTGGCGCCCGGATGGCTGCGCGAGACCTGCCTGCGGCTCATCGACTCGGCGGTGGCCTTCCCCTCGCTCGTCCTCGCCCTCGTCATCGCGGCGGTGCTCGGACCGGGCACGGGGTCCGCGATCGTCGCGATCGCCGTCGCCGGCGTCCCCGGGTTCGCGCGGCTGACGGCGAACCTGTCGGCGACCGTCGCGGACAAGGAGTACGTCCTCACCGCGCGCCTGCTCGGCGTTCCCGGACTGCGCATCCTGGGCCGGCACGTCCTGCCGAACATCAGCGGCCCGCTGCTGGTGCTCCTCAGTTCGAGCTTCACCCTGTCCCTGCTCGACATCAGCAGCCTGTCGTTCGTCGGCCTCGGAGTGCAGAACCCGCAGTACGACTGGGGCCGGCTGCTCAACGAGGCCCTGCCGTCGATCTTCGCCCAGCCGTCGCTCGTCCTCGCCCCGTCGATCATGCTCATCGTCACCGGCGTGGGCGCCATGCTCCTCGGAGACGGCGTGGCCTCACTCGTCGACCCGCGAACCCGCGGCACGGCGCCCGCACCGGCCACCGCCGGGGACGCGGCGGGAGGCGCCGCCCCGGCCGACCCTGCCGCCCCGGCCGTTCACGCCGCTCCGGCACAGGACGGCCTGCTGACCGTCGCCGGGCTGACCGTGCGGGCCGGCGACCGGACCCTCGTCGACGACGTGTCGTTCACCATCGGGGCCGGTCAGATCGTCGGCCTCGTGGGGGAGTCGGGCTCGGGCAAGTCCACCATCGCCATGGCGGTCGCGGGCCTGCTCCCCGAGGGCGTGCGGGCGAACGCCTCGCGCCTCGCCCTCGGCGACCTCGACCTGCTCGCGGCACCGCCGGCGCGACGCCTCGCGACCGAGATCGGCATCGTCTACCAGGACCCGATCGGCACGTTCAACCCCGCGCTGAGGCTCGGCGCCCAGCTCACCGAAGTGGCCAGGGTCCACCTCGGGAAACCCCGGCGTCAGGCGGCCCGGGACATGGTCCGCGCCCTCGCCGACATCCACGTCACCGAGCCGGAGCGGCGGCTGCGCCAGCACCCGCACGAGCTGAGCGGCGGCATGCTCCAGCGCGCCTCGATCGCCTCCGCGATGACGACGAACCCTCGGCTGCTCATCGCCGACGAGCCGACGACGGCACTCGACGTCACCGTCCAGGCGGAGGTGCTGCGCCAGTTCCGGCGCATCAACCGCGAGCACGGCACGGCGATGCTGTTCATCTCGCACGACATCGGCGTGGTCGGCGTGCTCTGCGACACCGTCCTGGTGCTGCACGGCGGCCAGGTCGTCGACCGGACCACGGGCGCCGACCTGCGCCGGGGGACGGTCACCCATCCGTACACCCGCGCGCTGCTCGCGGCGACGCCCGCCGCGGTCGAGGCAGGCGAAACCCTCAGCGCGGTCCGGTGGACGTCCGGCGCGCCGTGCGCACAGCCGGATGGAGCGCTGTCCGACGACCATTCCGACGACCTTTCCGAAAAAGCCGCGGACCGCCCCCCGGCCGCGGAAGGGAGCCGTTGATGTCCGTCACCGCCATCGCACCGGACCCGCAGGCGGCCGCCCCGCTGCTGCGCGTGGAGGATCTCACCGTCGAGCTCGGCCACGGCGACGCGGCCCGCAGGGTGCTCAAGGGAGTCACGTTCGACATCCCCCGGGGCAGCACCCTCGCCCTCGTCGGCGAGTCCGGGTCGGGCAAGACGACGCTCGCGCGGACCCTCGTCGGCGTCCACAGGCCGTCGAGCGGCCGGATCCTCGTGGACGGCGCCCCGCTGCGCACCTCGCGCGGACGGGCAGGCGCCGCGACGGTCCAGATGATCCCGCAGGACCCGTACTCCTCGTTCGACCCGCGGCGCACCGTCGCGCAGTCGCTCGCCGAGGCTCTCGACCCGGTCCGGGCCAGGGTCGCACCGGTCCGGGCCCGGATCGCCGAACTGCTCGTCCAGGTGAGCCTCGACCCGGACGCCATGGACCGCTATCCGCACGAGTTCTCCGGCGGCCAGCGGCAGCGGCTGGCGATCGCACGGGCTCTCGCGCCGCGCCCCCGGTTCGTCATCGCCGACGAGATCACCTCGGCCCTCGACCTGACGACCCAGGCCGAGATCCTCAACCTGCTCGCCGATCTGCGCCGCCGGCTCTCGCTGACGATGCTGTTCATCTCGCACGACCTGGCCGTCGTCCGGCACGTCAGCGACACCGTCGCGGTCCTGCTGCACGGCGACCTCGTCGAGCTGGGCCCGACCGCAGCCACCTTCGCGGGGCCGAACCACCCGTACACCGCTCGTCTTCTGGCGTCCGTCCCGGGAGACCCGAGGTTCCGCCTCGACGACGAGCCCGCCACGGTGTGAGCCGACCGCACACGGTCCGGCGCTCGGCGGGCCGTGTGCGGTCGACCGGCACGGCCCGCACCGAGTGCGGCACCGCGGGCTGCGCACGGCCGTGGAGCGGGTGCCCGAAGTCCGCCTCCGTGTGACAGGCGCGACCGGGGTGACCGATAGTGGGTGCAGGGGGCTTCTCCCAGGATTCCGGAGCAGCCATGGACCGCTACCCTCCCGTCGCCGACCACGGTCTCGTGGGCGACCCGCAGACCGCCGCGCTCGTCTCGTGTCGACCCATGGCCACCCACGCCCGTCCGACGGGCCAACCCCGGTTGACCGCGGCCGAGTTCGGCGATCTGTACCGGCGTGTGGCCTCGCGCGCCGCCTGGGCCCACGGTGACCGGGGCGCTCTGTCGGCGCTCACTGCGGCCCGTGTGCTGGCCGCCAACCGGGAGGTGCGCGCCGGCCGGTCGGTCACGATGGCCGCGCCGGTGCAGACCGCGCCCGGCCCCGACGATCCGGAGCCCGCGAGACACCGGATGCGCGCCTGGCCACGAACGCCGGGCGACGCCGCGAGCGGTCTCCACTTCGCCATGGACAGCGTCGCCATGAACGTGCACGGGGACGCCGACAGCCATGTCGACGCCCTGTGCCATGTGATCTACGACGGCACGCTGCACGGTGGCGTGAGCGCGGACACCGTCACCGCGGACGGCGCCGGCGCGCTCTCGATCGAGACGGCTCACGACGGGATCGTCGGACGCGGTGTGCTGCTGGACATTCCCCGGCTGCACGGCGTGCCGTGGCTCGAACCGGGTGAGCACGTGAGCGCCGACGACCTCGGTGCGGCGGAGGCCGCCCAGCACGTCCACGTGGGCGCGGGCGACCTCCTGTTCGTCCGGGTCGGCCATCGCCGGCGCCGTGCCGAACTGGGGGCGTGGCACACGGCGGACGCGCGGGCGGGCCTGCATCCGTGCGCGCTGGAGTTCCTGGCGGACCGCCGGGTGTCGGTGCTCGGCAGCGACGGGAACAACGACACCGCCCCGAGCTGCACCGAGGGCGTCGACTTCCCCGTGCACGTGCTCGCGATCCACGCCATGGGCCTCCACCTGCTGGACTACCTGCAGTTCGAGGACCTGGCGCCGGTCTGCGAGGAGGAGGGGCTCTGGTCGTTCCTGTGCGTCGTCGCTCCGCTGAGGCTGCCGCACGCCACCGGCTCACCGGTCAACCCGATCGCCGTTCTCTGAGGCGGGCGTCCCGAGGGCCGAGGGGCGGTGCAAGCCGTGCCGGCCGTCGAAGGAACGGGCGCATGACCGGCTCCCTTCGAGTCGCCGACCCCGACGGCGCCCGATAGCGTCGAAAAAGGCATGAATGTTCCTGTCGCCCTGGTGGGCGCTCTGCGAACTCGGCAAGTCGGACGCCGACCAGATCCACGGCGAGGCGCCGCGCTGGGCCGGAGCGGTCTCGCCGGACATGCCGTTCGAGATGCTCGCCCACCACGCGGTGGACTTCTGGCTGTGCGGGGAGGATCTGCCGTTGCCCGAGAGCCGTGTCACCCTCGACCGTGACGACCGCATCCACCTGGCCCTCGACGAGAAGAACAACATCGCCGGACTGAACCGTCTGCGTCACAAGCTGCAGGGCATGCTCGGGCACCTCGGCATGCACGAGCACCGTCTGCTGTCGCACAGCATCTACCTGCACAAGGGCATGCCGATCGGGGCCACCGCGCACCAGGCCGGCACCGTGCGGTTCGGCGAGGACCCGCGGAGTTCGGCGCTCGACGTCCACTGCAAGGCCCACGACCTCGACAACCTGTACGTCGTCGACACCGGCTTCTTCCCGAGCATCGGCGCGGTGAACCCGTCGCTGACCGCCATGGCGAACGCCCTGCGGGTCGGCGACCACATCGCCGCGCGGCTGGGCTGACTTCTCGACGCGGCCGGTCCGCGCGTGCGAGGACCGGCCGGGCGTCGTCAGATGCCGTCGCCGGGTGTTCCGGCGGCCCCGGTGTCGGCTTCCGTGAGCGGCTCCAGTTCGCCCATGGTGTCGAGCCGGTAGAGCACCGCCAGCGCCGGGCCGACGAGCACGACGGCGACGGCCGTGACGATTCCCAGCCAGCGCAGGGTGTGGGAGGCGCCCGCCCCCTGAGCCACCGTCAGCGACGTGGGCAGCAGGTACGGGCGTTGCGCGAGGCCCCAGGCGCCGACGATCAGGGCGACGCTCGCCACCGACGTGTACCGGGACCAGCCGTAGGACCTGCGCAGCAGAAGCAGCACGGTGGCCAGACCGCAGACCGCGGCTGCCACGACCAGCAGAAGTCCCGCGCCCCCGGTGAGGCCGTCCCAGACGTAGCGGGCGTCGCTGTGGGTGACGGGCAGGCCGACGAGCGCGAGGACGACGACGGCGGCGAAGGCGCTCATCGCACGCAGCCGGAAGTATCCGACGAGGTCGTCGGCGTCGAACCGCAGCGCGTCGGAGCACAGGAACACCGCCCCCAGGAACGCCGTCGCGGCGACCGCCAGCAGGCCCGTCAGGACCGAGGTCGGATTGGCCCAGGCGTCCGCCGTGGCGGTCGTGCCGACCGCGACCCGGCCCGAGGCGACGGCGCCGAGCGCCGCTCCGAGGAAGAACGGCGTGAGCAGCGACGACACGGCGAACGTCGCGCCGAAGAGGCGTCGTCGGGCCAGCCGGCGGGTCGGCTTGCGCAGGGCGAATCCGGCCCCCCGGAGCACCAGGCCGACGGAGGCGAGGGCGAGCGGCAGCCACAGGGCGCTGAAGACGGCCTGGAACATCGTCGGGAAGCCGGTCCACATGATGACCAGGACGAAGATCAACCACACGTTGTTGGCCTCCCAGACGGGCGCCATGGCATGGTCGATGAGCCACCGGGGCCGTCGGCCGCGTTCCGTGCCGCCCGCCAGCAGGTCCCAGAAGCCGGCGCCGTAGTCGGTGCCCCCGGCGCAGGCGTAGGCGGCGATCGCG
Organism: Streptomyces sp. NPDC020597; assembly: GCF_044335095.1. NCBI lineage: Bacteria > Bacillati > Actinomycetota > Actinomycetes > Kitasatosporales > Streptomycetaceae > Streptomyces > Streptomyces sp. NPDC020597. The sequence continues at coordinate 2,083 of NZ_JBIRUL010000015.1, read as the reverse complement.
ACCACCATGACCCAGGCGACGAGGTCGGCCATCATGACGCACCGCCCGTCGGGCGGTCCGACCCGTCACGGGGCAGGGCCCGGGTGGCCGCGGGCTCGGGCTCGGGTCCGCTCGGTCCGTAGGGGGTGTCGGTCTCCGGGGGCGAGGAGGCTCCCGCGGCGGCCCGCCCCTCGTCCGCGAGACGCCAGCCGGTCCGCATCCTCAGGACGACCGCGAGGAACGAGCCGAAGACGGCCGCGTACACGAGGACGACGATGCCGAGCATCGCCCACAGCGACCCGGCGCCGGTGGAGGTCACCGCCTCCGACACCCTCATGCGGTCGTAGACGATCCAGGGCTGGCGGCCGACCTCCGTGGTGATCCAGCCGCATTCCACGGTCGCCAGGCAGGCGGCTCCGGCGACCGCCGCGCAGCGGAAGAACCAGCGGCTGCGGGGAAGGTCACGGTGCCGCAGCCGGCACCAGCCGTACCAGAGGGCGAGCAGGACCAGCAGGCTGCCGAGGGTGACCATGATGTCGAAGGCCCAGTGGGCGATGGTGGCCTGGAGGACGGTGGGACGGTCGGCGGCCGGTACCGAGGTCAGTCCGGTCACCCGGGTGCTGGGCTTGAAGCCGGCGAGGATCGAGTCCAGCTGGGGGATTCTCAGGCCGCCGGAGATCGTCCCGTCGTCGTTCAGCCGGCCGAACATGTACTCGGGCACATGGGTGTCGGTCTTCCAGACGAGTTCCGTGGCGGCGAACTTGACCGGCTGCTTGTGGAAGACGGCCCGGGCGGCGGAGTCGCCGAGCACGAACTGGACCGGTGTGAGGATCGCGGCCACGGTGAACGGCAGCGTGAACCCCAGCCGGTGGTAGCGGTCGCGGCGGCCGCGCAGCCAGCCGACCGCGTACACGCCGGCCACCACGTAGCCGGCGGTCAGGAACATCGCCACCACGAAGTGCCAGTACTCCGCGCCGAAGATCGGTGTGAAGATCGCCTGCCGCACGTCCACCTGAACCGGACGGCCCTGGGCGTCCAGACGGAACCCCTGCGGGGTGTTCATCCAGGAGTTGGCCGCGATGATCCCGAACGCACCCGTCAGGGCCGCCGCCGGCAGCGGCACGGCGAGCCAGAAGTGGGTCCAGGGCCGGAGCCGGCGCCACCCGTAGAGGTAGACCGCGATCAGGACGGCCTCCAGGAAGAACGCCCACGCCTCGACGCCGAATCCCAGGCCGAAGACGTCTCCCCAACGGCCCATCATGCCGGGCCACAGCAGGCCGAACTCGAAGGACAGCACGGTGCCGGTGACGACGCCGACCGCGAACTGGACCGCCATCACCGCCGACCAGCGCCGGGCGAGCGTCAGGGCGACGGGGTCGTCGCGGCGCAGCGCCCGGTGGTGCATGAGCAGGGTGATGAACGGCAGTGCGACGCCGAACGGGACCAGCAGGATGTGCGAGGCCAGGGTGAAGGCCATCAGCTCCCGCGCCGGCAGGAGCTGGGACGGGGTGCTCGCAAAGAAGGCCGCTGTGCTGAGCATGTGCGCCTCGGGGGTCTGCCCCGCAGGCACGCGGGGTGAGGAACGGTATGCAGAAGGGACTGGTCTCTTTTCGGTGTGTCGCGGACGGTGCGCCCGGCGGGAGCGGGGGCGACGTGCGGGGCCGGGAGGCGGGCCGGCCCGGCCGGAGCGGATGCGGGAGGGGGCCGGTCGGACGCAGGGGGCGTCGCAGCCCGGCGTTTCCGACCAAAACATCCTGCGCCGCGTGCCGGACACAGCGGCACACCTCCCGGCCGCATTCGGCCGGGCATGTCACACGCCTGGGCTACGGGCCGCCGCGACGGGTTTCGCCGCGGCCGCGACCGGGGGAGCGGGCGAAGCCGGTGACGACGCACAGGGATGCCGGCGCCCCCTGCGGGGCGCCGGCATCCCTGTCGGCGCCGGATTCCGTGTCGGATCCGGTGTCTGGTCAGCTGGTCAGCTGGTCAGGCGGAAGGTGGCGTCGCTGCGTCCTGTCGCGTTGGTGATGGGGTCGAGGCGGAGCTGGTAGGCGTAGTGGCGGATGTAGTGGTCGGGGTGGTTGTACGACTGGAAGGACGACCAGGT
>NZ_JBIRUL010000014.1:0-211885 GCF_044335095.1 Streptomyces sp. NPDC020597 | reverse complement strand
AGGGGCGTGGCGATCCGGTTGACCCGGTCGGACAGCCCCGCCCACACACCCAGCGGGATCCCGAACAGCAGCGCCACCAGGACCGCGGAGACGGTAAGCGCCAGGGTGTCCATGCTCTCCTGCCACAGACCCTGCAGGCCGAGGAAGGCGAAGCCGGCCACCGCCAGCACCGCCACCCGCCAGTTGCCGAAGGCCCAGGAGACGTAGCCCGCGATGCCGACGACGCCGAGCCAGCCGATCTGCGGAAGCGGCCGCCCCGCGGAAGGCTGCGAGATCAACTCCTGCACGAACGCCGCCAGCGCGTCGATGACCAGACGGATCTCGTTGAAGAAGTACAAGAACAGCGGATTGGAGTTGCGGTTCGCGCCGATCGAGTCGTTGACGTCGTTGAACCACCGGTGCAGATCGGTCAGGTCCGCCGCGCCGAGCGTGAGGGTCTGCCTGCCGCGCAGGACGGCGAACAACACCAGCCAGACCACCAGGATCGCGCCGAGCACCATGGAGCGGCCGATCCGGCGGGGTTCCGCGGCCGGGGCGGGCTGCTCGGCGGGCCGGGTCTTCTCCGGCCCGCCCGGCGGCTCGGCCTTCTCCACGACGACGGTCATCGGGCGCCGCCTTCCTGTCCGGCGACCACGGCGAGGATCTCCTCGTCGCCGACGATGCCGAGCAGCTTGCCGTTCTCGACGACCTTGACGGGCTTGTCGGCGGCGAGCACCGCGCGGGTGGCCTCCTTGACCACGACGTCCGGTCCCAGCTCGGGTCCGTCCAGGGCGTCGCCGTCCGTCGGCGGCCGCATGATCCATCGCAGGGTGAGGACGTCGCCGCGCGGCACGTCCTTGACGAACTCGCGCACGTAGTCGTCGGCCGGGGCCCCCACCAACTCGTCGCCGGTGCCGCACTGGACCATCTTGCCGTCGCGCATGATCAGGATGCGGTCGCCCAGCTTGAGGGCCTCGGAGAGATCGTGGGTGATGAAGACCATCGTCTTGCCGACCTCGTGGTGCAGCCGGATGACCTCGTTCTGCATGTCGCGGCGGATCAGCGGGTCGAGCGCGGAGAACGGCTCGTCGAAGAAGAGCACGTCCGGGTCGCCGGCCAGCGCGCGGGCCAGGCCCACACGCTGCTGCATACCGCCGGAGAGCTGGTCGGGGTAGGACTTCTCGTAGCCGGCGAGGCCGACCAGTTCGACGACCTCCTGGGCCCGCCTGACGCGTTCGGCCCTGCCCATGCCGCGGATCTCCAGCCCGAAGGCCACGTTGTCGACGACCCGGCGGTGCGGCAGCAGTCCGAAGTGCTGGAAGACCATGGAGAACTTGCGGCGGCGCAGATCGCGCAGACGCCTGTCGTCGGCCTGGCGGATGTCCTCGCCCTCGAATACGACCTCGCCCGCGGTGGGTTCGATCAGCCGGGTCAGACATCGCACCAGCGTGGACTTGCCGGAGCCGGACAGGCCCATGACGACGAAGACCTCGCCGGGCGAGACGTCGAAGTGCACGTCGCGCACGGCGGCGGTGCAGCCGGTGCGGTCCATCAGCTCCCGGCGGGTGAGCCCGCACAGCTCCTCGGACTGCGGCACCCGGTCGGCCTTCGGCCCGAACACCTTCCACAGGCTGCGCACGGAGATGACCGGGGTGGGACCCGAGTCCTGGGGCGTGCCGCGCCGCTGCGGCACCTCGGTCTGGGTGGTCATGTTCGACCTTCCTTCGGCGTTCAGCCGCTGAACCAGCGCTGCGGCCGGGGACGGATGTTCTGCCAGATGTGCTTGGGCTCGCGATACTCGTTCAAGCCGGACGGCCCCAACTCCCGACCCACACCCGAACGACCGAAACCGCCCCACTCCGCCTGCGGCACATAGGGGTGGTAGTCGTTGATCCAGACGGTGCCGTGCCGCAGCCGCCGGGCGACCCGCTGGGCCTTGCCGGCGTCCTGCGTCCACACGGCGCCGGCCAACCCGTACTCGGTGTCGTTGGCGATGCGTACGGCGTCGTCCTCGTCGGTGAAGCGCTCCACGGTGAGCACGGGCCCGAAGGACTCCTCGTGCACGACGCGCATGTCCTGTCGGCACTCGTCGAGCACGGTGGGCAGGTAGTAGTGGCCGTCCGCCAGAGCGGGGTCGTCGGGGCGGGCGCCGCCGCAGCGCAGCACGGCGCCCTCGGCGAGGCCGGAGGCGACGTACGCCTCGACCTTCTCCCGGTGCTGCGCGGAGATCAGCGCCCCGGTCTCGGCCTCGGTGTCATAGGGTCCGCCGAGCCGGATGAGCCGGGCGCGGCGGACGACCTCGTCGACGAAGCGATCGTGCAGGGAGTCCTCGACGATCAGCCGGGCCCCGGCCGAGCAGACCTGGCCCGAGTGCAGGAAGACCGCGGTGAGGGCGAAGTCCACGGCCGTCTCGAAGTCGGCGTCGGCGAAGACGACGTTGGGGTTCTTGCCGCCCAGTTCCAGCGCGACCTTCTTCACGGACGCGGCGGCGGTGGCCATGATGCGCCTGCCGGTGTCCAGCCCGCCGGTGAAGGAGACCATGTCCACGCGCGGGTCCTCGGAGAGCGGGGCGCCCACCTCGGGACCGGCGCCCAGCACCAGATTGGCGGCGCCGGCCGGCAGCCCGGCCTCCTCCAGGGCCCTCATCAACAGGATCGAGGTGGAGGGGGTCAGCTCGCTGGGCTTGAGGACGATCGTGTTGCCGGCCAGAAGGGCCGGGGCGACCTTCCAGCTGGCTTGCAGGAGAGGGTAGTTCCAGGGGGTGATCAGCGCGCACACGCCGACCGGCTCATACACGACCCGGCTGACCGCGTCGTCACGGCCGGTGTCGATCACTCGGCCCGCGTCGGTTCCCGCGAGACCTCCGTAGTATCGGAAGCAGGAGACGACGTCGGCGATGTCGTACTCGCTCTCCACCACTCGCTTGCCGGTGTCCATCGACTCCGCGCGGGCGAAGCTCTTGGCGTCGCGCTCGATGATGTCGGCGGTGCGCAGCAGCAGTGCGCCGCGCTCCCGCTCGGGGGCGTCCGGCCAGGGGCCGGAGTCGAAGGCCTCCCGGGCCGCAGTGATCGCCGCCTCGGTGTCGGCCCGCGTCCCCTCCGAGACGGTCGCCGCGAGCGTCCCGTCAGAAGGACATCGGATCTCCCGATGCCCGCCGGCCAGCGGGGCCCGCCATTCGCCATTCACATACAGGTCTGCCACGCCCCGAGCCTTTCAAGAGAACTTCGTTGCGCATCGTGCATCCAATTGCTTGTGATGGAACACATTGTCGGCTGACCCGACACACGTCAAGACGTTGACGGATGACGATTTGGCCATGCGGTCACTTGCCCGCCCACTCTTGACCGCAGGCGTCACCGAGCCGACCATGTTGCGTATCGCTCACCATGTTGTGCAATGCGCACCAACGGAGGCCGCCCATGTCCCCCCGACCGCAACCCGGCCGTGAGTTCGTCCTGACGCTTTCCTGCCCCGACAGTGCAGGGCTGGTTCACGCCGTGAGCGGCTTTCTCGTCAGGAACTCCGGCAACATCCTGGAAAGCCAGCAGTTCGACGACCGACTTCAGGGCCGGTTCTTCATGCGGGTCCACTTCGACGTCTCCGACCCCAGCGTCGACCTGGAGGGACTGCGGTACCGCTTCGGCCCCGTCGCCCAGGCCTACGGCATCTCGTGGTCCCTCAGCGACGCCTCCACGCCGACTCGGACGCTCATCATGGTGTCCAAGTTCGGGCACTGTCTGAACGACCTGCTCTTCCGCCAGCGGGCGGGCGCGCTCAACATCGAGATCCCCGCGATCGTCTCCAACCACCGGGAGTTCGAGAAGCTCGCGCAGACGTACAACGTCCCGTTCCACCACGTCCCGGTGACCCGGGACACCAAGCCCGAGGCCGAGGCCCGGCTGCTCGAGCTCGTCCGCGAGCTGGACATCGACCTGGTGGTGCTGGCCCGCTACATGCAGATCCTCTCCGACGACCTCTGCAAGGAGCTGGACGGGCGCGCCATCAACATCCACCACTCCTTCCTCCCCAGCTTCAAGGGCGCTCGGCCCTACGACCAGGCCTACGACCGCGGGGTGAAGCTCGTCGGCGCGACGGCCCACTACGTGACGTCGGACCTGGACGAGGGCCAGATCATCGAGCAGGACGTGGTGCGGGTGGACCACTCGCTGGACCCGGGCGAGCTCGTCACGGTCGGCCGTGACGTGGAGGCCCAGGTGCTCGCGCACGCCGTGAAGTGGCACAGCGAGAACCGTGTGATGGTCGAGGGCAACCGCACGGTCGTCTTCCGCTGAGCGGCACCGCGTCCGTATACGAACGCCGCAACGCCGGACGGGCCGAGAGCCCGTCCGGCGTTCCGCGTCCGGCCACCGGCGAACGCGTGAGCGGTGCGCTCAGCCCTTCAGACGCTCCAGCAGCGCCCGACGCCACCGCTCCGTCTCCGCGATCTGGTTGAAGGTGAACAGGTGCAGCCCCGCCACCCCGGACGAGGGGTCGGTGAGGGCGTTCCGCGTGCGGGTGAGCAACTTCTCCGGCGCGTAGCCGCCGGGCGCCGCGAAGCGCACGAACCACGAGGGGTGCCGGGTCAGGAAGCGGGCCGACTCCCCCACGCCGATCCTCGTCGCCATGGACAGCAGCTTGGCCCGCTGCACGGGCCCCGCGACGCCCACATGGACCGGCAGGGTCACGTCCCGGCGCCTGATGCGCGCGAGCCACCCGCCCAGCACCCGTGGGTCGAAGCAGAGGTTGCTCACGATGTACGTGGCGTGCTCGCGCTTGTCCCACATCGCCTGGACGGTGACGTCGTCGTGGATGAGCGGGTGGCTCTCCGGGTAGCCGGTGACCCCGACCCGGGCGAACGGCCCGCCCAGCTCGCTCAGCCGGCGGAGCACCGGCAGCGCCCCGTCGTAGGACCCGGCCGGCGGGTCGGCGTCACCCGCCGGGACGAACACGTCGTCCACGCCCGCCTCGCGCAGCCGGTCGACGACGTCCTTGAGGTGGACGTCGTCGCGCAGGAGCCGGGCGGGGACGTGCGGGACCGTACGGTAGCCGTGCGCGGCCAGCCGGCCGGCGAGGTCGAGGGTCGGTTCCAGGCCCTTGACCGGTGACGCCGTCACGGTGACGACGACGTCGCGCGGGACGTGAGCGAGGACCTTCTCCTCGGTAGTCCTCGCCGGCAGCACCTCGTAGCGGACCGTCCTCAGCAGCGCGTGCAGCCCTGGGGCGGCCAACGTCTACTCCGCCTGCTTCTGCATGTCGCGGTGGCGGTAGTACGCGGCCTTCGACGGGGCCGGCGGCTTCTTGCCGAGGATGAGGTCGGCGGCCTTCTCGGCGATCATCATCACGGGGGCGTAGATGTTGCCGTTGGTGACGTACGGCATGACCGAGGCGTCCACCACCCGCAGTCCCTCCACGCCGTGCACGCGCATGCTCGTGGGGTCCACGACGGACATGTCGTCGGTGCCCATCTTGCAGGTGCAGGACGGGTGCAGTGCGGTCTCGCCGTCCTTGGCGACCCAGGCGAGGATCTCCTCGTCCGTCTCGACGGACGGTCCGGGGGAGATCTCCCCGCCGTTGTAGGGGGCGAGCGCGGGCTGGTTGAGGAGGTTGCGGGCCACCCGGATCGCCTCGACCCACTCGCGGCGGTCCTGCTCGGTGGAGAGGTAGTTGAAGCGCAGGGCCGGGTGTTCCCTCGGGTCCCTGCTCTTGATCTTCACCGAGCCGATGGCGTCGGAGTACATGGGGCCCACGTGCACCTGGTAGCCATGGCCGCCGGCCGGTACGGAACCGTCGTAGCGGACCGCGATCGGCAGGAAGTGGAACATCAGGTTGGGGTAGTCCACGTCCTCGTTGCTGCGGGCGAACCCGCCGGCCTCGAAGTGGTTGGTGGCCGCCGGTCCCCTGCGGAAGAGCCACTGCAGCCCGATGAAGGGGGCGCGCCACTTCGCGAGGTACGGCTGCATGGAGACGGGCTGCTCGCAGGCGTACTGGATGTACACCTCCAGATGGTCCTGCATGTTCTCGCCGACGCCCGGCAGGTCGTGGACGACGTCGATGCCGAGGGCGCGCAGTTCCTCCGCGTTGCCGACGCCGGAGAGCTGCAGCAGCTGCGGGGAGTTGATCGCGCCGCCGCAGAGGATGACCTCCTTGGCGCGGACCTGCTGCAGGGCGCCCCTGCCGCGCCGGTACTCGACGCCGACGGCCTTCTTGCCCTCGAAGAGGACGCGGGTGACGAGCGAGCGGGTGCGGACGGTGAGGTTGGGGCGCTTGCGCACGGGCTTGAGGTAGGCCTTGGAGGCCGAGAGCCGGCGGCCGCGGTGGACGTTGCGGTCGAACTTGGCGAAGCCCTCCTGACGGTAGCCGTTGACGTCGTCCGTGGGGGCGTACCCGGCTTCCTCGGTGGCCTTGAGGAAGGCGCCGAACAACGGGTTGGAGGCCGGGCCGCGTTCGAGGACGAGGGGGCCGTCGTGGCCGCGGAACTCGTCGTCGGGGTCGGCCGCGAGGCAGTTCTCCATTCGCCGGAAGTAGGGCAGGCAGTGCGCGTAGTCCCAGGTCTCCATCCCGGGATCGGCGGCCCAGCGCTCGTAGTCCATGGGGTTGCCGCGCTGGAAGATCATGCCGTTGATGCTGCTGGAGCCGCCCAGCACCTTGCCGCGCGCGTGGTAGACGCGCCGCCCGCCCATGTGCGGCTCCGGCTCGGACTCGTACTTCCAGTCGTAGAACCGGCTGCCGATCGGATAGGTCAGCGCCGCCGGCATGTGGATGAAGACGTCCCACGGAAAGTCCGACCGGCCCGCTTCCAGGACCAGGACCCGGTTCGCCGGGTCGGCGGACAGCCTGTTTGCCAGTGCACTGCCCGCGGAACCACCGCCGACGATCACGAAGTCGTACTGCACAGGAGCCATGGTGCCTCGTCTCACTCGCGCCGTAGATATGCGTGGCATGCTAGACCCGGTCGCGCTATACGCACCAGGTTGCGAACGACGCAACTTATATTGCTTCGCTTCAGGGCGGTCGCTTGCAAGTGTGTTGTTTACTGCGCGTATAGTTGCACTGTGAGCAACTACAGCCTTGACACAGAAACGTCGAATCCGCCCACCGGCGGAGTGCAGTCGGTCGACCGCGCCATCAGCGTCCTGGAGATCCTCGCGCAGCGTGGCGAGGCCGGTGTCAGCGAGGTGGCGGCCGAGATCGAGGTGCACAAGTCCACGGCCTTCCGTCTCCTCGGAGCCCTGGAGGCGCGCGGCCTGGTCGAGCAGGCCGGCGAACGCGGCAAGTACCGCCTCGGTTTCGGCATCGTGCGCCTCGCCGGCGCGGTCACCGGCCGTATCGACATCACGCAGCAGGGCCGTCCCGTGTGCGAACGCCTGGCCGAGGAGATCGGCGAGACCGTCAACATCGCCGTGATGCAGGAGCAGTACGCGATCAACCTTTACCAGGTACGCGGGCCGGGTGCCGTCACCGCGCACAACTGGGTGGGTCAGCTGACCCCGCTGCACGCCACCTCGAGCGGCAAGATCCTGCTCGCGCACCTGCCGGCCAAGGAGCGCGCCACGCTGCTGACGGCCGCGGGCATGAAAAAGGTCACCCCGCACACCATCACCGCGAAGACGAAGCTGGAGAACAACCTCGTCGCCGCCCGGGAGCAGGGTTACGCCTTCACCCTGGAGGAGTTGGAGATCGGTCTGCACGCCATGGCCGCGCCGGTGCGCAACCGGGACGGCGAGGTCATCGCCGCCCTCAGCGCCTCCGGACCCTCCTACCGGTTCACCGAGGAGCGTCTGCACGAGATGTCACCGGTGCTGGTCAAGGGCGCCGCCGAGATCAGTCACCGCATGGGTTTCCTGGGCTGATTCACCCCTGGCGACCGCCGAGGCGCTCGTTCACCCAGTCATGGAACGCGCCGATGTGGTGTTCGCTCGGCACCAGCACACCGCCCTTGGCGTACATCCGCGAGCTCATCCCGGGCTGGGTGCGCTCACAGGCGTCGAAGTCCTGCCGGTTGACCCGGTCGAAGAGCTCGACGGACCGGCTGACGTCCTTGCCGCTCTCCACGACGTGCGGCAGGTAGAGCCAGTCGCACTCGACGATCGTGCGGTCCGCAGCCACCGGGTACATCCGGTGGAAGATCACATGGTCCGGCACGAGGTTGATGAAGACCTGCGGCCGGACGGTGATCGCGTAGTAGCGCCGGTCCTGCTCTTCCGCCACGCCGGGGATGCGGTCCAGGCCCTCCGAGCCGTCCACGGTGAACCCCTGGACCTGCTCGCCGAACTCCGCGCCGTGCCCCACGTAGTACTGCGCGGCGTAGCCGTCGGCGAACTCCGGCAGGACCTCGGTCAGTTCGGGGTGGATCGTGGCGCAGTGGTAGCACTCCATGAAGTTCTCGATGATGAGCTTCCAGTTCGCCTTCACGTCGTACGTGATCCGACGCCCCACCGACAGGTTGTCGACGTCGTAGCGCTCGATCGACTCGACGTCGCCGAGGCGGGTGACGACCTCGCCGATGACGTCCTCCTCGAAGGAGGGCGGGTTCTCCGCGAGGCAGACCCAGACATAGCCGAGCCATTCCCGCACGGCGACGCTCACCAGGCCGTACTCGGTCCGGCCCACATCAGGCATCTTGGTCAGGTTCGGCGCGGCGACGAGCTTGCCGTCCAGGCCGTACGTCCAGGCGTGGTACGGGCATTGGAAGGCCCGCTTGACCTCGCCCGACTCCTCGGTGCACAGCTTGGCCCCGCGGTGCCGGCAGACGTTGAAGTACGCGCGCACGGAGTGGTCGCGCGCCCGGGTGACGAGGATGCTCTCGCGGCCCACGTCGACCGTGCGGAAGGCGCCGGGCTTCGCCAGCTCCGAGGCCCGGGCGACGCAGAACCACATCGTCTCGAAGATGCGCTCCTGTTCCTGGGCGAAGACCTGGGGATCGGTGTAGGAGGAGCCGGGAAGAGTGGCGATCAGGCTGTCGGGCAGGCTGGTCGAGGTCACGGGGCACTCCTCGGGGAACGTCGCGGAGGGGGCATTCGGACGCCGGGAGGAACGACTCCGAACGGCGTTGTGCATGGAGCAACACTTCGCGCTGTGGGCAACCGCAGCATGGGGTGACACCGGGGCGGTGTCAAGGCGTCGTGGCGGCCAGCTGCTTGCGCGCCCGCATGAACAGCCGCGGCTGGTTCATGCCGAGCACGGCGACCGGCCGACCGTCGCGCCGGTAGACGGCGAGGACGTCGCGGTCGTCAGCCGCGCCCGCCTCGACGGTGACGCTGTCGGCCTCGGCCGCGTGGCCGGCGAACTGGATGCGGACGCCGTACTGGTCGGACCAGAAGTAGGGCGGCCTGGGCACGCCGGGCTCGACCGCACCTGCGGCCAGCAGGGTGGCGACGGCGGCCTCCGGTCGCTCGCGCGCGCCGGTCCAGTGCTCCACGCGGCGGTGGTGGCCGGCCCGGGGGTCGTACCAGTTGGCGCAGTCGCCGACCGCGACGACGCCGGCAAGGCTCGTACGGCCGTCCGCGCCGCACTTCACGCCGTTGTCGAGGGCGATGCCGGAACCTTCCAGCCACTCGACGCACGGGTGTGCCCCGACTCCGACGACGACGATGTCGGCGGGGACGCTTCGGCCGTCCTCCAGCAGGACGGCGTCGACCCGGCGTTCCCCGCTGAGCCCCTTGACGCCGACGCCGCACAACAGCCGCACGCCGTGGTCGGTGTGGAGGCCGGACACGACGGCGCCCATGGTCGCGCCGAGCGGCCCGGCGAGCGGGGTCGGGGCCGCTTCCACGACGGTCACGTCGAGACCGAGGGCGTACGCGGTGGAGGCGACCTCGGCGCCGATGAAACCGCCGCCGATCACGACCAGCCTTCCCCCGCGGCTCAGTTCGTCCCGCAGGGCGCGGGCGTCGTCCAGGGTGCGCAGGGTGTGCACTCCTGCGAGACCGGCGGAGCCGGGCAGGGTGCGCGCCACGGCGCCGGTGGCGATGACGAAGCCGTCGGCGCGCACCTCACGCCCGTCGGCGAGTCGGACCGTGCGCGTGGCGTGGTCGAGCCCGGTGGCGCGGGCGCCGAGCAGCCACTCCGCCGCCAGGTCCTCGCCCTCCGCCTCCAGGGCGAGTTCGGCCTCGCCGAGGGTGCCGGCGAGGAACTCCTTGGACAGCGGGGGCCGGTCGTAGGGGCGGTGGAGTTCGTCCCCTATGACGACCAAGCGTCCGTCGAAGCCCTGTTTGCGCAGCGAGCGGGCCGCCGACAGGCCGGCGAGGGAGGCGCCGACCACGGCGACGGTTCTCACGCGGGACCCCCGGCGAGCCGGGCGGAGATGCAGGGCGGCAGGTTGGGCGCCTCCGTGGAGACCCGGACGTAGATCATGTCGTTCTCGACGACGACCTCGTGCGTCCGGACCGGCAGCTTGGCCGGCGGAGAGTCGACCGCGCCGGTGCGCAGGTCGAACTTGGAGGCATGCAGCGGGCATTCCACCTCGCAGCCCTCCAGCCAGCCGTCGGCGAGCGAGGCGTCCTGGTGGGTGCAGGTGTCGTCGATGGCGAAGAGTTCGCCGTCGTCGGTGTGGAACACCGAGACAGGCGGGTCGACGTCGAGCCGGAAGGCCTCGCCTCGCGGGAGATCCGCGAGACGGCACGCGGGAATCATCATGACACCTCGGGTGCGTATAACGAAACGGTTTGCGGTAAGCGCAACATCAGTCTGGAGTCGCCCAGAACCCTTGTCAAGGAGTTCAGAGGCCCCTCTCGGGCTCCCGGGGCGTTGCGTTATCAAAAACTCACCTCACATGAAACAACGCAAGCCTGCCCTCTCGACTCGCGGCGACCGCGGGAGAGGGCAGGCGGAAGTTCCCGGGGCGGAAGCGGGGAGCGCGACTCCCGCCACGGCGAAGGCCGGGGTGGACCGCCACGGGGACGGACGGCGGGCCGCGGGGTGAGGAGCCGCGCTGTCCCCTCCTCGGGGCTCAAGTCCCCGTGGGCGGGCCGCCGGGCGCCGGTTCCAGGCGGACGACGATCGACTTCGAGGTGGGGGTGTTGCTGATCGCCGCCGTGGAGTCCAGGGGAACGAGGACATTGGTCTCGGGGAAGTACGCGGCACAGCAGTCACGGGGCGTCGGATAGGACACCACGCGGAAGGCCGGCGCCCTGCGTTCCACACCGTCGTCGTACTCGCTGACGATGTCGACGAGGTCGCCGTCGGCCAGGCCCCGGTCGGCGAGGTCGTCGGGGTGCACGAAGAGGACCCGGCGGCCCTGGTGGATGCCGCGGTAGCGGTCGTCCAGGCCGTAGACGGTGGTGTTGTACTGGTCGTGGGAGCGGAGCGTCTGGAGCAGCAGCCGGCCCGGCGGCACATGGGGGCGCTCCAGCGGGTTGGCGGTGAAGTTGGCCAGCCCCGTGGCGGTGGTGAACCGGCGTTCGTCGCGCGGCGGGTGCGGCAGCGCGAAACCGCCCGGCCGTCGCACCCGCAGGTTGAAGTCCTGGAACCCGGGGATCACGCGGGCGATGCGGTCGCGAATGCTGTCGTAGTCCCTCTCGAACTCCTCCCAGGGCACGTGGGAGCCCGCCTCCCCGAGCGCGGCCCGTGCCATGCGGCAGATGATCGCGGGCTCGCTCAGCAGGTGCTCGGAGGCGGGGGCGAGACGCCCTCGGGAGAGGTGGACCATGCCCATCGAGTCCTCGACGGTGACCTGCTGGGGCCCGGCGGGCCGCAGGTCCGCCTCGGTCCGGCCGAGACAGGGGAGGATGAGCGCCTGTTCACCGGCGATCACGTGCGAGCGGTTGAGCTTGGTGGAGATCTGCACGGTGAGACGGCAGTTGCGCAGGGCTCGCTCGGTGAGGTCGGTGTCGGGGGCGGCGGCGACGAAGTTGCCGCCGAGGGCGACGAAGACCCGTACGTCGCCGTCGCGCATGGCGCGGATGCTCTCGACCGCGTCGTGGCCGTGGCGCCTCGGGGGTGTGAAGGCGAACTCGGCGCCGAGCGCGTCCAGGAACGCGTCGCCGGGTTTCTCGTAGATGCCCATCGTGCGGTCGCCCTGCACGTTGGAGTGGCCGCGCACCGGGCAGAGGCCGGCGCCGGGGCGGCCGATGTTGCCGCGCAGCAGCAGGAAGTTGACGACGTCCCGGATGGTGGGGACCGAGTGCTTGTGCTGGGTGAGGCCCATCGCCCAGCAGACGACGATCTTCTCGGCGCCCCGCACGTCGTCGAACGCGCCCCGGATCTCCTCCTCGGGCAGGCCGGTCGCCGTAAGGATCTCCTCCCAGGACACCTTGCGGGCGTGCTCGGCGAACTCCTGGAAGCCGTGGGTGTACCGCTCGATGAAGGGGGTGTCCACAGTGGTGCCGGGGGCCTCGTCCTCGGCCTCCAGCAGCATGCGGTTGAAGGCCTGGAACAGCGCCTGGTCCCCGCCCAGTCTGATCTGCAGGAACCGGTCGGCCAGACGGGTGCCGCCGCCGAGGACGCCGGAGGGTCGCTGCGGGTTCTTGAAGCGCAGCAGCCCCGCCTCGGGGAGCGGGTTGACCGCGATGATCCGGGCGCCCCGGCGCTTGGCGGTCTCCAGCGAGGAGAGCATCCGGGGATGGTTGGTGCCGGGGTTCTGGCCGACCACGAGGATGAGGTCGGCGTCGTGGAGATCTTCCAGGGTGACGCTTCCCTTGCCGATCCCGATGGTCTCCGTCAGTGCCGAGCCGCTGGACTCGTGGCACATGTTGGAGCAGTCCGGCAGGTTGTTGGTGCCGAGCATCCGGACGAACAGCTGGTAGAGGAACGCGGCCTCGTTGCTCGCCCGGCCGGAGGTGTAGAAGGCGGCCTGGCCGGGGTGGTCGAGCGCGGCGAGTTCACGGGCGATCACGGCGAACGCGTCGTCCCAGGAGATCGGCCGGTAGCGGTCGTCGCCGGCCGCACGGTACACGGGGTGGGTGAGGCGGCCCTGCTGGCCGAGCCAGTAGTCGCTGGCGGGGAGCAGGTCCTCCAGGGGGTGCCGGGCGAAGAAGTCCGGGGTGACCCGGCGCACCGTGGCCTCCTCGGCCACCGCCTTGGCGCCGTTCTCGCAGAACTCCGCTGCGTGGCGGTGCTCCGGCTCGGGCCAGGCGCAGCCGGGGCAGTCGAAGCCCTCCTTCTGGTTGACCCGCAGGAGGGTGAGCAGGCCCCGGCGGGCTCCCATCTGCTCGCCGGCGTGCCGGAGCGAGGAGGTGACCGCGGGGATGCCGGCGGCGTACTCCTTCGGGGGGCCGACGCGCAGGCGGGCGTCTCCGGGGTCGTCGACAGGTGCGTTGCGAGTCATCTGAGGCGTCGCTCCGGGGTGTAGGGGATCATGCGTCAGGCATCACAGGAGCGCGACGCAACGCAGTGCGTCGCCTTGGTGCATGCGCTCGAAGGCCTTCTCGACCGCGCCGGTCCCGCGAGGCACGACCCCTCCTCGACGGGGCCGAGACGTGAGTCGATGTTTCTCATTGCGGCACTCATCGCATGTAACGCAACACAGCATCCTGGAGATCCCGCCCCGGGGTCAAGGATCCGTCGCAGCACGAATGCACGACTCGCCACGGGGCGCCACGTGCCGACGCGGCGATCTCGTCCCGCGCGGCTCCCCTCGCGCCGTCCGTGACCGGTGACTGTGCGACACGGAACGCATGCGGACGGTTTCCGGTCGGGCGGAGCGAGGGCGGACCCGTGACTGGACGGGTCCAGCAGTGCTAGAAAGACCGAATGGGAGACCGTTTTGCCAGCTTTCGACACCTATCGCGGCTTTGGCCGCCGGCACGGAAGGGCACGCGGACCGTCGCGGGCCAGATGTTCCTCCTGCAGGTGACCCTGGTCGTGCTGCTCGTCGCGCTGGCCGTCCTCGCCCTGGTCGTGCAGTCCGAACGGCACACCAGCGCCGAGGCCAAGAGGAGATCCATCGCGGTCGCCCAGACGTTCTCCCATTCCCCCGGCGTGCTGTCCGCACTGCGAGCCCCCGACCCCTCGAAGATCCTCCAGCCGCTGACCGAGTCCGGGCGCAAGTCCGCCGGCGTCGACTTCATCGTGGTGATGGACACGAAGGGGATCCGCTACACCCATCCGCTGCCTGACCGGATCGGCAAGCGGTTCGTGGGGCGGATCGGGCCGGCGTTGGCGGGAAAGGTCTACACCGAGAGCGTGCACGGACCCCTCGGGCACGAGGTCCAGGCCACCGTGCCCATCCGGGACACCCGCGGACAGGTGACGGCCCTCGTCTCCGCCGGGCTGAAGGTCAAGAACGTCACCGGGCTGGTTGAGCAGCAGATTCCGATCATCCTGACCGCCGGAGCGATCGCGCTCGCAGCGGCCACCGCCGCCACGGTGCTGGTCAGCAGGCGGCTGCGGCGGCAGACGCACAGCCTGGCCCCGAACGAGATGACCCGCATGTACGAGCATCACGACGCGGTGCTGCACTCGGTGCGCGAAGGAGTGCTCATCGTCAACGACGAGGGGCGGCTGCTGCTGGCGAACGACGAGGCCGAGCGGCTCCTGGAGCTGCCCCCGGAGGCGGAGGGGCAGCTGGTCTCGCAGCTGTCGTCCCTCGAACCCGAGATCCTGTCGTTGCTCAGTACCGGCCGCGAGGCCAGCGACGAGGTGCACCTGGCCGGACCGCGGCTGCTGGTGGTCAACCAGAGGTCCACGGGCCGCGGCGCCGGCCCCCGGGGCACGGTCGTGACACTGCGCGACTCCACCGAACTGCAGGCGGTGTCGGGCAGGGCCGAGATCACCGGTGAGCGGCTGAAGCTGCTCTACGACGCCGGACTGGGCATCGGCACCACCCTCGACGTCGTGCGGACGGCCGACGAGCTCGCCCGGATCGCCGTGCCCCGCTTCGCCGACTTCGTCACCGTGGACCTGGCCGACGCCGTGCTGCGCGGCGAGGAGCCGGCCGCCACGGCGAAGGGGATGCGACGTGTCGCCGTGTGCGGCATCCGGGAGGACCAGCCGCTCTACGAGAAGGACCGGCTGATCGACTTCCTCCCCTCCACGCCCCAGGCACGCGGCTTCGGAACCGGCCGCTCGGAGCTGGTGGCCGACCTGTCCACCGCGACGGGCTGGCACCTGCAGGACCCGGAACGCACCGAACAGATAGTGGACTACGGCATACATTCGCTCATAGCGACTCCGATCCAGGCCCGCGGCGTCGTCCTCGGCATGGTCAACTTCTGGCGCTCCGAGGAGCACCCCCCGTTCGACCAGGAGGAGCTTTCGCTCGCCGACGAGCTGGTGGCTCGCGCCGCGGTCAGCATCGACAACGCCCGCCGGTACACGCGCGAGCACGCCCTGGCGGTGACCCTCCAGCGCAGCCTGCTGCCGCAGGGCCTCCCCGCGCAGAGCGCGGTCGACGTCGGCTACCGCTACCTCCCGGCGAGGTCGGGGGTGGGCGGGGACTGGTTCGACGTGATAGCCCTGCCCGGCAGCCGCGTGGCGCTGGTCGTCGGTGACGTGGTCGGCCACGGCCTGCACGCCGCCGCGACCATGGGACGGCTGCGGACCGCGGTGCACAACTTCTCCACGCTCGATCTGCCGCCCGACGAACTGCTGAGTCACCTGGACGACGTGGTCGGTCGCATCGACCAGGACGAGGCGTGCACGGACGAGCCCGCTGCCGTCGTGGGCGCCACCTGCCTGTACGCGATCTACGACCCCACGACGCTCCGCTGCACCATGGCCCGCGCCGGGCACCTGGCTCCCGCCCTGGCCGACCCCGACGGAGACGTGGTCTTCCCCGACCTGCCGCCGGGTCCGCCGCTGGGTCTGGGCGGCATGCCCTTCCAGGCCGTCGAGATGGACATCGCGGAAGGCTCCCAGCTCGTCTTCTACACCGACGGGCTCATCGAGAACCGCACCCGCGACCTCGACGAAGGGATGGAGATCCTGCGCAAGGCCCTCGCGGGCCACCCGCAGCGCGCGCCGGAGGAGAGCTGCCGGGCCGTTCTGGAATCGGTGCTGCCCGACCATCCCACCGACGACGTGGCCCTGCTCATCGCCCGCACCCACACGCTGCCACCGGATCGCATCGCCGGCTGGGACGTGCCGCCCGACCCTGCCGCCGTCGCCGGGGTGCGCGCCGCGGCGAACGACCAGCTCGACGCATGGGGGCTGTCCGAGCTGGCCTTCAGCATGGAACTGGTGCTCAGCGAGCTCGTCACCAACGCCGTCCGCTACGGCAGCGGGCCCATACACGTGAGGCTGATCCACGACCGCACGCTGACCTGCGAGGTCACCGACGGCAGCAGCACCTCACCCCACCTGCGCCACGCCGCGACGACCGACGAGGGCGGCCGGGGCCTGTTCCTGGTGTCGCAGCTCACCGAGCGCTGGGGCACCCGCTACACCCCCCGCGGCAAGGTCATCTGGGCCGAGCACGCACTGCCGCAACGCTGAGCCGCCCGTCTCCGCCCGGGCGACCAGAACCGGGTGGAGAGCGGTACGCGCCGGCGCGGTGCCCGCGGGGACCGGTCAGCCGCCCCGCGGCGTCCCGGGCGTGACGGCCGGCGCCGGCGCACCGGTGGGGGCTCCGGCCCCTGTGACGAGCGGTCGCCGAGTCCGCCGCGAGCCCTTGCTGCCGACGGTCTCAGGCCGCGCCGCACCCAGGTGTGGACGCGACGGCAGCCCTACCGGCTGATCCGCCGTGGGATCGCCATCGCGAGAAGTTTGTCCGGGTTGCGGATGGCGTAGAAGTTGGTGATCTTCCCGTGGGCGATCTCGATCAGGAAGACGGCTTCCAGGCGCTCGCCGCTGAGAACGAGGGCGGGCGTGTTGTTGCAGTTGACCCTCTCGATCCGCAGGTCCGCCAGCCGCTCCAGGCGGAACAGGGTCATGAGGACCGCGGCCACCCTCTCCGCGCCCACCACCGGTCGGCGCGCTGCGGTGGCCTTGCCGCCGCTGTCGGCGGTCCAGGTGACGTCCGACGCGAGCAGCGACAGCAGCCCGTCCAGGTCGCCGGTGGTCGCCGCGGTCAGGAACTGGTCGGTGATCCGCGAGGTGGTGACGGCGTCGACGGGCTCGAAGCGCTTGCGCCGAGCCCGTACGTGCCCACGGGCACGGTGCGCCACCTGACGCACCGTCGCCACGGACTTGCCCATCGCTGTGGCGACGTCGCGGAACTCGAAGCCGAACACCTCGCGCAGCACGAACACCGCACGCTCATCGGGGGTGAGCGTTTCGAGCAGCACGAGCATCGCCATCGACACCGACTCGGCGAGCAGCACGTCCGCCGAGGCGTCGTTCTCGTCGAGCAGCAGCGGCTCGGGCAGCCACGGGCCGATGTAGTCCTCGCGGCGCCGTGCGCTCGCCCGCAGGGCGTTGAGCGCCTGCCGGGTCACCATTTGCGCCAGATACGACTTGGTGTCCCGTACCGTCGCGAGGTCCACTTCGGCCCACCGGAGGTAGCTGTTCTGCAGCACGTCGTCGGAGTCGGTCGCCGAGCCGAGGATCTCGTAGACGATCGTGAACAGCAGCGGCCGCAACAGGGTGAACCGCTCCGCATGTTCGTCGGCACTCACGGAGAGGTGGCCTCCCGCGCGGCGGAGTCCGCCCCTGCTGCGGGACGCGGACCGCCCTTCGGCCAGCGCATGGAACCCGGTTCGGCCGCCTCGCGACGGATCCGTTTCGCGACCACGAACCTGCAGGTCACCTCTTTGATCGCCGCTCCTGCGCGGCCGCCGATGTAGAAGTTCACCGCGGTGTCGTCCTTACGGGCGAGCTGTCGGATGCCGGCACGCCGGCCGAGACTGACGCACGCCCCGGTGAAGGCCAGATCGATCACGGCGGGTTCGGTTCCGGCGATACGGCTCAGCACGGTGTCGGCGGCCTGCGCCCCGAGCGGCCCGGCGGCGTAGCCGCTCATCCGCAGGGGTTGCCCCGAGGGTGCGACGGCGTCGCCGGCCGCGACGATGCGGTCGCAGTCGACACTGGTCAGCGTCTCGTCGGTGAGCAGCCGGCCGAGCGCGTCGGTGCGCAGCCCGCTCGCCGCCGCCAGCTCCGGCACTCCGAAACCCGCCGTCCAGATCGTCAGGGCGCTGGGGCGCACCCCTCCGTCGGCAAGGACCACCGCGTCCTGCCGGACCTCGCTCACCTCGACGGCCTCGAGTACGGCAACACCGTGCCGGGACAGCCATGTGGCGATGTACCGGCGACCAGGTGTGCTGAACGCCGGCGCCAGAGTGCGCCCGCACACCAGCGTGACCCTGCGTCCTCGCTCGGCCAGCTCGGCTGCCGTCTCGATGCCCGTCAACCCGCCGCCCACCACGGTGACCGGCACATCGAGGGGCAACTCTGCCAGTCTGGTGCGCAGCCGCTGCGCGGACTCCAACTCGGCGACCTGGTAGGCGAATTCGGCTGTGCCGGGCACCGATGCAGGTGCCGCTCCGGTGCTGCCGACCGCGTAGATCACGTAGTCATAGGCCAGTTCGCGTCCGGATGCCAGCCGTACCGTGCGGGCGGCGGTGTCGATGCACGTGGCGCTGTCGACAACCAGCCCGATGCCCTCGCCGAGCAGCGTGCCGTAGTCGATCGTGACCTCGCCGGTGCCGGCCGCGAACTGGTGCAGCCGGATGCGTTCGACGAACGCAGGGCGCGGATTGACCAAGGTGATATCGACGTCGGGACGTACCCGCAGGCGGTTGGCCGCGAGCGTCCCGGCGTACCCACCGCCGACGACCACGACCTTGCTGGGGTTGCTGTGTTCGCTCATGCCCTCAAGACACCGCGGGCGGGCGGACACGTGACACCATACGACGTGACCTGCGTCACTGAACCAGGACAACGGGAGCCATGTCGGCCCACTCCTCGGCCACGTCATGCGAGGCGGGCGAGGACCTCCAGAGGGTCACCCGGTCGCACGGACACCCTTCCGTCGCCCGCTGCTCCAGGCGATCGCCGTCGAGCAGGTGCACTCCTCGGCCGGCGGCCCACCGGGCGCCCTCGTCGGTGAACTCCAGGTGAGCCCACTGATCCCGCTCAGCCGCAGCTCGAGTCGCCGCCACTGACGCGCGGCCCGACGCGCCCCAGGGGCAGGCGGGCGCAACCGTCCCAGCACCGCCTCTTTCACCCGCGGCGCCACCCCTTCGCTCGCTCCATGCGCTCCCCCATGCACGGGCCCCCGGCATCGGTACCCGCCGGCGTCCGCACTCGGTCGCAGCGCGCGTTCGACGACCGCCAGGGCAAGCTGTGCAGCATTTGCATCTTGCCGTGCATTTAATGCGCGCCTAGCATCCTCTCATCACCCGCCGCCGGATGCCGAAGGAATGAGACGCGCATGGCCACGACGACGATCACGCCGGAACCGACCGCACAGGACCGGACGGACGCCCACGCGTCCGTCCGGCGCCGGAGGGTCCGGACGATCAAGGTGTTCTGGCCGGTCGCGAGCGCCACCCTGAGCGCCTGCGCGAAGGGCGACCTCGACGCGCTGCGGGCCGACGACTCCTTCGCCTCTCTCCTGCGCGTCGTGGAGACCTCCCCCGAGCTCGGGGACTTCGGCGTCTACGGCGACGTCTTCGAGGTCTCCCTCGG
Organism: Streptomyces sp. NPDC020597; assembly: GCF_044335095.1. Lineage (NCBI taxonomy): Bacteria > Bacillati > Actinomycetota > Actinomycetes > Kitasatosporales > Streptomycetaceae > Streptomyces > Streptomyces sp. NPDC020597. The sequence continues at coordinate 192,403 of NZ_JBIRUL010000014.1, read as the reverse complement.
CGCCGAGGGATTCACCGTCCGGCCCGGCGCCCGCCCCGCACTCGGCTCGATCGGCGGGCGGTTCCTGTCCTCGACGCTCGCCGTGACGACCTACGTCGACGCGGAGGTGGACGACGACGCCCTCGCGCGGATCCTCGCCCGCCTCACCGACGCCCACCCCTGGGAGGTCCCGGTGATCGAGCTCTCCGCCCCGCTGGACCTCGTCTCCCGGGCCTGACCGCCTGGCCCCGTTCCCGTGAGCCCGTCGCCCGCACGAGGCGCCCGCTCCCCCTCGGCCCGCGACCACCCCGACGCGCGCCGGCAGTCCCCGAAAGTGGCCTCACCCCGCAGCCATGCCGTGCCGATCGCCCCCCACGCCCGTCCCCCTCTCCCCGCTCCGCTCCGCAGAGGAGACCGCCATGTCCGTCTCAGCAGCACCGGACAACGCTCCGGCCGCCGCAGACAACGCTCCCCGGCCGCCCGGCGACGGCCTGCGCCGCACCATGCGTTCCCGCCATCTCGTCATGATCGCGATGGGTGGCGTCATCGGTTCCGGGCTCTTCCTCAGCTCCGGCTTCACCGTCTCCCAGGCCGGTCCGCTCGGCGCGGTCCTGGCCTACCTCGTCGGCGCGTTCGTCGTCTGGCTGGTGATGGCCTGCCTCGGCGAACTCGCCGTCGCCTATCCCGTCTCGGGCGCCTTCCACGTCTATGTGAGCCGGTCGATCGGCCCCGCCACCGGGTTCGCCACCGCCTGGCTCTACTGGCTGACCTGGGCCGTCGCGCTCGGCTCCGAGTTCACGGCGTGCGGGCTGCTGATGCAGCGCTGGTTCCCCGGCGTCAGCGTCTGGGTCTGGTGTGTGGTCTTCGCCGCCGTCGTCTTCGGGGTGAACGCGTTCTCGGCGCGCGTCTTCGGCGAGACCGAGTACTGGTTCTCGCTGGTCAAGGTGATCGCCGTGGTCGCCCTCATCGTGTTCGGCGGCGCCGCGCTGGCCGGTTTCCACCCGCTCGCACAGGGCGGCGCCCATCCCCTGCTGCTGGAGAACTTCCACACCCCCGACGGCCTCTTCCCGAACGGCTTCTCGGGGGTCCTGGTCACCGTGCTGGCCGCGTTCTACGCCTTCTCGGGGTCCGAACTGATCGGCGTCGCAGCGGGCGAGACGGAGAACCCCGCCGAGGCCGTGCCCAAGGCCCTGCGCGTCACCGTCGTCCGCCTGCTGGTCTTCTTCGTCGGCGCGATCACGGTGATCGCCGCGACCATCCCGTACGACCAAGTGGGCCTGGACGAGAGTCCGTTCGTCACCGTCTTCTCCGCCATCGGCTTCCCCTACGCGGCCGACGTCATGAACTTCGTGATCATCACGGCGCTGCTGTCGGCCGGCAACAGCGGCCTGTACTCCTGCGCCCGCATGCTCTTCTCGCTCGCTGAGGAGAAGCAGGCGCCGCAGGCGCTGCGCCGGCTCAGCCGCCGTGGCATCCCCCTCACCGCGCTGGCGCTGAGCATGCTCGGCGGCCTCGCCTCCCTGGTGAGCAGCGTCGCGGCGCCCGAGACGGTCTATCTGGTGCTGGTGTCGATCGCCGGATTCGCCGCGGTCGGGGTCTGGATGTCCATCGCCGCCTCGCAGTTCTTCCACCGGCGGGCCTTCGTCCGCGCGGGCGGGAACCCGGGCACCCTGCCCTACCGGACTCCCTTCTACCCGGTCGTGCCGGTCCTCGCCTTCGTCCTGTGCCTCGCCTCGCTCGTCGGCATCGCGCTCGATCCCGCGCAGGCGACGGCCCTGTACTTCGGTGTTCCGTTCGTCGCAGGCTGCTACCTCTACCACTGGCTGCGGCACGGCCGCCGCCGCACCGCGGGGGCGGCGGCATGAGGGCGCCGACCTGCGTCCTGCTCGACCTGGACGGCACCCTGGTGGACTCCGCTCCCGGCGTGACCGCCAGCGCCGCGGAGGCCCTGCGCTCCGTCGGGGCCCCGGTCCCCGACGCGGCCACCCTGCGCTCCTTCGTCGGCCCGCCGATGCACGACACCTTCCGCCGCGTGGTCGGGCTCGACGAGCCCGCCGCACGGGCCGCCCTCACGGCCTACCGCGCCGCGTACGCCCGTGACGGCACGTCGGCCGCCGCGCTGTACGACGGTGTCCCCGAACTCCTCGACGCCCTGGTCGCACGCGGTCTGCCGATGGGCGTCGCGACCTCGAAGGTGCAGGACCAGGCGGAGCTGATGACCCACCGCTTCGGTCTCGGGTCCCGGCTGCTCGCCGTGTGCGGTGTGCGCGAGGAGGCAGGCCGCACGACGAAGCGGGAGGTGATCCGCACGTGCGTGGCCCGCCTGCGGGCGGCGGGCGCCGACGTCAGCCGGCCGCTCATGGTGGGCGACCGTGCCTACGACGTCGAGAGCGCCGCCGCCGAGGGCATCCCCGCCGTCCATGTGCGGTGGGGGTACGGCGGGCCCGCGGAGTCGGCCCACGCGGTCGCCTCCGTCGCCCGGCCCGCCGAACTCCTCGACTGGATAGACCTGCTGGACAAGAACGCCGGGTACGGCGCCGAGCTGGAGGACGAACACGCATGACACCGGAAACAGCCGTCACGGCCACCCCCGCGACCGTCACCGAGCCCCCGCTGTGGGCCCTGCACCGGGAACTCATCGGCAGGACGGTCCGCACCGACCTCACCCACGCCTTCCATCCCGGTCAGCCGCACTTCCCCGCCTTCCCGGACGAGAAGCGCGAGATGCCCTTCGACATGTCCCGCGGCGACGGCTTCAACGTGCACCTGTACACGATCGTCGGGCAGTGGGGCACCCACGTCGACCCGCCCGTCCACTTCGTGGCCGGCGCCCGGACCCTGGACGAGATACCCGTCGACGAGATGATCCTGCCGCTCGTCGTCCTCGACATCACCGACCGCGTCGCCAAGGACCCGGACGCGGTGCCGACCCTGGACGACGTCGCGGCCTGGGAGGCCCGCCACGGCCGGATCCCCCGGGGCGCGTTCGTCGCACTGCGCACCGGCTGGGGCCGCCGCTGGCCGGACCCGGCCGCCATGGCCAACAAGGACGAGGCGGGCGTGAGCCACTGCCCGGGCTGGTCGGCCGAGGTGCTCCACCACCTCTTCGAGGAGGCCGGCGTCACCGCGATCGGGCACGAGCAGACCGACACCGACCCCGGACTGGCCACCTCGGCGGGCGACTTCAGCCTCGAGGACTACGTCCTGCGACGCGACCGCTGGCAGATCGAGCTCATGGCCGACCTGGACAAGGTGCCGGAGGCGGGCGCGCTGATCGTCGCCACCTGGCCCAAACCGCAGGGCGGCTCCGGCTTCCCCGCCCGCGTCTTCGCCCTCCACCACGAGAACTGACCCGCACGAACCGCCCCGCACGAACCGACCCACGAGAACCGACCCACGCCACGAGGACGGACGACGCCACGACGACGGACGGCGTCGCGAACCGGCACGAAGGCTCCGGTGGCCCCCCGGCCACCGGAGCCTTCGCCAGTCAGGAGACACACAGCGCCATGGACGCCATCGACGAGCGGATCATCACCGAGCTCACCCGCAACGCCCGGATCTCCCACGCCGAACTGGGCCAGCGCGTACGGCTGTCACGCAACGCCGTGCGCCAGCGCGTCGAACGGCTCGAGCGGCAGGGGCACATCGGCGGTTACACGATCGTGCGTCCGTCGTACGGCCAGGACCGCGAGACGGTGGCCGCGCACGTCCTGGTCTACCGGGAGGACCGGATGCGCGGGGCCGACGTCCTCGCCGCCCTCAAGCGCATCCCCGAGGTGGTCTCCTGCGACGTCCTCAGCGGCCAGTTCGACCTGCTGGTCAGTGTGGAGGCGGACTCCCTGGAACGCGTACAGGGCATCTGGGAGCAGATGGCCCAGATGCCCGGTGTACGGGACACGGTGACGGCGCTGGCGCTGTCCCGCGTCGTCAGCCGGCCGCGGCGATGAGACGCAGCGCGCTCTCGCGGTCCAGCAGCCCGCGTCGTACGACGACGTCCACCACGTCGGCCCCGGTGCGCGCGGCGTCCCGGGCCACCTCCGTGGCGGCCTCGTGTCCGATGCGTGCGGCGAGCGCCGTCACCGCGCCGACCGCGCCGGCGGCCCCGCGCGCGAGTCGCTCCCGGTCGGCGGTGATGCCCGCCACGCAGAGGGTGCGCAGCGCCGAGCAGCCGTGCGTCAGCCAGCCGATGTGCTGCAGCAGCAGATGGCCGATCAGCGGTTCGAACGCGTTGAGCTGCAGCTGACCGTTGTCGGCGGCCATGGTGACGGCCACGTCCGCGCCGACGGTCGCGAACGCGATCTGGTTGACCATTTCGGGGATCACCGGATTCACCTTGCCCGGCATGACGGGCGAGCCGGCCTGCCGCGGCGGCAGGGAGATCTCCGCGAGGCCCGCGCGCGGTCCGCTGGTCAGCAGCCGAAGGTCGCTGCACACCTTGGACAGCTTGACCGCCGTCCGCTTCAGCACCCCCGACACCAGCAGGAACACACCCGTGTCCGACGTGGCCTCCACGAGGTCCCGGGCCGGCGTGATGTCGAGCCCGGTCAGCGCGCGAAGGTGGCGCACGGCCGCGGCGGCGTAGCCCGGTTGGGCGGCGATGCCGGTGCCGATCGCCGTGGCGCCGAGGTTGGTCTCGGCCAGCAGCGGCTGCGTCTCGCGGATCCGGTCGACGTCCTCCGCCAGCGTCACGCCGAACGCGCCGAACTCGCGGCCCAGCGTCATCGGCACGGCGTCCTGCAACTGTGTGCGGCCGACCTTGACCACGGTGGCGAATTCAGCGCCTTTGGCCGTGAACTCCGCTGCGAGCAGCGTCAGTTCGGCGTTCAGTTCGCTCAGTGCGGCGCTGACCGCGATCCGCAGCGCCGTGGGGTAGGTGTCGTTGGTGGACTGGCAGCGGTTGACGTCGTCGAGCGGGTCGAGGTGCTCGTAGCGCCCGCGCGCGTGTCCCAGATGTTCCAGCGCGAGGTTCGCTATCACCTCGTTGGCGTTCATGTTGGTGCTGGTGCCGGCGCCGCCCTGGATGACGTCCACGCAGAACTGCTCATGATGACGGCCCTCCGCGACGGCCCGGCAGGCCGCCGCGATCGCCCGCACCTTGTGCGGCTCGAGGGCTCCGATCTCGCCGTTCGCCAGGGCCGCGGCGTGCTTGACCTGGGCGAGCGCCCGTACGAGATGGGGGTGGACGCAGACCGGGACACCGCTGACGCGGAAGTTGTCCAGGGCGCGCGCGGTGTGCGCGCCCCAGTACGCCTGCGCGGGCACCTCGATCTCCCCCAGAGCGTCGGTCTCGACGCGCGTCCGCGGACCGGACGGCGCCGGGGAGCGGGCGGCGGACGCGGCGGCGGAGTCACTCACGCCGGCTCCCTGTTGAGGCAGACGACCTTGGGCTGGGTCATCTCCTCGTAGGCGAATCGCACGCCTTCGCGGCCCATGCTCCCGTACTTGAAGCCGCCGAAGGGCATGGCGTCGAAGCGGTAGTCGGAGGAGTCGTTGATCATGACGCCGCCTGCCTCCAGCAGTCGCGCCGCGTCCATCGCCCGGTCCAGTGAACCGGTGAAGACGCCCGCGTGCAGACTGAAGTCGATTTCGTTGGCCAGCTCCACGGCCTCCTCGAAGGAGTCCGCCGCCTGGAGGACGACGACCGGCGCGAACGCCTCCTCACGCCACAGGTCCGAGGTCCCCGGCACGTCCTCGAGCACGGTGGGGGCGTACAGGCCTCCCTGCCGTTCGTGCCCGCACAGCAGCCGCGCGCCCTGCTCGATCGCCGCCGTGACCTTGTTCTCGGCGGCGGCCGCCGCCCCTTCGCTGATCATGGGGCCGACGTCGGTGCGTGCGTCCATCGGGTCGCCGGTGCGCAGCCGCAGGGTCCGTTCGACGAAGGCGTCCCGGAACGCCGGGTACACGTCGCGTTCGACGAGGATCCGCTGGGCGCCGATGCAGTTCTGCCCGGCCGCCCAGAACGCGCCCGACACGCAGGCCTCGACCGCCGCTTCCAGGTCCGCGTCGGCCAGGACGACGACCGGGGCGTTGCCGCCCAGGTCCATGGCGAGCTTCTTCAGTCCCGCAGAGCGGGCGACCGCCTCACCCGCGCGGAAGCCGCCGGTGAAGGACACCATGCGCACGTCCGGCGCGGACACCACGGCGGCCCCCAGGTCGGCGTCGCCGTTGACCACCGTCACCACGTCCTCGGGCAACCCGGCCTCCACCAGCGTGTCGACGAGGCGCAGCGCGGACAGCGGGGTGAGCAGGGAGGGTTTCAACACGACGGCGTTGCCGCCGGCGATCGCGGGCCCGAGTTTGTGGGCGACCAGGTTGAGCGGGTCGTTGTACGGCGTGACGGCCGCGATGACGCCCAGCGGCTCGCGCGTGAACCAGCCCAGCCGCCCCTCCGATCCCGCGTACGCGTCGAACGGCACCACCTCTCCCGCGTTGCGGCGCGCCTCGGCGGCCGACAGACGCAGGGTGTTGACGGCCCGGGAGGTCTCCTTGCGGGCCTGGACCAGGGTCTTGCCCGCCTCGGCGACGATCAGCCGGGCGAACGATTCGGCGCGCTCCTCGACCAGCCGGGCCGCGCCGTCGAGCACGGCCGCGCGAGCGGCGCGGGAGAGGCGGCGCGCTTTCGTGCGCCCTTCACGGGCCCTCCGCATGACGTCGTCCACCGAGGCGGCCGGGGTGAGACACACCGAACCGATGGCCTCGGCGCCGTAGGGGCTGCGCACGACGGCCATGCCGTCGCCGGCCTGGTCGTGGCCCCTCAGACCGGCGTCCCCACCGCTGTCGGACGCGGTGTCCGGGGCGGTGGCCGTCAGGGTGGCGGTGTTCAGGACGGTGTCAGGCACGGCCGGCCTCCAGGAGGGTCGCGACGGACGCGGGCGCGGTGGTGCGCTCGTGGACGGCGATGACGTCCGACAGCAGGGCGTAGGCCGTCTCGACGCGTCCGGCGCCGGGCCCGGCGACCGTGACCGTGCCCAGCAGGTCGGTGTGGAAGGCGACGGCGTTGACGGGCCCGGAGACACCGGCGAGCGCGTGCTCGGTGGGCAGGGCGACCGGCGCGACCCGGGCCTCGACGGCGCCGTCCGGACGCCGGGACGCGGAGCCGACCAGCTTCCAGCGCAGGCCCTCGGCCGCGGCGCGGCGCACGTCGGCCTCGGTGAGGGCGGACAGCCCGGTGCAGGGCACGTCCGCGCGTCCGAGGTCCGCACCGAGGACCTCGCCCGCGAGGATCATGACCTTGAGCTGGACGTCGTGGCCCTCGATGTCGGCCGTCGGGTCGGCCTCCGCGTATCCGAGGGCCTGGGCCTCGGCGACGGCGTCCGCGAAGGACAGGCCGGACTCGACCCGGCCGAGGACGTAGTTGGAGGTGCCGTTCATGACACCCTCGAAACCGTTCACGGTCAGCCCGCCGAACATGCGGCGCGCGGTGCGCAGCACCGGCGTCCCCGACATCACGGTTCCCTCGAACTCGAAGCGCACGCCGTGCCGTCGCGCGAGCTCCTTCAGGGCGCCTCGGTGCAGGGCGACCGGCCCCTTGTTGGTGGTGCACACGTGTTTGCCGGCCTCGAGGGCCCACCGCACGTGGGAGAGCGCGGGCTCGCCGTCCGCAGGGTTGGTGAAGGTGGCTTCGGCCACGATGTCGGCGGGCGCCTCGCGGATGACCCATTCGTTGCGGGGGTCCGGGCTGCCGCCCGCCAGCATCGAGAAGTCGAGCTCACCGGGGGCCACCGCGAGCAGCGGCGCCAGGTCTATCCCCGCGCCGTCCGTGCGCACGAGCGATCCGGCCCGCAGGTCGGTGATGGCCACCACCCGCAGCGCGAAGCCCAGTTCGGCCTCGAGGGTGTCTGCGCGTTCGACGATCAGCTCGGCGAGCGCACGGTTCACACCGCCGAATCCGATGAGTGCGAGGTCGTATCGGGTCATCCGGACCTCCTCCTTCCGTGAGACGCCGCCCCCTGGCGGCGCGGCCCCCACAGCGTCACGCCCCGGCACGTCAGCACGGCCATGCCGAAACGCCCGGAAGGACTGCCGAAGCGCACCGGCCTGTGCCGTTCGTCCTGCGGCGGGGGCCCGGTGCGGACTCCGTCGGCTCCGGCCCGCCGCCCCGGCCCGCTGATCACCGTCTCGCATATAGTGCCGTCGTGACGACGAACGGCCCCGCCCCCGGACAGACGGGCCCGGGAGCGGCCTCCTCGCTGCGTATGGCCCTGCGCGTGGTCAACGCCGTGCTGGACCGCGAGGCCTCCGGCCGGGCCGGCTTCAACGTCAGCAGGCTCGCGGGCGAGGTCGGCATCGAGCGCAGCAAGGCCTCGCGCACCGTCCAGGACCTGTGCGACAAGGGCTTCCTCGAACGCCTCGACGACTCGACCCTGCGCGCCGGCGACGCCTTCTTCGCCACGGCCGCGTCCCTGCATCCGGGCCTGCCGCGCCGCAGCCGTCCGCTGCTGCGCCACATGGCCGTGGCACACGGGGCCGGCGCGCGGCTCTCCGTCCGCGACGGCGTCCAGGTCCGGCTGCTGCGGGCCGAGTCCGCCGCGGGCTTCGCCCAGGAGTGGCAGGGCCGGGCCGGTCTCGTCACCCCGTGCTGGTGCACCGGCGCCGGCCGCGCGCTCCTCCTCGACCACACCGCCGAGGAGATCGCGGCCCTGCTCGACGACTACGAGCTGATCGGTGTCGGCGGCCCCAACGCGGCGCGCACCGCCGCAGAACTCGTCGCGGCCAACGACCACGACCGTCTGCGCGGTGTCGTCGCCGCACACGGGGAGTTCGAACACGGGGTCACCGAGTACGCGGTCCCGGTGCGCGACCCCGACGGGCGCATCAGGGCCGCCGTGTCGGTCGTCGGCAGGGAGCGGGATCTGCTTCCGCACGCGCGGGCGATCCGCACGGACCTCGCCGCTGCCGCCGCCGCGCTGACGGACACCCTCGGCGGCAGCGACCCCGCACGGTAGGGACTTTCGCGGCTCGGAGCGTGTCGTGGAGTGCGCCCGGGCCGCCCGAAGGCGCCGGGCGGCTGTGCCGTCGCGGGCCCGTCACCAGGGGTTGTAGGGCTGCGAGGACCCGGCCTCCCAGCGTGTCGGAACGTCGGTCCCGGCGCGGTGCGCCGGCAGGGCCGCCGGCTCGTCGTCGCCGAGCATCATGTCGGGGTCGAACATGACGATGACGGCGGCGACCAGGAGCACCACGAGCGGTCCGGCCAGCATCAGCAGGAGGAACGAGAGCAGACCGGTGGAGGACTGCGAGACTGCTGAACCGCCGGTGAGATGCACGGAGACCGCAGCCATGCCGGTGTAGTGCATGCCGGTCACGGCCACCCCCATGACGAGGCTCGCTCCCAGGCTCGACCACAGGCCGCGGATGGAGACCGCCGCCCACAGTGCCGCCGTTGCGGCCGCGACGGCGATGGCCACGGACAGCGCCACCGTCGGCATGTCGTACTGCAGGCCGCCGTTGGTGTGGATGGCGCCCATGCCGAGGTAGTGCATGGCCGCGACCCCGAGCCCGGTGATCGTGCCCGCGACGGCGAGGTTCACGGCCGAGCCGCCGCGGTAGCCGACGAGGAAGACGCCGATGGCGACGACGACGATGGCGACGGCGAGGCTGAGCACGGTCTTCGTCGAGTCGTACTCGACCAGTGCGCCCTGGACGTTGAAACCGATCATGGCGATGAAGTGCATGGTCCAGATGCCGCAGCCGATGGACACGGCCCCGAGGGCCAGCCATCTGGCTCTGTGGTGCGGGCGCCGCAGGGAGCGTGTCGTGCAGCGCAGTCCGAGCGCCGCACCGAGGCAGGCCATCAGGTAGGCCGCGATCGGCGTCGCGGCCCCGTAGTAGAAATTGGAGACGGTGGCGGTCATCGACGTGTCCTTCGGGGTGGGTGAGGGCCGACGGCTGAGCCGAAGCGGTTCAGCGCGCGCGTCCGCGCGCCACCGGGCGCGGGTGGTTCGGAGCCCCGCCGTCCCGGCGAACGGGCAGGCCTGGAGATGCCGAACGACCGGATCAAGCCAGGTGACTAGTTGTACACGATTCAACCACGCCGTGCACACCAATCCTCCATGCTCTGCACACTCATTCGCCGAATCGATACTTCGCCACGCTTCACCCGAAAGCACCCCGCTCCGCGGCGTCACGGCCCCGGGGCCCCGGCTCAGCGCCCCCGGCAGGTCGCCGGAGCGGGTCCCGGGACCGCGGCCACGGGCCGTCGTGCTACCGCTGTTTCAGGACAGCCCGGTTCGCAAAGGCCGTCTCCCGGACCGCCGGGTCGGACCGCCGGGCTCGGTCCAGACGCTCGTCGATCAGCCGGACGATCTTTCCGCTGCACCCGTTCACCTTGAGCTCCGACAAGGCACGTACTCGACCTTCAGCGGGTTGATCAGCCCTGCGCGCACGTGCTGGGCGCGCATCGGGCGCAGTTCCCCGTAGCGCTTGACCGATGTGGTCGATGATCGGGAAGAAGCCGATCACCGTGGTCGGCGAGAGCACCGGCACGTCAGCGCGGACGCCATGCGGAACCCGTCCACCTCCGCGACCGAGGCGTTCGACAAGCCGCTTTCCAGACCGGCCAGTTCGCGGTGCGGGACCACGGTCCCGTCGGTCTGTGAAGCGGGCGGGCCGAGCCTGCGCCAGTGGGTGAGCGGCCAGTCCCGGACTAGACGCAGCCCGACTCCTCGGGCGTGTGCTCTGCGCCGCCTCGCCCTCGGCCTGTTGGACGCGATCGACGCCCACCCCTGGATCGGGGCGGAACTCTCCCGCCGGCCGTGGCGGCCCGCACTCCTGGACTTCTACGAGAGCATCGGCCGGCTGCTGAACGCCCTCGAAGTCCCGGAACGGGTGCGCTTCGACGCGGCCGGCGCGCTTGTGAACCACGTCCTCGGCGTCGCCGCGCAGAACGCCTTCGAACGCGCGGCTGCGCGAACGCGGCGACCAGGGCCGGGAGGCGTTCCTGGAGAACGCCGCCGCACAGTGGGCGCAGGTCGATCCCGGCCGGTATCCGTTCGTGCACGCGGCGGCGATCCAACTCGGCGAGCACGAAGACCGCGAACAGTTCCTCGTCGGAGTCGACGTCTTCCTCGCCGGCGTCTCAGCCCTGCGCTGGCGGGCCGCGAGCAGACCCGTGGCGTGTGGGGCAACAAAGACGATCTCCGGGGCGATAAACCGCAATCAACTGATTGTCACCGCTTCGAGGTAAGCATCCCGTCTCCCCGGTGGATGCGGCCGTTCCAGCGGCTAGCTTTCTGCAGGTGGACGGATGCCCGTGATCCCTCCCGCTCGTTGCCCACCCCTCCCTGTCTCCCGTCCGGCGCACGCCTGTGCGCCGGACGGCCTGCGCGCAAGGAGAACGCCCCCGAAATGTCCGTCGACAGCGTCCCGGATACCCACACCCCACCCGTCGCGGCCCAGCAGTCCCTGAGCACCTCCGCTGCCCGCAACCTCGCCACCACCACCAAGTCCGCCCCGCAGATGCAGGAGATCACCTCTCGCTGGCTCCTGCGGATGCTGCCCTGGGTCGAGGCCAAGGGCGGCGCCTACCGGGTCAACCGGCGGTTGCGCCACACCCTCGGCGACGGGCACATCGAGTTCGTCCAGGAGGGCGCCACGGTCCGGGTGATCCCACGAGAGCTCGGTGAACTGGCCCTTCTGCGCGGATTCGAGGACGAGGACGTCCTCTGCGCCCTCGCGGACCGCTGCACGCAGCGCGATTTCACTGCGGGCGAGGTCCTCGTCGAGCGCGGCAGCCCCGCAGACCGGATCCACCTGATCGCCCATGGCCGGCTCGTCCAGACCTCCGAGGGCCCGTACGGCGCAGAGAACACCCTCGCGGTGCTCGCGGACGGCGACCACTTCGGCGAGAAAGCCCTGTCGGACGCCGACGCCCGTCACGACTGCACGGTCACCGCCGAGACCTCCGGCGCCGTCCTCACCCTCTCCCGCACCGACTTCGGCGCCGTCCTGGAGCGCGCACCCGAACTCCGGGCCCACGTCGCCCGGTTCAGCTCCCGCGCGCGGCAGCGGCAGAACAAGCACGGCGAGGCGGAGATCGCCGTGTCGGCCGGTCACGTCGGCGAGGCCGAACTGCCGGGCACCTATGTCGACTACGAGCCGAAGCCCCGTGAGTACGAGCTCTCCGTCGCACAGACCGTGCTGCGCATCCACACGCGGGTCGCCGACCTCTACAACGGTCCGATGAACCAGAGCGAGGAGCAACTCAGGCTCACCGTCGAGGCGTTGCGGGAACGTCAGGAACACGAGCTGATCAACAACCGCGAGTTCGGGCTGCTGCACAACGCGGACTTCAAGCAGCGCATCCAGCCCCGCTTCGGCCCGCCCACCCCGGACGACATGGACGATCTGCTGTGCCGCAGGCGCGGCACCAAACTGTTCCTCGCACACCCGAGGACGATCGCCGCCATCGGACGCGGCTTCAACGCGTGCGGTCTCTACCCCGACCATGTCGATCTCGGCGGACAGTCGGTCCCCGCCTGGCGCGGGGTCCCGATCCTGCCCTGCAACAAGATCCCGATCAGCAAGGAGCAGACCAGTTCCATCATCGCGATGCGCACCGGCGAGAAGAACCAGGGCGTCATCGGCCTGCGGCAGACAGGACTGCTCGACGAGTACGAACCGGGGCTCTCCGTACGGTTCATGGGCATCAACGAACAGGCGATCATCTCCTATCTCGTCAGCACCTACTACTCCGCCGCGGTGCTCCTGCCCGACGCCCTCGGCGTGATGGAGAACGTGCAGATCGCCCCAAGGCCGCGCTGAAGCCCTGCTCCGCCTCGGATCCACGCCTGACACGTCCGAGCTTGCCCGGACCGCCCACCCCACCGCAGCAAGGAGCCGACGATGCCCGACTCCGGGCCCCTCGGATCATCCCCGCCTCAGCGGCTGCCGACGCCGCGCACGACCCAGCCGGACGCCCCCGCACCGGTGGTCCCCGACCCTCCGGTCCCCGGCCTTCCGGCACCGTCGGCCGCCTCCGGATTTCTGGCGGCACTGCATCCGCCGGTCACGATCCCCGACCCGCCATCGCCCCCGGCGCCCACCTCCGCCGCACCACACCCGCCGGACACCGCGGCGGCCTGCTCCGCTCTGCGCGGGAGCGCCACCCACGAAACCGCCTCCCCTGAAACCGCCTTCCAGGAAACCGCTCTGCGGGGAGTCCTGCGCGGACCCACCGGACTGGGCACGAGCTGTCTCGCCCTGTCCGCCCGGGACGAAGTGCCGCTTCCGCAACCGGTGTCCGTCACACCCGCCCCGCCGGCCGCGGGGCGGGCCGTCCCCGGTCTCTACCACCACTGCGTCCCGGAGCCCGACCCCGTGCGCGTCGAGGAGGTCAGCCGCCGGATCAAGCAGTGGGCCGAGGACGAGGTGCGGCTCTATCCCGAGGAGTGGGAGGGGCAGTTCGACGGCTTCTCCGTCGGCCGGTACATGGTCGGCTGCCACCCCGACGCCCCGACCGTCGACCACCTGATGATCGCCACGCGGCTCATGGTCGCCGAGAACGCGGTGGACGACTGCTACTGCGAGGACCACGGCGGGTCACCCGTAGGTCTCGGCGGGCGCCTCCTCCTCGCGCACACGGCGCTCGACCACGTCCACACCACGGCCGCGTACGCGTCGGCATGGCAGGAGTCGCTCGTCTCGGACGCTCCCCGCCGGGCGTACCGCAGCGCGATGGACTACTTCGTCCGCGCGGCCACGCCCTCGCAGGCCGACCGCTACCGGCACGACATGGCGCGGCTGCACATGGGCTACCTCGCCGAGGCCGCCTGGGCCCAGACCGGTCACGTCCCGGAGGTGTGGGAGTACCTGGCGATGCGCCAGTTCAACAACTTCCGTCCCTGCCCCACCATCACGGACACCGTCGGCGAATACGAGCTGCCCGCCGATCTGCACGCGCGGCCGGACATGCAGCGGGTCATCGCCCTCGCGGGCAACGCGACCACCATCGTCAACGACCTCTACTCGTACACCAAGGAACTCGACAGCCCGGGCCTCCACCTGAACCTGCCGGTGGTCATCGCGCAACGCGAGCGGCTCTCCGAGCGCGACGCCTATCTCAAGGCCGTCGAGATCCACAACGAACTCCAGCACGCCTTCGAGGCCGCCGCGGCCGACCTCGCGAAGGCCTGTCCCCTGCCCCCTGTGCTGCGCTTCCTGCGGGGAGTGGCCGCCTGGGTCGACGGCAACCACGACTGGCACCGCACCAACACCTACCGATACAGCCTGCCCGACTTCTGGTAGAGAACGGATATTTCTGTGACCACTGAGACGACCTCCACCGCCACCGCGAAGATCCCTGCGCCGGCGACCGCGTACCAGGAGGACATCGCCCGCTACTGGAACGCCGAGGCACGACCGGTCAACCTCCGCCTCGGTGACGTGGACGGGCTGTACCACCACCACTACGGAATCGGTGACGTGGACCATGCCGCGCTCGGTGACCCGGCCGACAGCGCATACGAGAAGAAGCTCATCGCGGAACTGCACCGTCTGGAGTCGGCACAGGCAGAGCTCCTCATGGACCATCTCGGCGCCGTCGGTCCCGACGACACCCTCGTCGACGCCGGCTGCGGACGCGGCGGGTCCATGGTCATGGCGCACCGCCGCTTCGGCTGCAAGGTCGAGGGCGTCACCCTCTCCACCGCCCAGGCCGACTTCGGCAACCGGCGCGCGCGGGAACTGCGTATCGAGGACCACGTCCGCTCCCGCGTCTGCAACATGCTGGACACGCCCTTCGACAAGGGCAGCATCACGGCCTCGTGGAACAACGAGTCGACCATGTACGTCGACCTGCACGACCTGTTCGCCGAGCACTCGCGCTTCCTGAAGGTGGGCGGCCGGTACGTGACGATCACGGGCTGCTGGAACCCCCGTTACGGCCAGCCGTCGAAGTGGGTCTCGCAGATCAACGCCCACTTCGAGTGCAACATCCACTCCCGTCGCGAGTACCTGCGTGCCATGGCCGACAACCGGCTCGTGCCGCACACCATCGTGGACCTCACCCCGGACACGCTGCCCTACTGGGAGCTGCGGGCCACGTCGTCGCTGGTCACCGGGATCGAGGAGGCGTTCATCGAGTCCTATCGGGACGGCTCCTTCCAGTACGTCCTGATCGCGGCCGACCGGGTGTGAGCCGGGCCTGGCGGGGCCGCGGCCGTACCCTCACCGGCGACCCCGACCCCGCCAGGCGCGAAGCTCGCCCGCCCCTCTCCCGCAACTCGCGCCCGCGACGCCGGGTCACCGCCGTCCACGACCCTCCAGGACCGTCCGGGTCAGTGGGAGCAGAGGTCAGCCTGCCGCCCGCCGTCGCGGCCGGCGCAGGACTACTGTCTGTCGGGTGAACGCAGACGACGCGGACCGGCGATGGACGCGATCCATGCCCGAGGCCTACGAACGGCACCTCGTGCCGGTCTTCTTCCGCCCGTTCGCCGCCGACCTGGCAGCCAGGGCGGCCGCGCTACGGCCCCGTAGGGTCCTGGAGCTCGCCGCAGGGACCGGGGCGTTGACCTCGGCCCTGCTCACCGCGGCGCCCACGGCCTCCGTGGTGGCCAGCGACCTCAACGAGGCGATGGTCGCCGCCGGGTCGGCACGAGAGCCGCGCGCCGACTGGCGGCAGGCCGACGGGCAGGAACTGCCCTTCGAGGACGGCGACTTCGACCTCGTGGTGTGCCAGTTCGGGGTGATGTTCTTTCCCGACAGACCGGCCGCCTACGCAGAGGTGCGCAGGGTGCTGGCCCCGCCGGGGCGGTTCTTGTTCAACAGCTGGGGCCCGCTGGCCACGCACGGGTTCGCGTCCGCCTTTCAGAACGCCCTGGAGGACGCCATGCCCGGCCGGGCGCCCGCCTTCCTCGAAGACGTGCCCCACGGCTACACGAATCCGGCCCTGGTCGCCTCGGACCTCGCCGCGGCCGGACTGACCCTCGACGCGACCGACGAGGTCACCCTGGACGGCGTCGCGGTGTCGGCCGCCTCCGTGGCCACCGGTTTCCTCACCGGCACACCGGTCGGCGCCGCCCTGGAAGCCCGCCAGGACGCGCGGTCCGTCAGCGCCTCGGTCGCGCAGAAGATGACCGACAGGCTCGGCACCGGCCCGGTGACGGCGGCGATGACCGCGACCGTCTACACCGCGCACCGCAGGCGATGACGCTCGTCGGCCGGTCTGCACGGCGCGCCACCGGGCCGCTCCTGCCGGGCGACCCGGCAGACACCGCGCCCGCAGCCGCCGTCCTTCCCGGATGACGTCCGGGATGCCGTCGATCCCGTCGGAGCGAACCGCTCAGCCGGTGTTCCGCTCTGCCTTGACCAGCAGGTACTCCCACTCCATCGACCCGTTAGCGAGATACCGGGCGGCCAGATCCGTCAGCGCCGCGTCGAGCGCGGACACCTTGTCGGGGTCGTCGGCGATGGCCCGGTACACCGCGAGCGTCGGGCCGTAGCAGGACTTGAAGAACTCCAGGAACTCCTCGGGCCGGCCGAACCGGTCGACGCGCAACTGCCGGCGATCGGCGTCGACGGCGCTCACGCGGTCGCCGAGCAGGGAACGCACGTGCTCCTCGCTGCCCCACAGCGGTGGCGGCTGCGCCCCGGGCGGAGGCGGGGGCGCGTACGGACGCATGGCGGCGAACATCTGGCCGATGAACCCTTCCGGGGTCCAGTTGACCAGGCCGATGCTGCCGCCCGGTCGGCACACGCGGACCAGTTCGTCGGCCGCCCGCTGGTGGTGCGGGGCGAACATGACGCCGACGCAGGAGACCACCGCGTCGAATTCCGCGTCCGCGAACGGCAGCGCCTCCGCGTCGCCCTCGCGCCACTCCAGTCGGACGCCGCGCTCGGCGGCCAGCTCCCGTCCGGCCTCCAGCAGTTCCGGTGTCAGGTCCACGGCCACCACGTCGGCTCCCGCGAGAGCGGCCGGGATGGCGGCGTTCCCCGAGCCTGCCGCGACGTCGAGGACGCGCGAACCCGGCTGCACGCCGGTCCCCCGTATGAGCTCCGGCCCCAGATCGGGGATCACGTCCGCGGCCACCAGGGGATAGTCGCCCAGCGCCCACATGGCCCGGTGCTTCGCCTTCAGCGCTTGGTCCTCGCGGATCGCTTCGCTCGCCTCGGTCATGACGGATCCCTCCGCTGCCGCACCGTGTGCGTACGGTGCCGGGCGGTGGCCGCCGTCTCGGACCGGCGCGCCCGCGTTCAGCCGCCTCGGCGCCTCCTACGACTGTCTCACGGTTCGACCGTCCGCGCCGGGACTCGCACGAACCACGCTGCGGCCGCCGTCGGACGCTCTCCGCTCGTGGCGGTCCGTTCACAGCGGTCCGGTGACGGCGTTCCGGTCGCCGGGCGGTTCAGCGTACGTAGGAGTCACAGAGGGATGCGGCGCCGGCGGATGCCGGAACCCGATGGGCCCAGCCGCACACGGTGCGCAGGTCGTAGGTGGACCGCGGCCGGGCGGGACGGGGCCGGGCGGGATGCGGCCGCGTCGAGCGATGGCCGGGCACGGTCGGGGCGGTCCCGCGGTGGCGGGTGCGCGGCGGCGCGGGCCGGGCGGGCGCCGCACGCACGGCCCTGTGCGGCTGCTGCGGCTGCTGTGCCTGCGGCATGCGGCGGGAGTGCTCGCGCCCCGTGGCGCCCGCGGGACGCGGCTGTGCGGCGCGGCGGTCCGCGGGCCGCTTCGCCGCCTTTCGGACGGGGGTGGTGGCGACGAGAGCCGTGCGAGCGGAGGCCTGGGTCGCGGGCGACGGTGACGGCGTGTGCACTGCGGCCGCGTCCAGGCGCGGGACGGGCGGCGGGACGTCGGCGGGGACGGAGACGCAACCTCCGGCGAACAGGACGCAGGCCAGGACGGCGGCGAGGGAGAGCGGGCGGCGCATGCCCCCAGGATGGCAACGCCGGGCACACCTGTGGGGCCGCCTCGCTGACGATCACCGGCACGGGTGACGCACCGCGGCCCGCGCGGGCGGGCTCAGGGAGTCAGAGCCGGACGGCGCCTCCCCCGGCGGCCGGCGAGCCGCCACGGCCCGCGCCGGCGATCGACGCGGTACGGCGTCTCGGAGCCAGTGCCGCTCGCAGCGCAGGGAGGAGCACGTGGCGGGTCTCGGACGGGGTGAGGGCGGAGGGGGTGGGGAGGGGATTGAGGTAGCGGGTGTAGATGAGTCCGCCGAGGAGCGTCACCACGGCCGTGGCGCGTGCGGTCCCGTCCCGTCCGCCGAGAAATTCAGCAAGCCGGGCCAGCAGCTCGCGTTCCAGGTACTCGCGGATCACCTCGGCAGCCTCCGCGCCCTGAGCGGTGAGCTGACGGAAGTCGGCGTTCTCCCACAGGTCCGTCACCGCGTCGATCAGGCGGTCGGGAAGGGTGGCGGGGTCGCCGCCGAGGACGGTGTCCATCGCCAGCGCGTTGACGCACTGGATCTGCATCACGTCGGCGAACAGGCCCTTCTTCGAGCCGAAGTGGTACGCGATGAGCGCGGGATCGACCCCGGCGGCCCCGGCCACCGCACGCAGCGTGGTGCCCCGGTAGCCGTGCCGCAGGAACAGCGCACGGGCCGCCGAGACGATCGACTCGCGGGTCGGTGGGTTGCCGCGGGGGCGGCCTCGGGTGCGGGCGGGGGCTGGGCCGGCGATATTCATCAGCGTTGAGCTTGCGTTTCGTGATCGGCACAGTCAAGGGCGTTCCGATGACCACTCGAAGGGATGACCCGACGCCATGCGTATCGCAGTCTTCGGCGCCAACGGACCGACCGGCCGCCACCTCACCGACCAGGCCCTCGCCGCCGGCCACGACGTCGTCGCCGTGACCCGCCGCCCCGGCTCCCTCGCCGCGCGGCCCGGGCTCGACGTGGCCGTCGCCGACGCCACCGACCCGACCGCCGTCGCGGCCGCGATCGGCGGGGCGGACGCGGTCCTCTCCGCTGTCGGCGTCCGCTTCAGCAAGGAGGACATCACCACGTACTCGGCGAGCGCCAGGGCCATCACCGGCGCCATGTCCCGCCATGGCGTCAAGCGGTTGCTCGTCGTGAGCTCCAGCATCGCCGACCCGAGCTGGCGCCCGACAGATGCGCACTTCTTCAACCATGTGCTCGACCCGCTGGTGAACCGGCGCCTCGGGCGCACCCTGCACGAGGACATGCGCCGCATGGAGGCCGTGGTCCGGCAGACGGACCTCGACTGGACCCTCGTCCGGCCTTCGGGCCTCTTCGAGCACCCTGTCGTCACGGACTACCGCACCGCCGAGACCAGCGCCGACGGCGTCTTCACCGCCCGTGCCGATCTCGCCGCGAGCATGCTGCGAGAGGTGGAGGCGCGGGACTACGTCCGTACGGCCATGGGTGTGATCACCACGGCCGTGAAGCCGAGCATCGTCAAGCTGATCTGGAACGAGGGCGTGAAGAAGAGGTGAGCCGGGCCGCCGTCGAACTTCAGGCCGGGACAAGGGCGTTCCTCGTCCGGTCCGCACCCGCCCGGACGTCCCGTTAGCCTGTTCGCCGACCTCAGGCGGTTCCCCCGCCACTTCGACCCAACCCTCTCTGACCTGCGTGAATGCACGTCATCGGAGCATCGATACGTCCGTCCGAGCGAGGTACGCGTCGGTCCGTCGCGTTGCGGATGTGACGCAGCGTCGGTTGTCTCGGCAGTGGTGCGCACTTCGCGCGCCGTACGACAGACCGGACGCTGCTTCGCTGGAGGGGTTCTTGTGGGCAATACACGTGTCGGCATCGGCATCGGCCTGATGGCCGGCTTTCTGGCTCTTCAGGTTCCGGTCGCCGCTGCCGCCGGTGACTCGGGTCTCGACATCCACTCGCGGCAGACCGCCAACGGCTCCACGGTCACCGTCAGCACCACCGCATGCGGTGCGGACGTCACCTACGGAAAGGGCGAGTCCGAGGCGGCAGGGGCGTTCCACCTCTTCGGAGGCGAGACCAAGGGCGTTCTCACCGGTGAGTTCACCGTGCCGGAAGGCGCGTCGACCGGCAGCGACACCGTCGTCGTCAAGTGCCCGCCGCGGATCATGATGACGGACTCGTACGAGCTCCCGACGCGGCGGCCCGACGGTGCGGTCGAGGCCGGCTTCGGAGACGCCGGGCTGAAGGCGCCGCAGCTCACCCTCGGCGCGGCGCTGGTCGCCGCGGCCGCCGCCGGCGTTCTGGTGAGGAGGCGTCACCGCTCGAACACGAACGTCACCTGACCGCCCGCCGCCCGCTTCCCGCCGGCCCTCTCACCTCACCCCCAGCGGCTCCCGGAGCCTTCCCTGTCCCGGGAGCCGCTGGAGGTGTCGTCTCCCTCGCCCCTCCCCCGCTGCGAGGAAAGAACCCACCTCGATGGCCACCAGGCAGACCACCGACTCGTCCCCTCCCCCGCCTTCTTCCCCGCCGTCGTCCTCGCGCGTCCCGTCGGTCAGGCTTCTGGCCTGGACGCTCGTGGTGGGGACCCTGCTGATGGCCGGCGCCGTACACGACGAGCAACCACCGCAGCCTTCAGCGGGTCAGTCGTTCTCGCCCCGTCCAGGAGCCGCGGTCCACCGCACCGCCGCACCGGTGGACCCCGTCCTGACCCCGCTCCCGCCCGCGGAACCGCTCCGGCTGCGCATCCCGGCCGTCCACGTGGACGCCCCCGTCGCCAAGCTGCACCTCGACTCGTCCGGGGCGCTCGAGCCCCCGCCCGCGGACCCTCCCAACCGCGTCGGCTGGTACAGCGAGGGCACGGCACCGGGATCCGCCGGGACGGCCGTCACCGCGGGCCACGTGGACCTGCCCGGCGGCGCCCCGGGCGTCTTCTACGAGCTCGGCGCACTGACCAAGGGCGACACCATCGAGATCGACCGGGCCGACCTGCGCACCGCCGTGTTCACCGTCGACGCTCTCGAGGTCTACGACAAGAAACACTTCCCGAGCGAGAAGGTGTACGGCAGCTCCGAGCGGGCCGGACTACGACTGATCACCTGCGGCGGCGGCTACTCCCGGCGCACCGGTTACCAGGCGAACATCGTGGTCTACGCGACGCTCACCGCCGTCGAGTGAGCACGGTCCGCCGATCGGAGGGATCATCCTCGCCGATGTCCACCGACCACGGTGAGCCGCACGCCCGGGGAATGGACGAGGTTCCCCGGCGGTTGGCCAGGACGGCCGGACCCGTGCTGACGACGTCCGTCCAGGTCACGGAGGGGACTCCTACCGCCCCTTCTTACTCACACAGGAGGACGTTTCATGACTGACCGGCCCTTGACGCTCATGGCGGTGCACGCACACCCCGACGACGAGGCCACGGGAACCGGGGGCGTCCTGGCACGGTACGCGGCGGAGGGCGTGCGCACGGTCCTCGTGACGTGTACCGACGGCGGTTGCGGTGACGGACCGGGAGGCGTCAAGCCGGGCGATCCCGGGCACGATCCGGCGGCCGTCGCCTTGATGCGGCGCAAGGAACTCGAGGCGAGCTGCGACGTCCTGAAGATCAGTCACCTGGAGACGCTGGACTACGCCGACTCCGGGATGATGGGCTGGGCGACCAATGACGCCCCCGGATCGTTCTGGCGGACGCCGGTGGAGGAGGGCGCGGCCCGGCTCGCGGAACTCCTGCGGCGCTACCGGCCCGACGTGGTCGTCACCTACGACGAGAACGGCTTCTACGGTCACCCCGATCACATCCAGGCCAACCGCATCACGATGGCGGCGCTGGCGATGACCGAGCCGACGCCGAAGGTGTACTGGACGACGGCGCCCCGCTCGATGATGCAGCGGTTCGGGGAGGTCATGCGCGAGTTCGGAGCGGACTGGCAGGAGCCGGATCCCGCCGAGGCCGCCGCGATGGCCGAGATCGGGCTCCCGGACGAGGAGATCACCACCTGGGTGGACACCTCCGCGTTCGGCGGTCAGAAGTTCGACGCGCTGGCCGCACACGCCAGCCAGGGCGAGAACATCTTCTTCCTGCGGATGGGCAAGGAGAAGTTCACCGAGTTGATGGGCGTCGAGACCTTCGTGCGCGTCCAGGACACCACCGGCGCGGCCTCGCCGGAGAACGACCTCTTCGCCGGACTCCGCTGATCCACCCGTCTCCCGGTGCCGTGGGTGCGAGGTCGGCCGACCTCGCGCCCACGGCACCGCAGCGGTCCCGATCAGCCGGGGAACACGCCCTGCCCGTATGCGTCAGGCGAGGTCGGTCAGGTCCTCGGCGAACACCTGTGACAGAGGCTGCGGTCCCACGTACTGCTGGCAGTTGCACTGGCCGGCCTCGTAGCGCAGCGGTTTCTTGTTCTCGTCCCAGGCGGTGGGCAGTTCGACGCGTTCGTGGCAGCGGCCCTGCTTGTCGTGCTTGGCGAGATGGTGCGTGCATCCGCACACCGGCTCCGGCGGCCTGTGCGCCGCTTCGACGGCCAGTCGTTCCTGCTTCGCCGCCTCCATCAGCTGCAACTTGCGCTCGTGCCGGTGCCGGAGCGCGGTGCGGATGTTGTCGGCGGCCCAGGCGAAGCCGCCCGTCCAGAAGACGATGAGAACCCACCAGAACCAGTCCATCGGCTGCCCCTTCCCCCTGTCCTGCCGGGTGCCAGCATAGGGGGCTGATGCAAGGCGATGGTTTGTGCCGTGCGGGAATCAGGGCCTGGGTCTCAGCAGTCCGTGCGCCCGCTTCCCCCGTTGGTGCAGCGACGCTGGGGCATGTTCGGCCGGAGTCCGTGGACACGTAGCGGACATGGATGCCGTCGCCGGTCAGCTGGGTCCAGGCCCACGCCTCACCGTCCAGGCCGGCGCCCGGCAGAGCGGTGGTCGGTCCCGGTGGGGGCGAGTCCCCGTATCCGGGCGGGGGCTCGGGGGCCGTCGCGCCGACCGCGACCGCTGCTGCCGGCACCCCTGCCACGGCCAGACCGCCGATACGACGTCGCACGCTCACGTACCTCCGTACGCGTGCCCGGACACCGGCCAGGCGTCATCGCCCGGTGGGCACACCTTCGGCATCGTCGGCACCGCTGTGCGACGGCGCACGACGACAACGGCGAACGGCCTACACGGCTGCACGGGGTACCCGGCCGGGTGGCGGGCGAGGAGGGAGCAGGCGGAACCCGTTCCGCCGCCGGTCAGGCCTCGGGGCGGGCATCGACGAGTTCGGGCTCCAGTCCCTCGGCCACCTCGGTGCGACCCCGGCCGGCGTCGGCGCGCCAGGCCTCGAAGGCCCAGGCGGTGGAGGCGACGACGGCCAGACCCAGCAGCCAGCCGCCCACCACGTCGCTGAACCAGTGCACACCGAGCGCGACGCGGGTGAAGCCGACGCCCAGCACGGACACCACCGCCACGCACCAGCACAGCGGCCTCCAGGCCCGTGGCACCAGAGGCAGCAGGACCAGCAGCAGGACCGCGAACGACGTGGTGCCCGTCATCGCGTGGCCCGACGGGAAGGAGAATCCCGGCGCGTGCGCCACCGGATCGTCGAGGGACGGCCGGGCACGCTCGACGACCGTCTTGACGACGAGCCCGATCAGCGCGCCCGCCACCGCAGTCACGGCACACCAGACGGCCAGCCGCCAGGCTCTGCGGTACAGCAGCCAGACCGTCAGCAACGCGACGACCGTCCGCAGCACGGCGGGGTCCCACACCCAGTCGGAGAGGAAGCGCAGGATCCTGGTCCACGCCGGATGTGTCACGGCCGTCCGGTGAAGCCGCTCGGCGGCGCCGACGTCCACCCGCCGCAACGGCGTCCACCGGCCCTCGACCAGGACCAGCAGCAGTGCGAAGGGCACGGCTGCGACGGCTGCGACGACGGCCGCCCCGAGGAGCCGGACGCCGAATCTGCGGTCGGCCGCCCGGCGGCGGTCTCGAAGGTGCAGGACCGCGGCTCGCACAGCCATTCAGACTCCAGGGTCGGGTTCGACGGGGGCGGAGCGCAGGGCGCGCGCGGCCTCCAGCTGCGCGGCGAACGCCAGCCCGAGGAAGAGGGCGATCGAGGTGAGATAGGCCCACAGCAGCAGGGACATGAAGGCGCTGAGCGGGCCGTAGACGGTGTCGAAGGAGCCGCTGATCCCGAGGTACAGGCTCAGCAGCCAGGTGAGCGTCGTCCACAGCACCAGGTACACGGCGGCGCCGAAGGCCAGCCAGGTGTATCCGGGCTGTCTGCGGCGGGGCGACCGGCGGAAGATCACGCTGGCCGAGATCAGCGCGAGCAGCAGTCCGAAGGGCCAGCGCAGTATCTGCCAGGCTGTCTGGGCCCCTCCGTCGAGCCGGTAGACGGTCACCGCCGCGGAGGCGAGGTCGCCGCCGGCCACCATCACGACGAAACCGAGTCCGAGGGGCAGTCCGGCGCTGACGGACATCACCAGACCGCGCAGGTACTTCTGGCCGAAGGGCCGGTCGCGCTCGTTGCCGTAGATGCGGTTGGCGCCACGCTCTATCTGGCACATCGCGGTGGTGGTGTTGACCAGAGAGAAGACCAGTCCGAACCACAGCGCGACCTGCGCGCCGTCGCCCGCCGTGCGACGGCTGCGGCTCAGCGCGTCGTCGACCACGTCGACGCTGGGCCCCTCGGCGATCCGATGGATCGTCAGCTCGGCCATCCGGCCGATGTTCTCGGTGTGCAGCGTCGTGGAGAGACCGACGAACGCGATGGCCAGCGGAATCACCGACAGAACGGTCTGCAGGGCGAGCGCGCGGGAATGGGTGAAGCCGTCCGCGTACCGGAAACGCACGAAGGAGTCCCGCAGCAGTGCCCAGCGGCCGTAGCGGCGCAACGCCGTCAGCGCCTCGTCGGCGGACAGTTCGTCGCCTCGCATGTCACGGGTCTCGGGAACCTTGGTCGCGGTGCCCACGTCACTCACCTCCAGCGGGCAGGAGCACGGTCAGCGCGCCCGGCCTGACCTCGGCGGTGAGCCGGCGGCCCTGCGTCACCGGATCTCCGTCGAGCTCTCGAGACTGCGCGGAGTCGAAGGTCAGCTCGGCCCGCCGGAAGGTGAAGAACTCCACCGGTGCGCCGCGTCCGTCGCCATGCTCCGCCGAGGCGGGGTCCGGGGCCGGCGGCCGGGGCCCCTTCGCTCCGCCGCGCACCAGCGTCGCCAGCGCACGCGTCCAGCCGACCACGCCGCGCGGGTCGAGGAGCAGCAGGTCGAGGAGGCCGTCGTCGGGACGGGCGGCGGGCAGGAGCGTCGATCCGCCCTGCACGGTGCCGACGTTGCCGATGAGCACCATGCGGGCCGTGCGGCGCAGGGCGGGGGCGTCGTCGAGCCGGACGGTCAGACGCATCCGGGGTGTGCGCAGTGCGCCGATGCCGGCCAGCACGTAGGCGGGCCAGCCCAGAACGGACTTGGCACGGTCGTCGGTCCGCTCCATGATCGCCGCGTCGAGTCCCGCCCCGGACATGGCGGCGAAGTGGGTGGCGGGGAGGGCGTCGCCCTCGATGCGGCCGAGGTCGAGGCAGTGTGGCGTGCCGCGCAGTGCGGCGTCGAGCGCGTCGGTGGGAGTCAGGGGCAGTCCCATGTTGCGGGCCAGCAGATTGCCGGTGCCGCAGGGCACGACGGCGAGCGGTACCCGGCTGCCGGCCAGCGCGTCGGCGGCCGCACGCAGGGTGCCGTCGCCGCCGCAGACCACGACCAGCCGCGCGCCGCTCCGCAGCGCGTCGGCCGTCTGACCGGTGCCCGGGTCCTCGGCGGTGGTCGCGATGAACGTCGGTGCGCGGTAGCCGTGTCTGTCGAGGACCCCGCGCAGCGCCTCGCGATCGGCTTCGCCCATCACGGTGGGGTTGAAGATCACCGCCGCGTGCCCCTCGTCCGCCGTCCCCGGGCTCGTTCGCGTACCCGTGGACGGCGCCGGGCTCACCTCGGCGGCGGTCACGTCGGCGGCGGCGGTCACGGTGGCGTCGGTGAGCAGGGTGCGGCCGACGATCAGCAGGGACAGGCTGCCGTTGGCCAGCCCGCCCATGACGTCCGTCGGATGGTGCATGCCGCGGTAGAGGCGGGCGAGGGCGACCACCACCGGTACGACCAGCAGCAGACCGCCGACGATCCGCCGCCACGGCCCGCGGAGCCGGGACAGCGCGAGCACCGCGAGTCCGCCGTAGATCGCGGTGGCCGCGCCGGTGTGACCCGAGGTGTAACTGGAGGTGGGCGGAGAGGGGTCGAGGCGGTGCACCTCGGGCCGGTGGCGGTCGACCGCCTCGGTGATGACCAGGAAGACCAGTGACTGCAGGGACACGGCGACGGCGAGGAAGACCGCCTGGCGCCACATCGGCAGCCGGGGGATCAGGATCAGACCCGCGCAGGCCAGGACGGTGACGGCGATCACCGTGAGGGTGTCGCCGGCCGCCGACCCGAAGGACGACAGGGTGGTCAGGGCGCCGGTCCGGATGTGCTCCAAGCGCTCGTTGACGTCGTCCTCGACCGTCATCGGCCACAGTCCACGAGCCGGTCCGGTGATCAGCAGTCCGCATCCCACCATGACCGCGCCCTGGCAGACCGTCAGCGCCGAGATGCGCGCGGCGGCCCGGCCGACGCCCCGCGGCAGCGCGGACGAGCGGCTGGTCCGGTCGGCCCCTGGTCTGTGGCCAGGAAGCTCGGCCGGTCTTTCCTGGGCGGCGGTCGGCATCAGGTCTCCCACGGGTAGGCACGGCGCGTCGGACCAGGGCATGGAGTCCGACGCACCGCCGTCTGCCCCCGAAATCGCCGCGCAGACCTGACGCCGGCGGGCAACTCGCCCTCCGTCAATCGCGCCCCCGGGTGTCAGCCGCCGTGGCCGAGCTCCCGCAGGGCCCGGTCCAGCATGTCGGCGAAGAAGTCGACGGCGGCGGAGTCGATGCACAACGGGGGTTTGATCTTCAGGATGTTGAGGTGGTCGCCGGTGGGCTGGACGATCACGCCGAGGTCGAGGAGGCGATCGCACAGTTCGGCAGTCTCCTCCGTGGCGGGCTCCAACGTGTCGCGGTCGCGGACGAGTTCGAGGCCTAGATACAGGCCCGAGCCGTGGACGGCGCCGATGACGCCGTGGCTTTCCGCGAGCGCCCGGAGCCGGCTCTTCAGGCGGCCTCCGACCCGTACCGCGTTGCCCTGGAGGTCCTCGTCGCGCAGAGCGTCCAGGACGGTGAGGCCCACGACGCTCGAGACGGGGCTGCCCCCGGTGGAGGAGAAGAAGTACCCCTGGTCGCGATAGCGGTCGGCGACCGCCTTGGACGTGATGACGGCGCCGAGGGGGTGGCCGTTGCCCATGGCTTTGGCCACGCAGACCACGTCGGGCACCACCTGCTGCTGCTCGAATCCCCAGAACCAGTGACCCAGGCGGCCGTAGCCGACTTGGACCTCGTCGGCGACGGCGAGGCCACCGTGGCGGCGGACGGCGGCGTACACGTCCGCGAGATAGCCGTCGGGCAGGGCCACTCCCCCGGCGTTGCCGTAGAACGTCTCGCCGACGAAGGCTCCGGCCGGACGACCCGACGCGGCCAGCTCGTCGATGACCGCTGCCGCCTCCGGCCCGTATCGCGCTGCCCGCACCCCCCGGTGCCGCCCGCGGTAAGGGTTGGGCGAGTCCACGGTGTGCACCCAACTCGGCCGGGTCGTCAGGGCGTTCGGGTTGTCCTGGAGCGACGTGGACACCGCGTCGGATGCGTAGGTCCACCCGTGGTAGGCCTCGCGGACCGCGACGACGTCGTGTTGTCCGGTCGCTCCGACGGCGAGGCGCAGGCCGAGATCCACGGCCTCGGAGCCGGAGTTGACCAGGAACACCGTGTCCAGCGGCTCGGGCAGGAGAGCCGCGAGACGTTCGGTGAACTCCACCACCGAGGCGTAGTGGAACCGTGAATTGGTGTTGAGCCGCCGCAGTTGACGGGCGACGGCCTGCTCGACGCGGGGATGGGCGTGGCCCAGCGGGGTCACGTTGTTCACGATGTCGAGGTAGGAACGGCCTTCGACGGACAGGAGATGATGACGCCAACCGCGTTCGATGCGCGGCGGGTCGGCGTAGTAGTGCCCCTGCACCGTCGCGAACACCGCCCCGCGCCGCTCCAGGAGGTCCGCGGACTCCGCGCGGCCGGCGGGCGGGAGGCCGAGGAGGGGGGCGGGGTCGGCTGTGAGCCCGAGCCATCCGGCCGCGTACTCGGGACGGACCAGGCGTGGCACGGCGAGGCCGCCCGCGCGGAGCAGCGCCACGTGGACCGCTGCGCCGGCCGGCAGAACGGCGAGGTCCTCCCCCGCGTCGACCGTCGCGCCGGCGTCGACCACCGGCCGGACCGTGTCCGGGAAGGACAACGTCAGCACCACGGGGCCGTGGGCGATGTCGACGCGGCCCGGACCCGCGGCGAGGACCTCTCCCCCGAACGGGGCCTGCGCCACCACGGCCTGCCCAAGCCACAGGTCGATCCCGGTGGGCACGGTGGCGGGGGACTCCGCCGACAGGGCCGGAGCCCGGGTGAGCCGCGCCTGCGCGTGCCGCGTCGCCACCACGCGGGCTCCGTCCGCGAGCGCGGCGAGCGCGGACCGGTGCTCGGCGTCCGCGGCGAGCCACGCCCCGCGGTCCATGGAGTCAGCGCCGGTGGACAGGTCGAGGAAGCCGATGTCGGCGGCCGTCACGCCGCGCAGCAGACCGTGCGCGGACGCCTCGGCCCACTCCGGCGCGTCGGACGCACCGATCGCGTCCCTGACGAGGTGGGTCATCACCTCGTGGGGCAGCCGGGTGGCCTGCTCGAAGATGAGCCACTCGTGGTCGAGGGCGGCCGTGGCGTAGGCGTTCTCCTCGTCGACGGCGGCCTGGTGATGGCCGCTGGCCACGAGGACGGCGGCGCGCAGCACCACGAGGGGCCACAGCACCTCGGCCTCCTGCACGGAGAGCGGCCGCACCGCGTGGAAGGCCCGGACGGCGGGGAGCACCTGGTGGGGTTCGACGCCGTCGTGGTGGAGCATCGAGGAGAGCGACACGGCCAGTTCGCTCACCGCCCAACTCGTCGTCAGGTCACCGAAGTCGATGATGCCGTCGGGCTTCGGCGGGTGTCCGACGAGGGAGCAGATCACGTTGTCGTCCGTGAGGTCCAGGTGCACGGCCTGCGACGGCAGGGCGGCCGCGTGCTGCTCCACCGCGGCCCAGGCTTCGGCGGTCGCGGTGCGGACGGCGGCACGCCGGTCCGGGTCGCCGATGTGCCCGGCGAGGTCGGCGACGACACGGGGCGCGTGCCGCACGTCCCACTGGAGCACCCGCTCGAGGCCGGGGTGCCGGAAGTCCCGCAGGGTGCTGCTGACCTTCGCCGCGACGGCGCCCATGCCGGCCACCGTGACCGGGGAGAGGTGACGGGAGCCGGTGAGCGGTCCGCCCGGCAGGAAGCGAAGCAGCCGGGCGACGGCCGGTCGCCCGCCGACGTCGACCGTGGCGCGGCGCGGGGATCCGTCGGGGTGGCGCGCCACGGTCGCGACACGCAGTTCCGGATGCGCCGCGGCGATCAGATCGGCGGCCGTGTCCTGGGCGTCGATCTCCACCGGGCCGAAGGCGGGGTTGGCGATCTTCAGGATCAGCGGTGCCGTCCCGTCGTCCGCGCGGAGCAGGAAGTTGGCGTCCTGCTGGCTGCCCAGGGGCGTGGCACGAGCGGTGAGGCCGAGGTGGCGTGCGGCGATGCGCTCGGCCTCGGCGCAGGTCACCTGCGGTACCGGAAGGGAGCCGTGGGCGAAGAAGTCGACGGCGCGGTGTTCGTCGTGCGGCATGCGGGGTTCCTCGGCTGACTGGACGGACCCCTGGTTCGAGGCGCGGATGTGCGGGGCTGCGGGTGTCACTGGTCGACGTCCCACAGGAAGCGGTGGGTGTGGATCCCGAAGTAGGGGAAGCTCTCCACGGACGTGATGCCGTCGACGGCCCGGACGACGTCGTTGACGAAGTCCAGGAGAGTGCGGGGGCTGCTGCACACGACCTCGGTGAACAGGTCGTAGCGGCCGGAGGTCAGGACCGTGTAGACGACTTCGTCGTGCTGGGACAGCTCGTCGGCCACCGCGCGGGAGTCGCCCCCGACGCTCAGGCCCAGGAGCGCCATCGTCTGCCGGTTCATGGTCATCGGATCGGTCACCCCGACGACCTGAACGACCTTGCTGTCGATCATCCGCTGCAACCGCAGCCGCGCGGCCGAGGGCGACAACCCCACCTTGGGCCCCAGGTCGGCGTACGGGATACGGCCGTCGACCTGGAGCTCCCTCAGGATGGCCCGGTCGATGTCATCCATCGAACACTTCCCCTTCGCCCGAAACAACTGAATGCGCATCCGATTCCGCCACCATGCCGGTTCTGTACGCTCGAATCAAGCGTCTGGACGAAGGAATCGAGCGTGCACGGCTAGCGGAGACCATCAAGGCGCCTGCGATCGGAGCCCGTCGCACGGTCACCGCGCTCCTCCGCGGACCGCCCTTCCGCCGCACCCACAACAGCTCACCGACGATAGATCCGATGTATCCACCCCCTTCCGCCGACCTTCACCTTGCCATCGCGGAGATAAAACCCTACAAAAAGGACCAATGATGCGCCATTCGGCGGCCCGTCCCGCCCACATCTAGACGTGACCGTCGCTGTACCTCTATAAATCCATCCGATGTCTCCTGTCCGGGGCGGCGGAAAGACCGCGTCCCGGTCGGCAGTCCGCTCCCGCACGCCCTGCCCCCCGACACACGGAGCCGCACCATGTCGTCAGCTCGCCTCAGCAGACGCTCTCTGATGAAGGCCGTCGCCCTCGCCGGAGGCATCGCTGCCTTCGGTCTGCCGCAGGGCCTCTGGCCCACCGCCGCCCGGGCGTACACCGTCCCCTCGAAGATGGACTGGTGGTACCAGGCCAGGTTCGGGATGTTCATCCACTTCGGGTCCTACTCCCAGCTCGGCCGGGGCGAGTGGGCGTTCGACAGCCAGCAGTGGAGCAAGGCGAACTACCAGACCCAGGTCACCCAGAACTTCGACCCGACGCAGT
Source organism: Streptomyces sp. NPDC020597 (assembly GCF_044335095.1). Lineage (NCBI taxonomy): Bacteria > Bacillati > Actinomycetota > Actinomycetes > Kitasatosporales > Streptomycetaceae > Streptomyces > Streptomyces sp. NPDC020597. Next base: position 161,545 of record NZ_JBIRUL010000014.1, on the reverse strand, counting down.
TCGACGCCGACGCCATCGCCGAGCTGGCCGAGAACGCCGGCATGAAGTACCTGGTGATCACCGCCAAGCACCACGAGGGCTTCGCGATGTGGGACTCCGACGTCGCCGGCTTCACCGACACCACGGGCGCCAAGCGGTACAACCTGCACGACTACCACGGCGTGCAGAGCGACCCGCTGATGGACCTCAAGGCGGCATGCGAGAGCCGTGGCATCAAGTTCTGCCTGTACTACTCGATCCTCGACTGGAACCACCCTTCGCAGACCGACCGTCACGAGGGCGGTCTCACCACGATGTCCTCGCAGGCCGCCCGCACCGCCTACATCGCCGACCTCAAGGCACACCTCCAGGAACTGCTGGATCGTTACGACCCGGCCTTGCTGTGGTTCGACGGCGACTGGTTCGACGAGCCGTCCAGCCCCACCCTCGAGGACTGGTGGCTGGCGTCGGACGGCGTCGACCTCTACAACTGGCTGATCGCCCGCAAGCCCGGCCTCATCGTCAACGAAAGGGTCAAGCGGGACCGCGGCCTCGGCGACTACGCCGTCGCGGAGTTCGGGATACCCACCGCGCCGATGAGCCGGCCGTGGGAGCGGTGCGCCACCATGAACGGCGCCTGGGGTTACAACGCGTCGAGTGAGAACTCGTACCGGTCCGTGAAGGACGTCGTCCAGGAGTTGGTCACGGTCGTCTCCCGGGACGGCAACCTCCTGTTGAACATCGGCCCCAAGGGCGACGGCTCGGTCACCGCGGGAACGCAGACCGTGCTGAACGGCCTGGCGTCCTGGATGTCGACGTACGGCGACAGCATCCACGGCACCAGCGGTAGCCCGTCGGCCACCGAACCCGCATGGGGGAAGGTCACCAAGAAGAGCGGCAAGCTCTTCGCCCACGTGTTCACCTGGCCGACGGACGGAAAACTCCAGATCCCCGCGATCGACAACACGATCAGCCGCGTCTACCTGATGAACAACCCGTCGGTCTCGCTGCCGTACACCGTCTCCGACCAGATCAGCGTCACCGTGCCGGCCACCGCGCCGGACGCGAGGGTCTCCGTGGTGTGCGTCGAGGTCCAGGGCATGCCCGTGAGCCTTTCCGCGCCGGCGGTGTTCCAGCACGTCGACTATCAGGGCACTCGCGCCGACCTGCCGCTCGGCAGCTACACGTCCTCCCAGCTGACCGCCGCCGGCCTCGGGCCCGCCATGGCCTCCTCCCTCCGGGTGCCCGCAGGATTCCAGGTGACGGGCTACTCCGGCGACAACTTCACCGGCACCGCCTGGACGTTCGCCTCGGACGCCCCCGACCTGCGCGTGACCGGCAACAACGACGCCATCGCCTCCCTGAAGGTGACGTTCGCCCCCACCGCGTACCTCCGCCTGACCAACGTCACGAACGGCCTGGTCCTGGACAGCGGGGGCAACGTCGCCGCCGGTTCCAACCTGAAGCAGTGGGAGGCGGTGAACTCCGCCAATCTGCAGTGGCAGGCCGTCGAACTCGGCAACGGGTACTACCGACTCGTCAACCGCACCAACGGCATGGTCGCCGACGGCTGGGGCTCCACCGCCGACGGTGACCCCGCCCGGCAGAAGGCCTGGGACGGCGGTGTCACCCAGCAGTGGCAGATCACCCACCGCGGCCAGGGCCAGTACTCGATCGCCAACCGCAGCACGGGACTGGTCCTCGACGGCGGCGGAAAGGTCGCCTCGGGGGCCGTGACCAAGCAGTGGACGTGGCAGCAGAGCACCAACCTGCTGTGGACGATCAAGCCGGTCTGACCTGCTCCCTGGTTGCCCGTCGTCGGCCTGTCGACCGCCCGTCGGCCGACAGGCCGATGCCGGCCGGAACGTCGCACGGGATCATTCGAAAGGAAACCGAGGCGGGTGCCGCCGGCTGACGCTCTCGTGGTGAGGTGGGCGCCGGCGCCGCCGGTCTTCGTCAGACCGTCGGGACGTGTCCGGCCCCGGCCTCGGCTTCGGCCCCCGACGAGGCGACCAGTTCCGAGGCCCCGGCCCCACGGTCCATGACGCCCCCGAGAACGGCGAGCCCCAGGCCGGCGGCGGCGAGAGCGGCGCCGACCAGCGCGGGCGAAGCCCAGCCCCAGCCGGCCGAGATGACCAGACCGCCGAGCCAGGCGCCCCCCGCGTTGGCGAGGTTGAAAGCCGAGTGGTTGGACGCCGCCGCCATCGTCGGGGCGTTCTTCGCCTTGGCCATGAGCAGCATCTGCAGGGGCGTCGTGACGAGGGCACCCATCGCGCCCATGACGACGAGCGTCAACAGCGCGGGAACGGCACTGTGGACCGTGAGGTAGAACGTCAGGAGCGTCGCGCCGAGCAGGGCGAACCCTCCGTACAACGTCGGGCGCAGCGCGCGGTCCGTCAGCGGGCCCGCGACCAGCGTGCCCAGCGTCATACCGAGGCCGTACAGCGCGAGAACCCAGGTCGTCGAGGCGTCGGTGAAGCCCGTCAGGTGGGTCAGCATCGGCACCAGATAGCTGTAGACGGCGAAGAAGCCGCCGAATCCCACGACCGCGGTGACCAGACCGAGGACGACCTGCCGGTTCCCCATCGCCCGCAGCTCGTGCCGGATGCCGGCCTGGTGGCCGCGCGGCTGGTGGGGGACGAAGGCGGCCAGCGCGGCGAGGGCGACGAGGCCGATGACGGCGACCGCGCAGTAGGCGTAGCGCCAGCCCAGCTGTTGGCCGAGCGCCGTGCCGGCCGGAACCCCGACGATGTTCGCGACGGTGAGCCCGAGGAACATCCTGGAGACAGCCCGCCCGGCCCGGTCGGGGGCGACCAGGCGGGAGGCCACGACAGCGCCCACGCCGAACAGCGCTCCGTGCGGCAGACCCGCCAGGAATCGCGCCGCGAAGAGCAGGCCGAAGTCGGGAGCCAGTGCGGAGGCCACATTGCCGACCACGAACAGCCCGGACAGCAGGAGTAGGAGGCGCTTGTGGGAGACGCGCGCGCCGAGGCCCGTCAGTACGGGGGCGCCGACGACGACGCCCAGCGCGTAGGCCGAGACGACGTTGCCGGCCTGCGGCACGGACACGCCGATGCCGTCGGCGATCTGGGGCAGCAGCCCCATGGTGGCGAATTCGGTGGTGCCGATGCCGAACGCGACAAGGGCGAGAGCCAGCAGAGCCAGGGGCATGGAACGAGGAGACCTTTCACCGGGGCGGGTCCGGAAACGACGGAGCAGACGCACGACTCAGCCGTACTGCGGTCGTGGCCGTCCAGGGCCGGCCGCCATCGCCCGGCTCCCCCGCGCAGAGGGGGCTTCAACGAGTGCAGCGACGACGGGAGGGCATGCATTCCAAGATCGGCCCGTCCGGGGGTATGGCACCTGTCACACCCCGGCCAGGTCGTGGCCCGTCGCCGCGTCCTCCCGGTCTCGGAAAGGGGCGTCCGGCCTCGCTCCGCGCGCCGAGCACGCACCCGCACGGTGTGATCTATGACACAACCGCGAACTTCCAGGTGTACATCCTTCGATCGCGAGCATGCGCGTCTCAGCTCGGAACAAGGCCCTCCCCCCGGCCGCCGAGCTCCGTCGTCCCCACGCCCACCCCCCAGGGCGGTGGGGACGACGCACTCCAAGGAGCCGCTTCCGCAGCGACCTCCGGAACTCAGCCGCTCTTGCGGCGGAACGACCGCTGGCTGGCGGCCGGACCGTGCGCTCCGTGGATCTTGGACGTGTCGGTGTTCGCAGCGACGTCGGCGGCGTCAGCCTGCATCCCCCGCTTGCGTGCCAGGGCTTCTCGGAACTTGCGCTTCAAGTCGTCCTGGCCGCCGTCGGGCGCGAGGGCGTCCTGGTCGCTGTCGACCGGCTCCGTGCTTTCGGGCGATGAAGACTCTCCAGCCATGGTGACCTCCTGGGACCGGGCAGTGGAAAGGACAGCTTGTCATGCGGAGCAGGGCTCGAGGCCGCACGTCCGCGCCGTCCGCGGCTGCCGGGCACTCACCGCGCGGGCAACACCGGCCGGAATCCCGCTTCCCGGCCGTCTCGCGCCAGGGCGCCGACGCCCTTCGGGTCGTCGGCCGAGGGTGACGGGCAGGTCCTCCCGGCCGTGTCCGCCCCTCTCACCGTCCCGTCGAGCCGCGCCTTCGACGGCGACGGGCAGCGTCCCCGCGTGCCGTGCGCCAGCGTGAACGCGCCTGTTCCAGCACCTCTTCCCACTGCCTGCGGACCTCGTGCTCGGAGGGGCGCATCCCCTGGCGCAGACGCGCGAGCTCCTCGCTGATCTCGCGCCCCAGCACCGCCGAGACCACGATGACGAACATGGCGGCGAACAGGGCCGAGAGCATGGCGAAGACGGCGCCGACCACTCCGTAGCGGTCGGCGTAGGAGTTGAACAGACGCGGCAGGTAGAGGGGAGCCGCCCACGAGTACACGCCGATCAGGGCCGCCCCGGTGATCCCGAACGGGATCAGCTCGACGCCCGGGACCCGTTTCGCCGACAGCAGCCGGCCGCTCCACACCAGGAACACCGCGCTCACCGCCGCCTCGCACAACGCCGCCGGAAGACCCCCTGCCCAGCCGCCGAGCCCAGCAGAGAGCCATCCGCTGACCAGGGCATAGCAGCCGAGGGAGAGGATCCACCACAGGCCGTTGCGTGAGTTGCGCACGCTGAGCGGCGAGAGCTCCCAGGTCTGCTCCACCAGACGCTGCGCCGCGCGCGCGAAACTCAGCACGGAAAGCGTCAGGAACAGCACGCCGAGCACGCCGGTGCCGGCGCTCTCCTCCTGCGCGGGCGAGAACAGGGACGTCACGGCCTCCGCCCCGGCCCCGTCCAGGTCGTATCGGGTGATGATCCGCTGCGCCGCGTCGACCTGGACCATGCCGCCCACCACCACCCCGGCCAGGACCGTGAGCGGGATCAGCGCGGTGAACGCGCTCGACGCCAGCGCCATCGAACGGTCGAACCCGATGACCGCCTGGAACCGGCCGATCACGCGCAGGGCGAAGGCGGGTCGGAGACAGAAGGTCAGCGTCCTCAAGAGACGCTCACGACGGAGCACCGGCCCGCGCCCTCCTTCCCCAGCAGCCCCCTCACACAGCGTGAGCGTATCCGCTGGCGCCCCCCGGCCCGGGAACGCCGCACAGGCCACGCCCCGACCGGCCCCACGGCAGCGCCCGCTCAGGGGAGACCGCCGCCCGCCGCGCCCGCCCTGGGAATGCGCAGCCGGTGCACGAGGTCACGCGTGAGGCGGGTGTCGAGTGTGGTGCGCCATGTCAGTCCCGGGTACCTGGCGCGCAGATGCGACAGCGCCCTCGTACCCAGCCCGCACGTACGGAACGGTTCGTCGAGCACGACCTCGGTGATCACGCCGTCCGCGCACTCGCTGCACACCCGGTACGTCACCTGGCCGACCACCTTGCGCACGTGCACCAGCAGCAGACACTCCTCGTCCGGCCCTCGAGGCGAGACGGCGGGCATCAGCCGCACATCGCGATAGGCCAGAATCCTGCGGCGCCACCGGCCCTCCCGTCTGCCGGGGCGTCGATGCCTCCCCCCGACGCGCTGCGACGAGGACCGCGCCCCGTGCGCAGGACTGCCGTGCGAGCCGCTCATGGCGTAGGTCTCAGGTCCCTGCATGCCGAGGCGGGTGCCCCACACCACCGGTCCCATGACACCCGATCCACCACACACCCGCCGTACCGGCTCCGCCCCGCACTCGGACCGTGTGCGGGGCGGCCGGGAGACGACCCGCCCTCCTACGATGCGGCGACGTGCTGCACGGCCGCCTCACGGGACGTGCCGTGGAGGCTACTTCAGGCCGATGGCGGCACAGTCCGCCCTGTACTCGGCGGTGCAGATCTCCTTGACGGTGTAGACGCCGTCCCGGACGACCGTGTCCTCGATGTTGTCCTTCGTGACGGCGACCACCGGCACCAGGCTCGCCGGGATCCCCTTCTGCGTCGGGCTGTCGACCTTGTCGCGGGTGAGGGCGTCGAACTCGAGTGAGCGCCCCTGCACTTTGGCCACCGCCATCTTCGCGGCCTGCTCCGCCTCCAGCAGGAACGGCTTGTACACGGTCATGTACTGCTCGCCCGAGATGATCCGTTGCACGGCGGCCAGGTCCGCGTCCTGCCCGGTCACCGGCGGGAGCTTGGTGGCGCCCGCCTCCTTCATCGCGTCGATGACGGCTCCCGCCATGCCGTCGTTCGCCGAATAGACGGCGGCGATGCCGTTCAGCCCGACGGCTCGGATCGCCTTCTTCATGTTGGCCTTCGCCACGCCGGGCAGCCATCGCGAGGTGGAGTAGGTCTCGGCGATGACGACGTTGCCCTTGAGCTCGTTGAGCGCCCCCTCCTTGAACAGAGCGGTGTTGGGGTCCTCCGGCGAGCCGTTCATCATGATGATCTTGCTGGTGGCCGCCTTGTCGCCGAGCGCCTCCCGCAGCGAACGACCCTGCACCTCGCCGACGAGTTCGTTGTCGTGCGAGACATAGGCGTCGATCGGTCCCTGGGCGAGCCGGTCGTAGGCGATGACGGGGATGCCGGCCTCCTCGGCCTTCTCGACGCCGCTCTTGATGCCCTGGGCGTCCACCGCGTCCACGAGGATCACGTCCACCTTGGCGGTGATCATTTCCTTGAGCTGCTTCAGCTGCACGTCCGCGTCCGCTCCGGCGTTGGCGTACTTCACCGTGCCCTTGCCGTCGGTGAGGGCGGCGACGTCCTTCTTGATGAGCGGGTAGTCGAACTTCTCGAAGCGGCTGGTCTCGGTGTCGGGCAGGAGCAGACCGACCGTGATGTCGTCGTTCCTGGACGGGGCCTTCGCGTCGTCGCCGACGGAGTCGACGAGACCGCAGGCGGCCAGGGAGAGCGGAGAGACGCAGGCGACGACGGCTATGGCGAGACGACGTGCGGGAGCGGAGGTGCGGGTGGTGCGGCTGGTCACGGCGTGCGCCTTCCGGGCGAGGGGGGCGGGGAAGGGTCCCCGTGCGGACGCCGCGCTGGCCAGGCCCGGAGGGGCGCACCGGCGTCGTGGGGCGGCCGGCGCAGTCCGGAACTGTGGCGTCGGTGCGGGCACTCTAGCGGCCCGGGAACACGTCGAGGCGGCGTTGCGGGCCCGCAACCACGGCCATGAACGCGACCTTCACCAACTGGTCACCGGACCCGAACATCGTCGCCCACATCACCACATGACCGGACGTCGTGACCGTTTGGACGTCATAGGTCGCGGTGGGGCTCGGCCGACCCTCAGGAGATCGCCCCGCTGCGTTCGCGGCACATCGAGGGCGACATCGTCCTCGTGCCGAGCGTCGCCGGCGGACACGACGCGGCGGTCACCCCTCGGGCGACACGGGAGACGCCGCCCGCCGGTCGGTCCGCGCCGCCCGGCCGGTATCGAGCAGCGCGGTGACAGCGCCCGTGTCGCAATCGACGTCAGGCTGACGGCGATTCCCTCCCGGTCGCGCGGCAGCGGCTCCTTGAGGCTTGACGATGCAGGAGGGTGCACCTACGGTCCTCTACACCGCTGCACGATCGATCGACCTTCCGAAACATTCGCTGGAGGGAGCGCTCCCACACCGGTCGGGATCTGCTTCCGCCTGCGTGTCAGTGGGTCATGTGAAGGCCTGCCACGTGCACTCTTCGTGCAGACCCTCGATCGACTCGCGGCTTCGAAATTTTCGACACGCCGTCACCATGCCGTGGCACCACAGCGCACCGAGATCGAGCAACGTCACCCGGACGGGGACGAGAAGGCACATCCGCGCCGAGTCCAGGAGGAACCATGACGTCACAGCACCGCGCATCCGGCAGCACCGGGCCGGAATTACCGAGCCGCCGCGCCGTTCTGGCGACGATGAGCGCCCTGCCCGTTCTCGTCGGCGCGACACCGGCCGCCGGGGCGTCGCGCACGCCGTCCGCGGCAGCGACTCCGGTGACCGTCGACCCGTCGGCGACGCGGCAGACGGTCCGCGGATTCGGCGGCATGAACCACTCGCTCTGGATCGGCGATCTGACAGCCGCCCAGAGGGACACGGCCTTCGGCACCGGCGAAGGTCAGCTCGGTTTCTCCATGCTGAGAATCCCCGTGGCCGAGGACCGGGCGAACTGGAACCGTGAAGTCGCGACGGCCAGGCGCGCCTCCGAACTCGGGGCGACCGTGTTCGCGTCGCCGTGGAACCCCCCGGCGAACATGGTCGAGACGTTCGTGCGGGGCCAGCAGACCAACGCGAAGCGCCTCCGCTACTCCATGTACGGGGCCTACGCGCAACACCTCAACGACTTCGTGGCGTTCATGAAGAACAACGGAGTGAACCTGTACGCCATCTCCGTGCAGAACGAGCCCGACTACGCCCAGGACTGGACGTGGTGGACTCCGAGCGAGATGACCAGGTTCCTGCGGGAGAACGCCGGATCCATCAGCACCAGGGTGATCGCCCCGGAGTCCTTCCAGTACGTGAAGAGTTTCTCCGACCCCATACTCAACGACGCGGCGGCACTCGCCAACCTGGACATCCTCGGGGCACACCTCTACGGCACCTCGTTCGCGAACTTCCCCTACCCCCTGTTCAAGCAGAAGGGCGGGGGCAAGGACCTCTGGATGACCGAGGTGTACTACCCCAACAGCAGCGACTCTGGCGATCTGTGGCCCCAGGCCCTCAATGTCGCGGAGCACATCCACCGCGCGATGGTGGACGCAGAGTTCCAGGCCTATGTGTGGTGGTACATCCGGCGCGGCTACGGGCCCATGCGGGAGGACGGGCGGATGAGCAAGCGCGGCGCCGGCATGGCGCACTTCGCCAAGTTCGTCCGCCCGGGGCACGTACGAATCGCCGTGACCCCCGATCCCCAGCCGAACGTCTACGTCTCCGCCTACAAAGGCAGCGGCAACCGTGTGGTCGTCGTCGCCGTCAACAAGGGCTCCTCGCAGGTGAGTCAGCAGTTCACCCTGCGGAACAACGGCTCGTCCGGCGTGTCGTCCTGGTTGACCGACACGAGCCGGAACCTCGCGTCCCAGAGCAGAATCACCGTGTCGAACGGCGCCTTCACGGCCCAGCTCCCCGCTCAGAGCGTGACGACCCTGGTCACCGGATAGCGCAGCCGGGCCGGCGCCCCGCCGGGAACCGCGCGCTGCCCGTGGTCGTCTTCTGCGCCGACTGCGTACAGGGCTGGGATCTGGGGGACGCTGTGGCACGGAACATGAAGAGGACCGGTCTCGTGGCGATCGCCGCGGCGACGATGCTCGGGGCTTCGGCCTGCGGCGGGGCGGGCCCGACGTCCGGGAGCGGCGGAGCGCATCCCGCCCAGGGCAAGGGGCAGTCCGCGGCGCCCTCCGGGGACGGGGCGCGGTCCGGTGCGACGCCGGCCTCCCCCGCCACGGTGCAGAAGCTGTCCGCGAACGCGCAGACGGCGTCGTCCCTGAGCCGGCACGTTCCGTGGAACCTGGACATCCTCGACCAGCGGTCCCGGCCGCTGAACGGGAAGCTCACCACCACCGCCACGGGCAAGGGCGTCCACGTGTACGTGATCGACACCGGAATGGACATCACCCACAAGGAGTTCGGGGGACGCGCCCGCCTCGGCGCCGACTTCGTGGGGCCGAAGGACTCCGGCGACTGTTTCGGCGAAGACGGGGTCGGCCACGGCACGTTCGTCGCGGGCGTCATCGGCGGGACGAAGTACGGGGTGGCTCCCAAGGCGGATCTCGTGCGGGTCCAGGGCATCGTGTGCGAGAGCGAGGGCGGCGGCAGCTCCCCCGCGGCGGCCGAGGCGGCGCTGGTGAAGTCGGTCAAGTGGGTCACCGCGCACGCGCAGAAGCCCGCCGTGGTGAACATGTCGCTCAACCTGGACCACCGGTCGGCGGCCCTGGAGACCGCGGTGAAGCAGATGGTCGACGCGGGCATCCCGACGGTGGTGTCGGCGGGCAACTACCACGACGACGCCTGCAAGCACTCCCCCGCCGGCGTCCCCGGCACGATCGTCGTCGCGGCCTCCACTCCCAGCGACCGCACGTGGAACGACAGCGGTTCCTACGGGTCGGGCTACGGACGGTGCGTGGACCTGTACGCACCCGGGCAGAAGGTGACCGCCGCCCTCGCCGGCGGCGGCACGGCGACGGAGGACGGCGGCGCGACGTCCTGGGCCGCACCGCATGCGACCGGTGTGATCGCCCTGTACCTCTCGGCGCACCCGCACGCCACGGCACAGCAGGTCCACGTGTGGCTGGACCACACGGCCACCCGTGGCGTCCTGCACGGAGTCCGCTCCGACACTCCCAACCGGCTGCTCAACACGGGCGGCATCTGACCGTCCCGCCCCTGCCCGCCCGCCTGTCTGTCCGCCTTCCTGCCCTTCTGCCTTGTTGTCAGTGCCGGGTGGCACCATCGGGGCATGAGCGGTGAGTCTTTCAACTGGCACGACTTCCTCGGACGTTGGCAGGAGGAGTGGGTCCCGGAAGAGGCGGACGAGGACCACGACGAGGACAGCGGGCGCGGCGTCCCCCTGGGCAGACCCGGGGCGGACGAGGCGGCGATCAGCGCGGCCGAGGAGCGGCTGGGGCGGCGGCTGCCGCCGTCGTACCGGGCCTTCCTGTCCGTCAGCGACGGCTGGCGCGTGGACCAGACGGCCGGCGTCTACGTGCTCGGCGGCATCGCGGACATCGGCTGGTTCCAGGATCCGCACGACCTGACCCCGCTGTACGAGGAGGCGCTGGACGACGACCCCCGCGCGGAAGACGTCCTTCGGGCCGGTATGTGGCAGCGGGCGCTGCGCCTGGAGACGGACTCGGACATGTCCAGCGCCCTGCTCGACCCGGGCGACGTCGACCAGGACGGTGAGTGGGCGCTCTACGTGCACAAGGGGTGGAGCGGGGAGCCGCCCGAGCGCTACCCGTCGTTCCGCGCGTACATGGAGGCCATGTACCGCGGCTTCCACGGCAGCCGGGCGGGCAGGGCCGACTTCGTCAACACGACCACGCGCACCCAGGACGCGCGGGTGGAGGAGGCCCGCCGGCTGGCACTGCGCGGACGCCACGAGGAGGCCCGGCTCCTCCTCGAGGAGGCGGCTTCCTTCGGACGGCCGCACAGCCGCCACCTGCTCCACCAGCTTCAGCACCTGACGACCCCGGGCAGTGCCCCGGACTACGGCTTCCTCTCGGCCGACCCGCGCTATCTCGCGGAGATCCTGCCGGTGGAGGCCATGACGCCGGCGCGCGGCGAATGGCGGCTGGGCGGGGACGACCACTGGCTCGGGATGATGGCGGCCCGCGGAGTGGACCGGACCACCGCCGAGACCGTGCTGAGCGCGCTGCGGGACGGTGTCCACCGTTACGCGCCGCCCGGGCAGTGGGGCCGGGCCGTCGCCGAGGCTCGGGAGGAGGCCCGTTGGGGCGCGACCGACGCGGCGTGGCGGACGCTGCGGGCCGCGCTCGCACAGTGGGAGGCACCGGGACCGGCGCTGATCGCCCCGATCGGGCTCCTCGCCGATCCGTTCCTCGGCCCCCTGGTCACGCCCGAACGAGGACGGGAGATCCTCGCCACACCGCGGGCGGGGCAGGCGGACCACGTCCGAGAGCCGGCACCCGACCCGGCCCCCGAGGTCGACCCGCCGGGCCTCACCTGGCTGACGGAGCCCGCGATCAACGGGCAGCCGCTCGAGGGATACCGCTGTGTCTGGGTCGAGGGCGCCGACCCTGCCGCGCTGCCCGCCCTGATAGGGCAGGAGGGCGCCGAACTGGGCACGCCCACCACCGCGCGCGAGTTGATCTGGCGGGCGTTCAGGCCGAGCGTGCAGGACGGCGCGGCACGTGCGGGACACGGGGAGGACCGTGCCGTGGTCGCCGTCGGGCGCACCGCGCAGGGCTGGGCCTTCGCCTTCGACGGCCACTCCGGTCGCCGTCTGGACAACCGGTTCACGTCGCCCGCTGCGGCCGCCTCCGTGTCGGGCCGGGCGGCCGTGGTGTGGCGCGAGCCGAGGGTCTCGTCCCCGCGACATCATGCCGCGTTCCACCTCTCGGTCGCGGAGCGGGGCCGGGAGCTGTACGCGTTCACCGTGCGCGGGACGGAGATCCAGCGCTCCGGCGAGATACCCGAGCGCCTGGATCCCGAAGTGCTGTTCCGTCCGGAGGCCGGTGAACTGGGCAACGAGTTGCGTGTGTTGGAGGCCCTGCACCTCGAACTCGGTCTGTCACTGCCCCGCTTCGCGCTGACACGGGGCAGACTTCACACCTTCACCACCAGGTCCTGGACCCGCGCGCCTCAAGAGGGTGAGCCGTACGCCTCCCTCAGTTTCGTGCGGCACCGGCACCAGCACCGGCCCTGAGCCCGGACCAGGCGAGAGGGCGGGCACGCGCGGGGCGGCCGTGAGCGGGCACGCACAGCGGATGTCGGCCAATACCTCGCACACGCGCCGCCCTAGCGGAAGATCGCGTCGCGGTCCCCGGCAGCCCCTCGGCGCAGTGTCCCGCGCCTCGTCGGCGATGCCGGCGGGCGTCCTCGTTCGGCTGCGCAACCGTTGCCCGCCCGGTGCCGTCGGCCGGTCCGGGGCGTGGGATCCGGGGAACACGGACACGTGCCGTGCCATGGACACGTCCCGTCCGGCGAAGGCGGCGTGACGCGCCGTCGGGAGGGCGCCGCCGTCGATATGCGGATGTGAAGCGGAATCCCTCACCCCGGCGAGGCGCCCTCCCCGTCGTACCGCACCGAGGGCCTGCACGGGCGCCTGTTCGTGAACAGTCGGTCGTCGGCCATTTGTCGCCGTGCAGGACGGCGACTGCGCACTGTGCGGCACTTGTCGCTGACGCTGAGCAATGGTTAGGCTCCCGCTCACTTTCACAACTCACACACTTTCACCCCCGGATGTCGCGGTGCATGACGCGGCGTCCAGGGCGTACGAGGGGGTGGGGAACGTCGACGCGTCACCGATCCGCCGGCCTCCCCGGGGGCCCGTACCAGCGCAGGACGAGCACTCACCCACCGCCGAGCGGCCAAGCGAAACGACAGAGCACGGCCCTCCGGCCGATCCGCCGGTCGATCCGCCCGCCCGGGCGCACCGCGACCTCAGGATCCTGTGGTGGGTCAACGCGGTCGACGGGCTGGGCAGCCAGGCCTCCGGGCTGGTCCTTCCGCTGCTGCTCCTGGAACTCGGCCACAGCCCCGGCGCCGCGGGCTCGCTCGCCGGGGCCGCCGCGCTCACCGGGGTCGTCCTCGGTCCGCTGATCGCGATACCTGCGGACCGGGGGCGGCGCAGACGCCTGATGACGTGGTCGGCGGCGCTCGCCGCGCTCGCGACGGGGACACTGGGCCTGGTCTGTCTGGGCCGCCCCGCGTTGTGGGTGGTGGTGTCGCTGGCCCTGGCGGAGCGGTTGTGCGCCGTCGCCTACGAGGCGGCGTCGCGGGGAGCCCTCGTCCGCCTGGCCACCGTCGAGGAACTGCCGCGGGCGGCAGCCGGCATGCAGGTGGGCGACCAGGTGGCGCTGATCGCGGGTCCGGCGCTCGGCGGCGCCCTCTTCCAGCTCGCCCGGCCCGTGCCGTTCCTGGCCGACTCCCTCACCTACGCGGCGGCGGCGCTGGGCGTACGAGCCATGCGCACTCCGCTCGACACGCCCGCCCCGGCCCCGCACCCGCCGTCGGGCACCGGTACTGCCTCCGACGCCGGCGCCCGTGCCGGCCGGCGTGCACCCTGGACAGACCGGCTGGACGCCGCGAAGGCCGGTGTCGTGACGGTGGCCGCATCGCCGGTGCTGCGCCTCGCCCTGGTCTGGACGTCGACGGCAGGGGGCGCTCTGACGCTGCTGTTCTACACGGCGCTGTTCCAGCTGGGCGGCGACGCGCGCAGCACCGCCACAGGGCTGGTCCTCGCCGCGGCCGGAGCCGCCGGCCTGCTGGGTTCGCTGGTCGCCGCCCCGCTGGTGCGACGGCTCGGCGCGGCCCGCCTGCTCGCCCTGACGGCCTGGCTGTTGCCCCTGCCCTGCGGCTCGCTGGTGTGGGCGCAGGGCGCGGTCGGCTGGGGGGCCGCGTTCGCCGGGCTGTCCTTCCTCGTGCCGCTGATCACCGTGGTCCTGTCCAGCGCCGCCGTCGCGTGCACACCCCTGGCCCTCCAGTCGCGCACCGCGAGTGTGCTCGGCTCGCTTTCCGCGCTGGCGGCGGCGGGCGCACCGGCGATCGCCGGCGTCCTCGTCACCGCCGGGAGCCTCCGCACGCCGCCGCTGCTGTGCACCGCTCTGTTCGCCGCGCTCGCCGTGCACACGCAGCGGAAGGCGCCCGCCGTGCTGCGCGCGGCCGCGTCGGCCGGCGCCCACGACACCGCGAAGGCGGGAGACGGCCGTGGGTGACGCCTTCCGGGTCTACCTCAGCGCTCTGCCCCACGTGTGCCCCCGCGACGCCCGGCGCATGGTGCTGACGGCCGACGCCGACGGCCGGTGCGAGGTCTTCACCTGGGACGCGGCCACCCGACGCACCCGGCAGGTCACCGACCGGCCCGGGGGCACGGTGCACTGCGCCGTCGACTCCGACGCGTACGTGTGGTGGTTCGACGAGGACGCCGAGGGCCGAGGGCACTGGTGGTTCCAGCCGTTCGACGGTGGCTGCCGGCTGCCCGGCCTGCCGGGAGCCCCGGCAGGCCTCCCCCGCGGACTGGCGGTCACGGCCGACGGGACGGTCGCCGCGGCGATCGCGCCGCGCAACGGAGGGACGCGGCTCCTGCTGGGCCGGCGCGGCCGGGCTCCGCGCGACGTCCTCGGCGTCGCCGGGGAGGGCCGGCTGGGCGGCGTCACGCCGGAGGGCGACCTGGTGGCCCTCGCGATCGTCTCCGACGGCGACGCGAGCGTCACCGTGGTCTCCTCGACGGGCCGGGTCGTCGCCGAGCTGCCGGAGACGGGCAGCCCCGCGGGAAGATTCTGGTGCCGCGGCTTCTCGCCGCGGCCCGGCCGGTCCGAACTGCTGCTGGTGCACGAGGTGGAGGACGGCTACCAGCTGGCCACGTGGACACCGCACCGCGGCCTGGTCACCCACTCCTGGTGCGACTTCGACACGGAGATCACCGCCCACTGGTACCCCGACGCCGACGACGTGCTGGTACGTCAGGAGCGCCACGGGCGCTCGCTGCTGCACCGGGTGTCCCTGCACGGCCGTACCCGCCGCATCGTCCCCACTCCCCCGGGCACCCTGCTCGACGCGGCCCCGCGCGCGGCCGGGGCACTGCACTACCTGTGGACGGACACCGCCCATCCGCCCGTGCCGCGCGCCACCGACGGCGCCGCGCTGCCGACGCCCGGTCTGCTGCCCCGCGTGCCGGGACGGCACACCGAGCTGTGGACGCCGACCCCGCACGGCCCGGTCCACACCCTGCTCAGCCTGCCGCACCCCGGCGGCCCCTCGTCCGCCGACGGCCACCCGCACTCCGCCGCGAGCGACGACGTCGACCCCGTGCCGCCGCCTGCGGTGTTCCTGGTGCACGGCGGGCCCGCCGACCACGACAGGGACGCGTACGACGCCACCGTGCACTCCCTGGTCGCCTCCGGCTACGCCGTCGCGCGGGTCAACTACCGCGGTTCCACCGGATACGGCCCCCGCTGGCGGCGGGCCCTCGCAGCCGGCGTCGGTCACCCACAGGTCGACGACCTGGCCGCCGTCCGGGCCGACCTCGTCCGTCGCGGGCTCGCCGACGACCGGGCCACGGCCCTGTGGGGGGTCTCCTGGGGGGCGTACCTGGTGCTGCTCGCCCTCGGCACCCGCCCGGGGCTGTGGCAGGCCGGCGTCGCGGTGAAGCCCGTCGCCGACTGGGTGACCGCCCACCGGTCGACCACACCCGCGCTGCGCGCTCTCGACGTGCGCTGGTTCGGCGGCACTCCGCAGCAGGTGCCGGACCGTTACGCCCACAGCTCCCCGCTCACGTACGCTCCGCAGGTCACGGCGCCCCTGCTCGTGGTCGGCGCGGACAGGGACGTCAAGTGCCCGCCCGAACAGATCCGCAGCTACCTCGACGCCCTGACCGCCGCGGGAGTGGCCCACGAGCAGATGTGGCTCGACACCGGTCACGACGGCTACGACGGGGCGACGCACGTCGCCGTCCTGCGCCGTGCCCTGACGTTCCTGCGCACGCACCTGCCCGCACCGGCGCCCCGCGCCCCCTCACGTCCCCCGGCGCAGCCGGGTGGACCCCGGTCCCGCCGCTGACCGACGCGACGGGACCGGGCTTGCACAGCACCACCCGCCCGAAGCACACGTCATGAACCCGAGAAGGAGGACGACCATGCAGAAGGACATCATCCACAACGACCCGCTCGCGGGCGACGAGGAGAACCGCAAGCCGGGCATCGGCATCACCATCACCATCCCGTTCCGCAACGCCGCCGAGAGCGACGACGAGGAGTGACCCACGGCCCGGCCGGCCCGACGCGACAAGGGCCGGCCGGGCTCCCCCCGTTCCTCCTCTCCCGTCGGCCGCCCGTGCGCAAGGAGCCCACCGTGCGCGTTCTTCTCGTCAACATGCCCTGGTCCCCGATCGACCTGCCCTCACTGGCACTCGGCATCCTGAAACGAAGCGTCGACGAAAAGGTCGCGGACGCTACGTGCGAGGTGCTGCACGCCAATCTGGAGTTCACCGACTGGATCACCAGCCGCACCGAGTTCACCGCCGAGGACTACGAGTACTACGCCCTGTCCTCCTACTTCCTCGGCTGCGGTGACTGGGTGTTCTCCTCGGCGCTCTACGACAACCCGACGTGGAGGGAGTCCGAGTTCACCGACGTGATGACGTCGAAGCTGCGCCGCTCCCGGATGCGCATGACCCGTGAACTGCACCGTCTCGTACCCGAGTTCGTCGCGGACGTGGCCCGCCGTGTGGTGGATCTGCAGCCCGACGTGGTCGGGTTCACCTCCACTTTCCAGCAGAACACCGCGGCGCTGGCGGCGGCCCGGCAGATCAAACGTCTCGCCCCGCACGTCGTGACCGTCATGGGTGGGGCCAACTGCGACGCCGAGCAGGGTGCCGCGGTCCACCGCAACTTCCCCTTCGTGGACTACGTGGTCCGCGGCGAGGGCGAGGACGCCTTCCCCCGGCTGCTGACCGCGCTGCGCGACGGCGACCCGTCGGCCGCCGCCGACGTCCCGGGGCTGTGCCACCGCACGCAGGACAACGGGCACCAGGCCAACCCGATGCCGACCGGACCGCTGCCGCCCGCGGCCATCCTGCCGCCCGACTACAGCGGCTACTTCGAGCGTCTCGCCGCGTCCGTGGCGCGCAACTGGGTGGAGCCGAAGCTGGTCGTGGAGGGCGCGCGCGGTTGCTGGTGGGGAGAGAAGCACCACTGCACCTTCTGCGGCCTCAACGGCTCCTTCATGGAGTTCCGCAGCAAGAGCCCCGACACCTTCTACCGGGAGATCATGGACCTGGCGGAGCGCCACCGGGTGCTCGACATGTACGTGGTCGACAACATCCTGGACATGCGCTACCTGTCCACCGTCCTGCCCCGCATCGTCGACAGCGGCTACGACCTGCGCATGCACATCGAGATCAAGGCCAACATGCGGCGCCCCCAGCTGCAGGTGCTGGCGGACGCCGGCCTCATCTACGTCCAGCCGGGCATCGAAAGCCTCAACAGTCGCGTCCTCGACCTCATGGACAAGGGCGTCAGCGGCTGCCAGAACGTCCGCATGCTGCGCGACGCGGCCGAGACCGGACTGTCCGTGTCGTGGAACTACCTGCACGGTTTTCCCGGAGAGACCGCGGACGACTACGAACCCGTGATCCGTCAGCTCCCCGCCCTGGAACACCTCAACCCGCCGGTCGACCTCTCCGCCCGTATCGCCATCGAACGCTTCAGCCCGTATTTCAAGCGCCCGGAACTGGGCTTCACCGGACTGCGGCCCGAGGAGCACTACCTGTTCACCTACGACCTGCCCGAGGCGGAACTGCACGACCTCGCGTACGTCTTCCAGGCCCCGGAGCGCGGCATCGGCGAGCCGACGGTCACCCTCCTCAACGACGCCATCGCCGCCTGGAAGAAGCACCATGCCGACGCCCGCCTCACCCACACCGACCTGGGCGACCGGATCCTGCTGGTCAGCAGGCGGCCGTCGTTCCCCTGGCGGACGATGCAGCTCACCGATCCGTTCGAGACCGCCGCCTTCCGGCTCCTGGACCAGCCGCACACCGTCACGGCGCTGCACCGCAAGCTGACCTCGGCCGCCGGCCTCGCCGACGGCGCGCCGGGCACGTCGACGGACGTGGAGGCCCTGCTCAAGGAGTGGGTCGCACACGGTGTGGTGTTCACCGACGCGGGCCAGTACGTGCACATCGCCCCCGCCGCCGTGAACCAGGACCTGCTGCGCCTGGACTACATGCGCCACGCCCACACCCGGGCCGAGACCACGGCCGAGACCGGTGCCGAAACGCGGCCCGCGCCCGTCCCGTCCTGAGCTCCCGCCCCGCACTGAGCCCCGGCCCCGTTCTCCGGACGCCCACCGCTGACGCCCGCCGCCCTGTACCCGAACCGGACGAAGGACCACGCATGACAGCCACCGCACCGGACTTCGCGATACGCGCCTGGCGCGACCTGGACCCGCAGGCCCGCGGTTTGCCGGGCATGTCGCTGGGATCACTCCCGGTGACCGCGCAGACCCACGAGGTCGACCGGCTCTGGGACCTGGGCGTGCGCCACGCCGAACTCGACACGGACGTCGACCTGTCCACCGGCGATCCGGCGGCCCATCGCCGGGCCGTCGACCGGCTGTGCCTGGTCCGCGACCTCACCGCGCGCGCCGTCTCCGTCGACTGGGACCTTCGCCTTCCGCCACGGGAGTCCGCTCACCAGTGGAAGGTCCTCTCCCACCTGCAGCCGCCGCGCACGATCACCGGCCTCGAAGACGCGCACGAGGCACTGCACGCCTGGCGGACCCGGCACTACCTGTGCAAACTCGTCTGGCGCCAGGGGCCGGGATTCGTCCAGATCCGGGACCGCCGTTGGGGGGATCTGCGCCGCTTCACCGCCGACGAACCCCGCTACCGGGAGGCCATCGCGCTCCTCGGCCCGGGCGTGCACCACGCGGACGTGGACGCCGACGTCCTGCGCGAGTTCACGGACGAGCACCTCGTGCTGCGCGTCGGCGAGCTCGCCTGGTGGCTTCCCTACCGGGTCTCGCGCTGGCTCCAGGAGGCCATGGCCGTGTGAGCCGCGCGAGCCCCCGACACCGTCGCCTCAGCCGGGCGCCGGGCCGCTGACGACATGACACCTGTCATGCCCAACACCGGACGGCGGGCACTGACACATCAACCGGCCTCGTCAGTACGGTACTTCACATGACGAAGAACAACGGGGAGAGCCCGCAGAAGACGGACGTCAAGGTCAGCCTGATCGGCGGTCACCGCCTGGCGGGAGCCACGCTGCACGAACGGACCGTCACCGCCTCGCTCATCGGCGGCGCGGACATCGACCTCACGGACGTCGAGATCCCCGACAGCTCCGAGCTGCGCATCACCAAACTGAGCCTGATCGGCGGCGTCAGCCTCAAGGTCCGCCCCGACGTGCAGGTGGAGGTCCGCGGGCTCCGGCTGGGCGGTGTCAGGGACGACGGACCGAGTGAGCCGGGCGGCCCCACGGTGCGCATCGACGCGTGGGGTCTCGTCGGCGGCGTCACCGTCCACCGCGCGTAGTCCTCTGACGCCCTCCTCCCCGGCATGTTCGGGCGCGCGCCTCACATCGACGGATTCGTCCGGCCTCCGGTTGGGCAGTGGACTCGTGAATGTCATGAGCACGACTGCCCTTCCCCCACGAGGAGGTCGATCATGCACGTCCGTACGCTCACCGGCGGCCTGGCCGCTGCCTGTCTGATGTCTCTGGCGCTGACCGGCGCCCACGCCTCGGCCGCCCCCCGCGCAGCGAGCGCCCCGGCGGCCGCCGCCCGTGTCCTGACCTACGACGCCGGCGGCTCCGCGGAGTTCCGCAGCGCCGTCGACCGGGGCGCGGCCATCTGGAACGAGAGCGTCGACGCCGTGGAACTCCGGCCCGCCGCCGCCGGGCAACGGGCGAACATCCGCGTCCTCGCGGACAACGGCTGGCCGCGTGCCCTGCCCGCCACCCTGGGCAGCGGCACCGTCTACATCGGGCGTCAGGCCGTGGACCAGGGCTACGACACGGTCCGCATCTCCGCGCACGAACTCGGGCACATCCTGGGCCTGCCGGATCGCAAGCCCGGTCCGTGCTCGAGCCTGATGTCCGGTTCCAGCGCGGGCACGGCGTGCACGAACCGGTACCCGAACGCCGCGGAGAAGGCGGAGGTCGAGCGGAACTTCGGCGGCGCCCTCCTCGGCCGGGCTCCGGCGGCGCACGGCGAGGTGATCGTGGACTGACCCGCCCGACCTGTCCGGCATACCGCGCGCCGCAGGCGCCCGGCGGTGGGCGGTGGGCGGTGGGCGACGGGACAGGGTGACGTTCGCGAGCCGCACGACTTTGACGCCTCGCGGACGACGACAGGACCGCCCCCGGGCCGGACCGGCAGGCGCAGCGGCGCTCCGGTCCCGTGCCCAGGGGGCGGTCCGGCCGTCGGCACGGCGTCAGTCCGCCGTCTGCGCCGGGCCCTGCGTCACCCTGCGCAGCAGCGGCCTGCTTCCGGCGATCGCCGCGAGCACGGCCAGCGCCCCTACGGCCAGGCAGATCACCAGCTGCACGGCGCCGGCGGTGTTCATGGTGGTGCCGGCCAGCTTGTTGACCTGTGCGGCGCCGAAGGCGCCCATGGCGGTGGTGCCGCCGGCCAGCACGACCAACGGGATGACGGTCTCGTGGATCCGGGCCCGGTCCAGCACCTTCAGCGGGGTGCCGGCCAGTCGCAGCAGGCCGTACACCCGACGCCGGTCCAGGACGTTCGCCGCGGCCGTCAGCCCGGCGGAGGCGGCGGCGACGAGGAAGCCCAGCACGAGGGTCGCGGTACTGGCGGTGGCGACGCGGGCGCTGATGACGTCGTCCGGCGCGGACACGTACTCCTGCGTGATCGGGTACCTGCCCGACCCGAGGGGCGTCAGCGCGGTGACGGCCGTGTCCACGCTCTCCCGGCTGCCGGAGACCCGGGCGATCACGCCGTCCACGCCGCCGAGCAGACCGTCGTAGTCGTCCTCGTCCGTCACGGTGACGGTCGCGGTGACGCCCGCCCTCTTCAGGAGCGTGCGGGCTTCGACGGCGGCGTGCCGCGCGTCTGCGGCGTTCGCGGTGATCACCCCGACCTGTCCCTCGTGGTTCGCGCCGTCGAGGCCGAGGGCGCTGATCGAGAAGAACCCGGCCACGAAGCCGGCGAGCACCAGACCGCTCACGGTGCGCCACGCCCCGCGCGGGTCGTCGCTGAGCCGGCGCGCGGCGAGCAGCGTGGCCGGGCGCTCGGCCCAGCGACCCGCGATCCGCCCCAGCCGGTCGACCACCCACGGGCCGAACAACCAGAACGCGCCGTAGAAGAGCACCAGCAGGGCGATCAGCTGCCGGGTCTTCAGCTGGCCGCCGTCGGCCGTGGTCGTCCAGATGTAGGCGAGCACCGCGACGAAGAACACCAGGCGGATCGCGCGGGTGCGGCGCGGGTTCGCCTGCTGGGCGACGCCCAGGGGGGAGGTGGCCACCTGGCGGAGCATCGTCACCGCGCTCAGGGTGATCAGCACGGTGACAGCCGCCACCACCGCCGCCAGCCAGGGCAGTCCCACCCACAACTGCCCGGTGTACCAGCCGCCGACGCCGTACGGCAGTTCGGCGAGCGCGGGCAGCAGCGCGATATGGGCGAGCGCCCCGGTCAGGGCGCCGGCCGCGCCGACGGCCGCCGCCTCGACGGCGGTCATGGCGAGGATCTGCCAGGGGGTCGCCCCGGCCAACCGCAGCGCGGCGAGGCGCTGTTCACGCCGGGCCGCGCCGAGTCGTCCGGCGGCCGCGGCCAGCACGACGACCGGCATGATCAGAAGCACCACGCCCAGCAGGACGGCCCCCCGGTCGCTGCCGGTGAACAGGCTCGCCCTCGCCCCGTCGAAGCCGGAGACCAGTGCCCGCTCGGTCAGCCCGTCGTCGTAGTAGTTCTGCGCGCCGGCCGTCACGGCGACCGCCGGGTCGGACGGCGCTCGGCCGACCACCGCAACCAGTTCGTCGGGCGAGGCGAGGCCGGCCGGGTCGACCGTCCCGTAGGACCCCGCCTCCGGGAACCGGTCGGCGAGCCGGCCGCCGGGAAGGTCGTGCAGCATCACCGCGAGGGCGGGTGACACGTACACCTGGCCCGGCCTCGGGAAGGCGGTCAGGCCGGGGGGCGCGGGGGTCGGATGACGGCCGGCGAGCTGGGCGAGGTTCACGACGGTGACGGGTTCACCGCGGGCGTACGTGACGGTCGTGACCTGCACGGCCGTCGCGCGCTGCGCCGATGCCGCGACGGGAGTGCGCCACGTCGTGTGGTCCGCGCGAGCGCCCGCGCCGAGTGCGGCGGCGACCATCACCAGCAGGACGAACGAGCCGACGGCGGCGGCGCCGGCCGCGAGCAGCTGGGACTGGAGGCCGCGGCGGCCGGAGGACCTGGCGAGGCGCCAGGTCAGGGACAGGACGGGAGAACGCACGGGAGTCACTCCTGCGGGATCAGACGACGGTGTACTGGGTGTGGCCGCTGACACGGCCGTCGCGGACCTGGAGGATCCGCCCGCAATGGGCGGCGACGTCCGCGTCGTGGGTGACCATGACCAGGGCGGCGCCGGTCTCCCGGGTCGCGAACGTCAGCAGCTGGATCACCTCCGTGCTGGTGTGCTGGTCCAGGGCGCCGGTCGGCTCGTCGGCGAAGACCACGTCCGGCTCGACGACCAGCGCGCGGGCGATGGCGACGCGCTGCGCCTGCCCTCCGGAGAGCTGGCCGGGGCGGCGGCGCTCCAGGCCCGCCAGGCCGAGCGGCACGAACCAGGTGCGGGCGCGGGCGACGGCCTCCCTGCGGGGCACGCCCTCCAGCATCAGCGGCAGCGCGACGTTCTCCTCGGCAGGCAGTTCGGGCAGCAGCTGGCCGAACTGGAAGACGAACCCGAAGCGCTTGCGGCGCAGTGCGCTGAGCCGGTTCTCGCCGAGGTCGTCGATCCGCTGCAGGCCCGAGGCCGCGGGACCGGCCTCGCTTCGCTCGCCGCGCAGCAGCACCTGCCCGGCGTCGGGACGGATGATGCCGGCGAGGGTGTGCAGGAGGGTCGACTTGCCCGACCCGGAGGGGCCCATGATCGCGAGTGAGTCGCGCTCGCCGACCTCGACGTCCACGCCGTCCAGGGCGGTGGTGGAGCCGTACTTCTTCACGAGGCCGTGTCCGGCCAATACCGTGCTCATGGTGTGTCGTGTCTCCTTCTCAGCGCTCGAAGGCCCAGGTGACGCTCTTGGCGCCGGCCTTGGTCACTCGCACGGGGATCTCGACCGTCCGGCCGTCGCCCTTCTTGCCGGTGCAGGTGATGGTGGCTCCGGCGACGGCCTTGAGCCCCGTCGGGCAGGTGACGCCGGAGAGCTTGTCGCCGACCCAGGGCAGCGGGTGGTACTTGCTCTCGGTGCGGCCCGCGACGATGGACGCCGCGAGCGCCCGATGGCCGTCCACCGACACGGTGGTGTAGGCGTCCAGGCCGGTGGTCGACTCGGTGCCGGAGAGCAGACAGGTGCCGATTCCGCCCAGCGCCACGACGGCGGTCGCGCCGCCGACTATGCCGATGAGAGAGGTGCTGCGCTGCATGGCGTACTCCTGATGTCCGTGGTGAGGATGTGGCTCCACCCTCGCCCGCGGCCCCGGACCCCCACCTCGGCCGAACGGTCAGGATCGCGCTGCGGGCCCGCCCGGGCCTCGACCGTTCGGCCGATCCCGCCGCCGGAGCTCCCTACCGGGACAGCCCGTCCGCTGATGCCGTCGGACCGGGATCGGTTCATCCGCCGGGGTGCGGTGTTCCTCACGAGGCAGTGTGCGGCGATTCGGTTCCGAGACCGCTGCCGAGCCCCGTAACATTCAGGCCGAATCAGTCAACTGCCGTGGTTGCCCGCCTAGTTGGAGAAATCTCCGCATCACGACCAAGGGTGACCGCGCAAGGGGGAAGGACATACCGAGATGACGTCATCCCGTCTGCGTCGACGCGTAGCCGGAACCGCAGCCACCGTTCTTCTGATCGGTGCCGGCGCTCTGGCGACCGCACCCGCCGCGGCAGCCAAGGCCAACCTGCTGTCCATCGAGAAGGTGTCGCTGCGCAGCCCGGGGCTGCAGGTGAAGGTCACCTACTCCTGCGACGTCGGCATGGACCATGAACTCGTGGCCAACGCGAAGACGCTCAACCACAGCTCCCACGACCAGTCCATCGCTGCGGGCACCATCAAGAAGGACCAGCTGGTCTGCGACTACAAGGACCATGTCGCGTCGGTGAACCTGCGCCCGGCCGCGGGCTCGCACTTCGACAAGGGCGACAAGGTCGAGGCCACCGTCTTCTACTTCGACAACGACGGGTTCAGGTACGCCGACAACGTGGCGACGGCCGTCCTGTAGGTGCGGGTTTCACCTCGTCGGACGGCACACGCTTCGGTGGACCGCCGGACGGCGACGGGCAGATGTCGGGTCTCCCAGGTGGAGGCCCGACATCTGCCATGGCCGGCACCCCGTCCAGGCCGCCGGCCCGCGGTCGCGACGGCGGGGTGCACGCAATGCCAACTCATTGTGGACCGGCTGCCAATGGCGTCCGGACGCCGCCTGGGGCATGCTTGGTCGGCGCCGACCGGGACACCCGCTCGCGCAGTGGGCCCACGCATCGGACCCACGAAACATCTGCCCCTCTCGGGCCCTTTGACCAAGGCGCCCATCACCACGGGAGATTCTCCGAAGTGCGGAAATTCAGACGATTCCTGGGCACGTCCGTCGCCGTGTTCGGCCTGGCCGGTACGGCGGTCATCACAGGGGCCGGAAACGCCTCGGCCGACCCGAACTTCACCTTCAGCGTGGACAGGGTGGGCAAGAGTTTCAGTATCGAGGTCTACAACAACCACACGCGCGCGGGTTTCGCGGACTGGAACGCCGACCCCGACCACACCGTCGACCCGCCGATACCGGGGGACGCTCTTCAGGTCCGCGACATCCTGGGCGACGGCTGGGGCATCGAAGCAGAGGCGGCGACGCAGGACGGCGCCCTGGGTTACCGCAAGGTGTCCTCGCGCGGTCACGCGGCGGTCTACGTCTCCCCCTGGAAGACCGGGAACATCGCGGAGGGCACCCCGATCGTCGTCAACGTCTGCGCCGTGAAGGGCAGCAAGTCGCAGTGCGGCTCCGCCTACGGCCTGGCGTGAACCCAGGCTCCGCCCACGCCCCGGCATGACACCTGCCGACGTCCGGCGGTCACCTGAGTTCCGGTGACCGCCGGACGTGGGTCAGCCGCCGGCGCAGGAGACGGTGGGCCAGGTCCAGTTGCCGTTGGGCTGGATGGTGACGCCGAAGGTGTTGCCGCTGCCGTTGGGCTTGGCCGTCAGCACCTGAGGGCTGGGGAAACCGGCGCTGGCGTTCCAGGTGGAGAGGACCTTCGCGGGCGAGGGCACGTTCATCGTGACCGTCCAGTTGCTCGATCCGGTGACCGACACGTTGAGGTTGTACCGGTCGCCCCACTGCTGACCCGCGGAGAGAGTCGCGTTGCACGCGCTGCCGCCTCCCCCGGGGCCACCGCCGTCGGGGGCGACGGCCCGGCCGGTCTGCGGGGAGATCATTCCGGCGCACAGGCCACGAGCGGCCAGTCCCTGTGCGATCCGCGGGACCGCGGCGAGGGTGTTCGCCGGCCAGTCGTGCATGAGGATGACCTGGCCGTTGGTGAGCCGGCCGGCCGCCTGCACGATCGCGTCGGTGCTCGCGCCGTTCCAGTCCTGCGAGTCGACGTCCCAGATGATCTCGGTCAGACCGTACTTGGCTTCGACCGCCCGGACGGTCGAGTTGGTCTCACCGTAGGGCGGCCGGAACAGTTTCGGAGTACCGCCGCCCGCGTTGGCGATGGCCTGCTGGGTCCGGGAGATCTCCGAATCGATCTGCCCCTGGTTCTGCTGGGTGAGGTGCGGATGGCTGTAACTGTGGTTGCCGACCCACATGCCGGCGTCGATCTGGGCCCGCACCAGGGAGGGGTTGGAGGCGGCGTACTGGCCCTCGTTGAACATCGTGGCCCGCAGCCCGTTCTGCCTGAGGGCGTTGAGCAGGGCGGAGGTCTTGCCGGACGGGCCGTCGTCGAACGTGAGCCCGACGTATCCGTTGCAGGTCGCGGCCTGCGCCGGGGCGGCGGCCTGGCCGGCGAGGGCGCCCGCGGCGGCCAGGGCGACGACGACCAGCCTTGCGGTCAGAGCGCGGGACGGGCGAAGTGGTCCGGTACTCATGGGAGATGGTCCTCCAACCGGGGGCAGGGGTGGCGACGGGCGCGGCGGCGGGAGCGGGGTCGCGGCGGCGGACGTGGGTCAGCCGCCGGCGCAGGAGACGGTGGGCCAGGTCCAGTTGCCGTTGGGCTGGATGGTGACGCCGAAGGTGTTGCCGCTGCCGTTGGGCTTGGCCGTCAGCACCTGAGGGCTGGGGAAACCGGCGCTGGCGTTCCAGGTGGAGAGGACCTTCGCGGGCGAGGGCACGTTCATCGTGACCGTCCAGTTGCTCGATCCGGTGACCGACACGTTGAGGTTGTACCGGTCGCCCCACTGCTGACCCGCGGAGAGAGTCGCGTTGCACGCGCTGCCGCCTCCGCCTCCGCCTCCGCCACCCGAACCGGTGCCGCCCACCGTGATGTTGGAGCTGCCGCTGCTCTGGTAACCCTCGGTCGCGAGGATCATGTAGTAGTTGAAGCTGCCGAGCGGCATCCCCGCGCGCGCCCAGGCGTCGAAGTGGTTTCCGGTGGTGATGGTGCCGCCGGTCCGCTTCTGCTGCCGGACGCTCCAGTACTGGTCGAAGGTCCGGTTCCCCTCGACGGAAGGCGCGTTGTACCGCGTCGTCCGGTAGATGTCGTACGTGCCGCCGTCGCTGGTCACGGTGCCCTTGTACGTGCCCGTGGGCCGGTACGTGCCCCAGTTGTCGACGATGTAGTACTCCACGAGCGGATTGGCCGTCCATCCGTAGAGGGCCAGGTAGGCGTTGCCGGACGGATTGAAGGTGCCCGAGTAGGACACGCTCCGCCGTCCGCCGTTGCTCCAGCCCTTTCCGGCGACGAAGTTCCCGGTGTTGCGCCAGGAGGTGCCGTAATTGCCTCCGGAGCCCAGGTTCATGGAGACCGAGCCGGGCGAGTCCGTCCAGAAGGAGTAGTAGTAACCGTTGTCGGTACCGGTCTTGTTGCTGGTGACGACGACGTCTGCATGGGCGGTGCCGGGCAGTGTCAGCGCGGCGAGAGCGACCAGGACCGTGGTGCAGACACCGCTCATGAACAGCCTGAGACGTGCGGGTGCGTTCATGTCGCGCTTCCTCCTCGTCTCGTGAGGTCGACGGGGGCGACGGGTGCAGGGCCCCCGGATTGACCGTCAGTTTTAGTATGGGCATGCCAACTGTCAATCCTTTCGGCAATGATCCCGAAACATTCGTGAACGGATTGACCGCGACAGAGGAGGATATGACCAGCTCACGGGCTTACAGCGACTCACAAAAAAAGAAGGAGCCCGCACGGGTCGCGGACTCCAAGATCTAGATCTCTTTCAATCATCTCGAATGTTTCGAAAAGCTTCCGGTCTGTTCCGGGAGAACCCGCTGATGGATCATGGTCGCTGCCCGACTCCACGGACCCGGACTGCCGAGGTGCACCCCACATGGCCGAGCTGTATCCACCGATCGAGCCCTACGAGCACGGCACTCTCGATGTCGGCGACGGCAACCACGTGTACTGGGAGACCTGCGGGAATCCCGCGGGCAAGCCCGCCCTCGTCCTGCACGGCGGTCCGGGTTCCGGGGCGGGACCGTTCTGGCGCAGACTGTTCGACCCCGCGGCCTATCGGATCGTCCTCTTCGACCAGCGTGGCTGCGGACGGAGCACCCCCGATGCCGCTGATCCACGGACGTCGCTGGCCTGCAACACCACACAGCATCTGATCGCCGACATCGAATTGCTGCGGCAGCGCCTCGGCATCGAGAGATGGCTGGTCGTAGGCGGCTCGTGGGGGGTGACCCTCGCCCTGGCCTACGCCGAGCAGCAGCCCTCACGGGTGTCGGAGTCGGTGCTCTTCAGCGTCACCAATACCACCGCACGCGAGGTGGAGTGGATCACCCGGCACATGGGGCGGATCTTCCCCGAGGAATGGGCACGCTTCTGCGACGCCGTCCCGGAGCCGCAGCGCGACGGCAACCTGGCTGAGGCGTACGCCCGGATGCTGGCGGACCCCGATCCGTTTGTGAGGGAGCGGGCAGCGCGCGCGTGGTGTCGCTGGGAGGACGTGCACGTGTCCGCGCATCCCGGGTCCAAGCCCGACGCCCGTTACGAGGACCCGCGTTTCCGGCTGCGCTTCGCCCGCCTCGTCACCCACTACTGGCGGCACGCCGGCTTCCTCGAGGACGGCGTGCTGCTGCGCGACGCCGGAAAGCTCGCCGGCATCCCCGGCGTCATGGTGCACGGGCGCATGGACATCAGCAGTCCTGCGGACGTCCCGTGGCGGCTGGCGCAGGTGTGGCCGGACGCGGAGCTCGTGCTGATCGGCGACGAGGGTCACGGACTGGGCGGGGGAGGCACGACGGAGGCCGTCGTGGCGGCCACGGACCGGTTCCGCCCCGCCCGAGGCCTGTGAGGCCGGCCCTTCGGGACGGTCGAGGAACGGCGGTGGGGCGCGGACCGCGGGAGTCGTCGCCCCTCCCCCGGCCGCCCGGTTCGAGGTTGTCCTGCCCCCTGTAGCGGGACAACCCCGAACCGGGACGCGTCGCCGAGGACGCCTGCCGAGTGGGTCAGAGCCTGACGGCGGCGGAGCAGTTCCCGATTCCGGTCCGGCAGATACGGACGGACCACAGCGAGCGGGCTCCCGTCACGTACCGGTCGGCGGAGGAACAGACCATGTCGCCGTACCATCGCCAGCTGGTGTCGTCCGTGTCCTTCACCTGGAATCGGGCACAGTGACCGTCGGTGAGAGGGTCGCGGGCGTGGAGCGACCAGTCGCCGTTCCCTACGTGGGTGGCCGTGCCCACGGCGCCCGTCGTACTCATGTCGTAGGTCAACGCCTGGGCGGGGCCGACCGAGAACCCGACCAGGGCCGCGGCGGCCGACACGGCGACCACCACCAGCCGTTTCGGCACCGAGGCCTGCGCTCTGAACGTCATGTGCGTCTCCTTCCGCGTAAGGCGGGTGCGTGTGCGGCGGATCAGGGGCAGGACGCCGTTCCCTGGTCGAGGACGTGCGCGTCGGCGTTGTCCGCGACCTTCACCCACAGTGCGGACTTGCCACGCCGGTCGTAGGTGCGGGTGAACTCGGGCTGTCCGGTGCGGATGAACTTGACCTTGTAGCACCAGCCGGCGTCCACGCGGAAGGCGTCCCAGTCCTGGTTGTACGCCGTGTGGCCGCCCCGGGCCGTGAGGTTCTGGGTCTTCTGGCTCTCCCCGTCGGAGGCGCACTTCGGTTCGGTGGCCGTCGAGTCGCCGGTGCTGTCGCCGCCCCGGCACCAGTTGTAGTAGGCGGTGACCCCGTAGGCGCTGTCGTTCACCGTCGTCGAACACAGGGTGAGCGTGCAGCCCGTCCCCGCCTGGGCGTTCGGCGCCACGCCCACGACGGCGGCGGCGCCCAGCGCGGCGACGACGGCGGCCGAGCGGACCCGCCCGGTACCGCGCCGCTTGGCGTACCCTCGCATCTGCATGTCCACACACCCTCCTTGTCCGGCGGCACCACCCCAGGCGCGACCGTCTCCGTCTTTCGTGACGCCAACGCTGAAGCACCGACCTTGCGAAAACCTTGCGCCAGTCGGCCGGCCGCCTGTTCAGCGGGGCGTCGGTGTCACGGCGAAGACGACTGCGCGACCGCGTCCGCGCCCCCCCGCATCATGGTTCGGGCGATCGAACCCGCACCGTGCGGGACGAGCCTTCCGCTTCCCGCATTGGAGCCCGTGGTGTCCACGCATTCCCCCGTACCGATCCGCCGCAGGAACGTCGTGCGGGTCGCCGTGGCCTTCGGTACGGTGACCGCGCTGGGCGCCGGTCTGCTGTCCTGCCAGGACGCCACCTCCGGTGACCCGGCGCCCCACACCCCGAAGGCGCCCACGGCGAAAGTCGCCCTGCCGACGCCGAACCAGCGGTTCGACTACCAGATCGGCCGTCCGTACACCCCGCCGAAGGACGTCGAGGCCGTCTCCCGCGACCGCACGGCAACGCCCGCACCGGGCCTGTACAACATCTGTTACGTCAACGCCTTCCAGGCCCAGCCGGACGCGCTGGGCTGGTGGCAGAAACACCATCCCGACCTGCTGCTGCGCGACGGCGCCCACGAGCTCGTCGAGGACGAGGAGTGGGGCGAGGCGCTTCTCGACACCTCCACCGCGAGCAAGCGGACCCGGCTCGCGGAGATCGTCGGCGGCTGGATCGACGGCTGCGCCGAGAGTGGCTTCCAGGCGGTCGAGCCGGACAACCTCGACTCCTACGAGCGTTCCGGCGACCGACTGACCAAACAGCACAACGCTGCGTTCGCCCGGCTCCTGACCCGGCGCGCCCATGCCGCCGGGCTCGCCGTCGGCCAGAAGAACACGGTCGACCTGCTGCCCGAACGCACGGCGATCGGCTTCGACTTCGCCGTGACGGAGGAGTGCGGTCAGTACAAGGAGTGCGGAGACTACGCCCTCGCGTACGCCGACCGGGTATACGCCGTCGAATACACCGACAGCGGCTACCGGCAGGCCTGCGCGGGCTGGGGCGGCACGCTGTCGATCGTCGAGCGGGATCGGGACGTGAGCGCGCCCGGCAGCGCCGCCTACCGCCGCCGTGCCTGCTGATCACACCGGCGTCGGTCCGGGTCCCGGGTGCACGGCCTCGCCGCGGGGCTCGGGGCGACGCGCCCGCACCGAGAGAGGGCGGCCGGGACGACCGGCGAACGGTTCGGTGAGCGGCGTGCAGGCGCACGACGAAGCCTTGACGAGCCATCAGGTTACCGCGCCGCACCGGAGCATCCGTGACTCTGACGGCCTGACAGCCTCACAGAGCCTCGGGGGCGGTCCACGCATACCGGCCGCCCCGACGGCGTTTCACTCATCCTCGGTCCTGTCCGCCGTTCTAGGCTCGGCCCGTGGGGCAATCCGAGCAGCACGCCGAAGGCGCGGGACCGTTCACCACCCGGCTCACCTGGCGTCTTTCCGACGGCGGTACCGCTGTCTGGGAGTCCCGGCTCGCGCGACGGCGTGGGGTGCTCGCCGTCCGTCCCCTGCACGGCGCGGCCACTCATCACGTCCGCGCCGACGCCGTCTCCCGCACTCGCCTGCGTCGGCTCAACGCCGTCGCCGCGATCGCGTTCGTCATCGGCGGCGCCCTCTTCACGGCCGGTGCGGCCGTCGCGCAGTTCGGCGCCGCCGACGCCACCGAGTGCGCCTCGATCTACTTCGCGGGCGGCCTCTTCTTCACCACCGGCGGGTACGCCTCGCTGCTCCAGGCGATCAACGCACCTCGTCACGTTCCCGGCGGCGAGGGCCACTTGGTGACGGGCCCCTGGCGGTGGTGGAGCTACGAGCCGGCGCGGGTCGACTGGCTGAGCACGTTCGTCCTCTTCGCGGGCACGCTCGTGTTCGCCGTCGACCTGCTGGACTCCTTCCTGGAAGGCCTCAGCGCCCAGCAGGTCAACCGACTGATCTGGGCGCCCGACGTGATCGGCTGCGTCCTCTTCCTGATCTCCGGCCACCTGGCCTTCGTCGAGATCTGCCACGGACGGATCCGCGTCCGGCCGCGTGACCTCGGCTGGTGGATCGTCGCCGTCAACCAGCTCGGGTCCGTCCTGTTCATGGTCTCGGCGATCGCCGCCTACACCCGCCCGGCCACCGGCAGTCTCGTCAACGCCGACATCGCCAACTGGGGCACGCTCACCGGCGCTCTGTGCTTCTCCCTCGCAGGCGTCCTCCAACTGGGGGAACACTCATAGAGCCTGAGCGCCGGCCGTCGACGACGAGAGCATCGACGCCGGGACCAAGGGGGCACAGGGTCCGGCTCCCGAGCGGCTCCGGCAGCCTCCTGCAGTTGGCCCGTCCTGGATATTGACGCGCTGGCGCAACGGTGGCTTGATGAACCGTACGCATCTGTGGGAGCGCTCCCACAGTCGGCCGCACCGCACTCCCGCTCCCGCCCCACTTCGGGAAGGACATCCCGTGCGCAGCAGCAGACGTCACCCGTTCTTCGCCACATTCCTGGCCGCCCTGCTCGTCGCCGCCGGCCTCGGCCTGGCAGGCGCTCCGCCCGCCGCCGCAGCGACCCCGGTACGGATCATGCCGCTCGGCGACTCCATCACCGGCTCCCCGGGCTGCTGGCGCTCCCTGCTCTGGAACCAGCTGCAGAACGCCGGATACACCGACATCGACTTCGTCGGCACACTGAACGCCCAGAGCTGCGGTCTCACACACGACGCCGACAACGAAGGCCACGGCGGCTTCCAGGCCACCGCCACCGCCGACCAGAACCTCCTGCCGGGATGGCTGGCGGCGACCCGACCGGACATCGTTGTCATGCATTTCGGCACCAACGACGTCTGGAGCAGCATCGCACCGGACACCGTGCTCGCCGCGTTCACCAAACTGGTCGGCCAGATGCGGGCCGCCAACCCGTCGATGAAGGTGCTGGTGGCCCAGATCATCCCGATCGATCCGAGCAACTGCACCGGGTGCGCCGCCCGCACCGTTGCGTTCAACCAGCGCATTCCGGCCTGGGCCCGAGGAATCAGCACCGCGCAGTCGCCGGTCACCGTCGTCGACCAGTGGACGGGTTTCGACAGCGCCACCGACACCTACGACGGCGTCCACCCCAACGCCTCCGGCGACGCCAAGATGGCGGCCCGCTGGTACCCGGCCCTGTCGGCGCTGCTCACCCCGGGCGGCCCCGGAGACCCCGGAGATCCCGGGGACCCCGGAAGCCGAGGCTGCTCCGCCGGCTTCCGCGCGGTGTCGGTGTGGCAGGGCGGCTACCAGGGCGAGATCACGGTCACCAACACCTCGTCCACGGCGGCGATCTCCTCCTGGGCGGTGGACCTGGCGCTCCCGGCGGGCAGTCGGATCACCCAGGTCTGGAACGGCGCGCTGACCGGGACGACCGTACGCAACGCCGGGTGGAACGGCACGGTGACGGCGGGGGCCGGCACGACGTTCGGCTTCCTCGCGAGTACGCCGACAGCGGCGGACACGCCGTCGGTGACGGCCACGTGCTCGGCGTCCTGAATCCCGTGCGACGAGACGGTCGAGACGCCTGCGACCCTCGGCATGCGGCGCCGGTGAGTCGTGGGGCCGGTTGATCGAAGGCGGCGCCGGCACACGCAGGGCTGACGGTCCGAGCCCTGACACGGGTGGGTCGGCGCCGCATCGCCCGCGAGTCGTCAGTAGCCGGTGCCGCGCTTGATCTGGTCGCGCTCGGTCCCGTGGGTCGCGCCCTTCTTGTCCAGGGTGCGGCACGCGTCGGCGATGTCCTGGCTCAGGCGATCGACCTGCTCGCGGCTGAGCGTCTCCTTGACCAGGGCGCGCAGGATCTTCACCCGCTGCGCGTCGGGCGGGAGCGTGTACGCCGGCACCATCCATCCGCGCTCGGCCGCGAGCTGCCAGGCGATGTCGGACTCGTCGTAGGAGTGGTGGCCCGAGAGCCGGAAAGCCACCAGGGGCAGTTGCTCCAGATCGCTCCCGATCACCTCGAAGCGACCGCTGTCGCGCAGGTTGTCCGCCAGCGCCCGGGCGTTGTCCTGCATCATCTTCATGACGTACGTGTAGCCCTGACGGCCCAGTCGCACGAAGTTGTAGTACTGCGCGAGCACCATCGAGGCGCCCGTGGAGAAGTTCAGCGTGAACGTCGCGTCGGTCTTGCCCAGGTAGTTCTCGTAGAAGACCAGGTCCTCGGCGAGGTCGGACTCCTCGCGGAAGACGAGCCATCCGATGCCGGGGTAGACCAGTCCGTACTTGTGGCCGGACACGTTGATCGAACGGACCTGCTCGAGCCGGAAGTCCCATTCCGAGTCGGGGTAGAGGAAGGGCCACACGAACGCACCGCTGGCGCCGTCGACGTGGATCGGGATGTCGAGGTCACGCCTGGTGCGCACGTCCCTCAGGAGTGCGTCGATACCGACGACGTCGTCCTTGTGACCGGTGAACGTGGTGCCGAGGACGGCGACGACGCCGATCGTGTTCTCGTCGATGCGGGGCTCAACGTCCTCCGGACCGATCGTGTACTTGCCCTCGGCGAGCGGCACGATCCGCGGCTCGACGTCGAAGTAGCGGCAGAACTTCTCCCACACGACGTGGACGTCGCCCCCGAAGACCAGGTTGGGCCGGTCGGTCGACAGACCGGCCGCCTGGCGGCGCTGGCGCCACTTCCACTTCAGCGACAGCGCGCCGAGCATGATCGCCTCGGAGGAGCCCTGGGTCCGGCAGCCGGTCGTCCTGCCCGGCGCGTGGAAGAGATCGGCGAGCATGCGCACGCATCGCTGCTCGATGTCCGCGGAGATGGGGTACTCCGCGTGGTCGATGAAGTTGCGGTGCAGGTTCTCGGCGATCAGCCGTTGCGCCTCCGGCTCCATCCACGTGGTGACGAACGTGGCGAGGTTGCGCTGCGGGTCGCCCTCCATGGCGAGATCCACGTCCACGAGCCGCATCGCGTCGGTCGCCGTCATGCCCTCCTCGGGGAAGGTCTCCGAGGGTGAGGGCATCGTCAGGAAACGGTTACCGAAAAGAACCGAGTCATCACTCTTGGTCATGCGCCGATTCAAACAGCGTTGAGGTCTGCCGCAGGCGAGGGACACACGGAACACCCCGCGCTCATCGCAGGGGGAGGCCCCGCCGATCAGCGAGCTCGTCCCGTGAGGGCTCCGCCGCGCTCACGCGATGACCGGCCGGGGGATCGACGACACCCGCTCAGCGATGCTCGGGGTTGTCGGCGCCCGCATGGCAGTCCGCATCCCACTGGGAACGCTGATTGCCCTGCGCGGGGATGCCCCCGGCGCGTTTGAGCAGGGCGGCCATGTGCATGAGGTTCCAGGTCATGAAGGAGGTGTTGCGGTTGGTGAAGTCGTTCTCCGGGCCGCCCGAGCCCGGGTCGAGGTACGACGGGCCGGGGCCGGCGGCGCCGATCCAGCCGGCGTCCGCCTGGGGCGGGATCGTATAGCCGAGGTGCTGGAGGCTGTAGAGGACGTTCATCGCGCAGTGTTTGACGCCGTCCTCGTTGCCGGTGATCAGACAGCCGCCGACCCGGCCGTAGTAGGCGTACTGGCCTTGGGAGTTGAGCAGCGAGGAACAGGCGTAGAGGCGCTCGACGACCTTCTTGGTCACCGAACTGTTGTCGCCCAGCCAGATCGGTCCGGCCAGGACCAGGATGTCGGCGGCCATCACCCTCTCGTAGAGCGCGGGCCACTCGTCGGAGGCGAAGCCGTGTTCCGTCATGTCGGGATAGACGCCTGTGGCGATGTCGTGATCGACGGCCCTGATCTCGTCCGTCGCCACTCCCTGCGCGTCCATGATCGCGCGGCTCCTGTCCACCAGCCCTTGTGTGTGACTGAGCTGGGGAGACGGCTTGAGGGTGCAGTTGACGTAGAGCGCGGTGAGGTCGTCGAACCGGTGGGGAGAGGGTGTGTTCATGACGGGCAGCGTCTCGCGTGTACGCGGTTTTGTCCCGGTTCGACGCGCCCACGACGCCTTACGAAGCGGTGACGCGTCCGGCGGATCCAGGGATGCCGGCACGCCCGCCTTCCTGGCGCAGCCGTGCGCGTGCACTCCCCCGACGGCGACAGCGGGCCCTCGGTCCCGGCTCGGGGGACGGCGCCTGCCCGGCCGGTCGACCAGGGCGGGCGCGCCAGGCGTCGCCGGGTGGGCGGGACTTCAGAAGCGCGCCTAGAGCCCCAGGTCGAGCGCGAGGCAGGAGAAGAACTTCCACGAACCGTCGGGGTCGTAGAGGTCGTTGCGGCCTCCCGGCGCGGTCGCCATTTCCTCGGTCATGTCCTCGAAGCGGATTCGCTCAGGAAGGCTGCCGTAGCGCACGTGACGTGCGTCGGCGTCGGCGTCGGCGTCCGTCGCGAGTCTCTCGTTCATGGCCGGTCCCCATTTCTCCATCCGGGGTCGCTTCACCCCGGCGTTTCGCTGGGCCTTCAGCGTGCGTCAACACTCGTCACCTGTCAAGACGGTGACGGGAGGCGACCGACACCTGGGCAGACCCGCCCCCATCAGGGACCGCACCCAGGGAAGGGATCACCCATTCCACCTAATCAACAGCACTTCCTGTTGTCGGAGTTCTACGACCAAGGCCTCCAGGACCGCGACGCGACTCCCCGGCAGTCAGTTGGCCCGAAATTGCCGTCACCGGTTTGACTGGTGACGATGGCCATGCGAGTGTCATCGCATCCAGGGCCGCGGGAACGCACACCGCCCGAGCCGTCGAGCCGTCGACGTCCGCCGCGGACCCGCGACCGGTCCCAGGTGAATCGGCGCCGCGCGCGTCGGACCCGGTGCATCGGTCCTCGGCCATCTGCAGCGACGCGACGAAGGAGTACAGATGTTCAACAGGCGCACATTCGGCAAAACCGTCGGACTGGGCACCGGCGCGGCAGCGGTCGCACTGTCAGGTCTGCCGACCCACGCCTCCTCCGCGACCACGCCGCCCGGGGCGCGCGGCACGACCGCTCCCACCGCGTCCGCCGTCACCCCCGGAACCCTCATCGGCTTCAGTTCCCTCAAGCACGTCAAGGCGGGCCTACTGGAGATCGCCTACGCCGAGGCCGGGCCCGCCCACGGACCCGTCGTCATCTGCCTGCACGGCTGGCCCTACGACATTCACAGCTTCGTCGACGTCGCCCCGATCCTCGCCGACCGGGGCTATCGCGTCCTCGTGCCGTACCTCCGGGGCCACGGCGGCACCCGCTTCCTCTCCCGCCACACCCCGCGCACCGCGGAGCAGTCCGCCATCGCGCTGGACATCGTCGCCTTCATGGACGCACTGAAGATCGACAAGGCCGTGCTCGCGGGCTTCGACTGGGGTTCGCGGACCGCCGACATCATCGCCGCCCTGTGGCCGGAACGCGTCAAAGCCCTGCTCTCCACCGGCGGCTACCTCATCACCGACCGCAAGGCTCAGCTGGAGCCCGCCGCTCCCGCCGTCGAGCACAACTGGTGGTACCAGTGGTATTTCGCCGGCGACCGGGGCAAGAAGGCCATGGAGAACGTCACCGAGCGCATCGCGCTGTGCCGCTACGTATGGACGCTCGTCTCCCCCAACTGGGCTTTCGACGACGCCACCTACCGGCGCACCGCCGAGGCCTTCACGAACCCCGACCACGCCGCCGTCGTCCTCTTCAACTACCGCTGGCGCATCGGCCTCGTAGAGGGCGAGCGGCGCTACGACCGCTACGAGAGGCAGCTCGCCGCCCAGCCCTCCATCGGTGTCCCCACCCTCACGCTCGACGCGGCCCTGGACCCCTTCACCCCGCCGGGCGACGGCTCCGCCTACCGCCACCACTTCACCGGCCGCTACGAGCACCGCACCCTCGCGAACGTCGGACACAACGTGCCGCAGGAAGCACCCGGCGCGTTCGCGCAGGCAATC
Source organism: Streptomyces sp. NPDC020597 (assembly GCF_044335095.1). Lineage (NCBI taxonomy): Bacteria > Bacillati > Actinomycetota > Actinomycetes > Kitasatosporales > Streptomycetaceae > Streptomyces > Streptomyces sp. NPDC020597. The sequence goes on along the minus strand of NZ_JBIRUL010000014.1, from coordinate 123,932 downwards.
GTGGACGCCGACCACCTCTGAGCCACCGAGGCCGGCGGGACCGGTCCCACGGCGCCGGCGACGCTACCCAGGCCGCACACTTCACCGCCTTGACCGGTGACGCAGGCCACGGGATCTCGCGTCACCGGCCGGAGCGATCACGTATCAGTGAGGAGAAACCCCATGACAGTCGTACGCCTCCACCTCGTCTCCACGCTCGACCCGAAGGGCGTGCTCGACGTCCTGACCGACTTCAGCCCCTCGCGCCCCCGCATCTGGTCCACCATCGACGCCGACCACTTCGAGGTGCACGGACTCGGAGACACCTGGGCCGAGGTCACCGAGGGAACGGCCGCCGCCTGGGAGCGGGCGCGCTACGAGTGGGAACCGGACGGCGGCACCGTCATCGTCACCACTCTCGACTCCAAGCTCTTCGGACCCGGCGGCGGCTGGGTCTTCCGGACCACGGCCGGGCCGGACGGCACCCGGGTGGACGTGGAGCTGACGCGCCGGCCCAGCACGCTCAAGGGCAGGATGTCCGCAGCGCTGCTGCCGGTCGTCGCGCCGACGTCCCTGCGCAGGTCCCTCGCCGGGCCCCTGCAAGCACGATGACGCCCTGAACGTGACGGCCGTCCGCCGGGCGCGCATCGCGACGGGCGGGGTCGGCCCGGCCGGCCGTCGCGAGGCGCACGGAGACAGAGCGGCGGGCTCCGGCCGGAGGCGGCCGGACACCGAGCGAGGCACCGAGCGGGGGCGGGCCCTTGCCCACCGGACAGTCACCCGTCAGAATGGTGACGTGAATCTTGACCACGTCTTCGTGTGCGGACACCCTGTCCTCGACTTCGCGGCCACCCTGAGGGCCCGGCGCTCGACCCGTTTCGAGATGTTCGCGACGCCGGAGCGGCTCAACGCCTGGTACCTGGAATCAGGGCTTGTCGACGTGATCCCCCCTGCGGACGAGGACGACGTCCGCGAGGCGATCGTCCTGCGCGAGGCCGTGTACCGGCTGATCACCAACCGTCGCCTCCGCGAGGACTTCGACCGGGGAGCACTGGCCGTGGTCAACGCCGAGGCACGCAAGACGCCCGCGACACCCCAACTCACCCTGGCGGGGCGGCACACCGACGCCACCCCCGGGCAGGCACTCGCGACCGTGGCCCGGCTGGCCGTGGAACTGCTCAGCGGCCCCGACGTCCCGCTGATGAAGGAATGCGGCAACCCCGAGTGCACGCGCGTCTACATCGATCGCTCGCGCGGCATGCGCCGGCAGTGGTGCGGCATGGATTCCTGCGGCAACAAGATCAAGGCGGCCGCCTATCGTGCGCGCAGGAAGACCACGCCCGCGGCGCCCGCGCACTGACTCCGACTGATTCCGCGACCGGGCGCCTTCCCCCACGACCGGGGAGGCTGCTTTCCCGGGCTCGCCACCTGCGGACTGCCGGATGCGGACTGCCGCGTGCCAACCGCCACGGCCCGGACGCGGACCGGCTGAATTCCCGGAACCCGCGCCCGTCTCGTCGTGTGACCGGCGATGAATCGACCCGCGCGAAATCGGCGTGGGTTCAGTAATTCACCGGCAGGGCGATTCCACTCCCCGCGCCGCGGTCATCCGCGGAACCCGGAGCCGCGTCCGGCACATTGGTGTCGTGGGCACTGTGTGCCAGCGGAAGGTTCTTCCCAGGCAGGAGGGCGGTCGGCAGGCTCGGGGTGTCGACCACTGCGGGTCGTCTCCGTCGAGTCCCTCCGGGAGAGACCAAAATGGACATCCGGCAACTCCGAACCTTTCACCGCGTGGCCGCACTGGGGAGCTTCACCCGGGCCGCGGCCGAACTGAACTACGCGCAGTCCTCGGTGACCGCGCAGATCCAGAGTCTCGAAGTGTCCCTGGGGGGCGAGCTGTTCGAGCGGTTCGGGGGCAAGGTGAAGCTGACCCCGGCGGGGACGCGGCTGCTGCCCTATGCGGGACAGATGCTGGCCCTGGCGGACGAGGCACGTGGCGCCGCGTCCCCGGACGCGCAGCCCGAGGGCGTGCTGACCATCGGCACGATGGAGAGCATCACCTCCTACCGGATGCCGCCGGTGCTCGAGTACTTCCACCACCGCTACCCCCGGCTGCAGATCGCCCTGCGACCGAGCCTGTGCGCGGAGACGCTGCACTCGCTGCGCCAGGGGTTGTTCGACGCGGGCTTCCTGATGGAGGCCGAGACGCAGCATTCCGGGGTGCACAGCGAGGTCCTCGGCGTGGAGCCGCTCGTCGTGGTGGCGTCGCCGGGGCATCGCCTCGCCGGTGCCGCGAAGGTGGCGACCGACGATCTGCGGCAGGAGTCGGTGCTGGCCCCGGAGGCGGGGTGCGCCTACCGGGAGCTGCTGGAGGCGGAGCTCAACGACAGCACGGGCGAGCCGGTGCCGTTCCTGGAGTTCGGCAATATCGAGGCCATCAAGCGCGGTGTCGGCGCCGGCCTCGGGATCAGTCTGCTGCCGCGGATGGCGGTCGGTCAGGAGCTGTCGGCCGGGACGCTGGTGCCGCTCGCGTGGGAGCCTCCCTTCGAGCTGTTCACCCAGCTGGCCTGGCGCAAGGGGGCGCAGCTCTCCCGGGAACGCCGGGTGTTCGTGGAGCAGGTCATCGACTTCCTGAGCCGGGAGTACCAGGAGTCCTGAGGGCATCCGTGAGAAGCGGTGGAGTGCCTGGATTTCATGAGCGGTCCGCATGCTGCACATGAACATGTCGGCTTTATCGATCGACGAATCCGATAAAGGTCATCTGCTGAGCCGAATGGGATTTCTGGACTTCCTTCCCGGGCGATGTGAAGAATGTTGTGCACTCCCAGAAATGCACTCCCAGAAATACGGCAAGGAGAGTTCCTATGTCCCCACAGGTCGTACTCCCGGCTAAACGGTTCGTCGTGTCGAGCGTCTCGTCCGACGCCCATATGTGGAATCTCGTTTTCCTCCAGCTGTTGCTGGAGGAGCAGGGCGCTCAGGTCACCAATCTCGGCGCGTGCGTGCCCGACGACCTCATCATCGAGGAGTGCCGGACCTCGCGGCCGGACGCGCTCGTCATCAGCACGGTCAACGGACACGGCCACCTCGACGGCCTTCGGCTCATCCGGCGTATCCGCAGTGAGCCGGACCTGGCGGACCTGCGCGTGGTGATCGGGGGGAAGCTCGGCGTCCGGGGCGCGGAGAACATCGTCTACGCCGAGGAGTTGGCGCTCAGCGGCTTCGACGCGGTCTTCGAGGCCGACGGCGGGATCGACGCCTTCCAGGACTTCCTGGGATCGCTCGACAGTGCCGAGCGCCCCGCTCTGGAGCCGGCGAGGGCAGCCGCATGAGCGGTGTCGCGAGGATTCCCGAGCGGTACGCGCCGCAGGTCACCCCACGGGGACGCTTCTCGCGTCACGTCCGAGGGGCACACGCCCGGGGTCGGCTGGTGGTGCAGCCTCGTATGGGGTTCGCCGACCTGGCCACCATGCGTGAAGGGCTGATGGGCGTGAGAGGGGCCCACGCCACCGCCATCGGCACGATCACCCTGGACAGCTACACCCGTGTCAACGACCACGACTCCGCTCGCCAGGCACTGCGCACGGGGGCCGAGCTGAACGGGTTCCCGTTGGTCGCCCACGGGCCCGAGGCCACCCGGGAGTTACTGGGTTCGGTGTCGCGCCCGGACTTCCCGGTGCAGGTACGCCACGGCTCGGCGTTGCCGTATCCGCTGTTCCGGGCGATGGTCGAGGCCGGCGTGGACGCCACGGAGGGCGGTCCGGTGTCGTACTGCCTGCCGTACAGCCGGGCGCCGATCAGCGAGGCGGTCAAGGCCTGGGCACGGTGCTGCGAGCTGATCGCGGCGCAGCCCGATCCGATGCATCTGGAGAGCTTCGGCGGCTGCATGCTGGGGCAGTTGTGCCCGCCGAGCCTGCTGGTGGCGCTCAGTGTGCTGGAGGCGTTGTTCTTCCGGGAGCACGGTCTGAGCGACATCTCGTTGAGCTATGCGCAACAGACGCATCCGGGGCAGGACATGGAGGCGATCGCCGCGCTGCGCCGGCTGGCCGGCGAGCGGCTGGCGCGGGCCGACTGGCATGTCGTGCTCTACACCTTCATGGGGGTCTTCCCCCGCACGTCGGTGGGTTCCTACCGGATCCTCGAGGAGAGTGTGCGGCTCGCCGTGCGCACCGGCAGCGAGCGGCTGATCGTGAAGACGCCGGCGGAGGCGCACCGCATCCCCACGATCGCCGAGAACGTGGACGCGCTGGAGTTCGCCGCGTCCATCGCGAGGGACGAGGCGGAGCGCGCTCCGCACGTCGTGGCGACCGAATCGGGGATCTACGACGAGGCGCGGCTGCTGGTGGACAGCACACTGGAGATGGCGCCGACGGTCGGCGAGGCGTTGGTGCGGGCCTTCGGCCGCGGTCATCTGGACGTGCCGTACTGCCTCCACCAGGACAACGCCAACAAGTCCCGGGCCTATGTCGATCCGGCGGGCATGCTGCGGTGGGCGGAGCCGGGACGGATGCCGCTGCGGGTGTCACGCGGCGCATCGAGGCGGCCGGTCAGCGCGAGGGGCCTGCTGACGATGCTCGGGTTCAACGAGCGGCGTTTCGACCGTGAGCAGATGACGCAAGGGCATCTGCGGCAGTTGCAGTACGCGTCGCCCGCCGGGCGAAGGGACGGGTCGTGATGCCACGCGCGGGTGACGCCGCCCCGATCGGCCTGCTCTCCTCCTCCCGCCTTCGCCGTGCCCGTCGGCGGCGGATCTGCGCCTTCGCCGGTCCCGCCCGGGGTGCCCGTTCTCGTCCGAGGAGCTTCCTGTGAGCATCACTCCCACTCTCGACGCGGTGCGGCGGCACGGAGCCCTGCGCGCCGTGGTGAGCCGCGGTATCCGCGGACTGTCGCTGCGCGGCGACGACGGTCGCTGGCGCGGTCTGGACACCGACGTCGCCCGGGCCGTGGCCGCAGCCGCCGTGGGTGACGGTGAGGCGGTCGAGTGGGTGCCGTCCGATCCCGCGGACCGGTTGTCGCGGCTCGTCGGCGGCGAGGCCGAGCTGACCGTCGCCAACGTGAGCTGGACCCTGGGCCGCGAGGCGTCCCTGCCGGTGCTGTTCACCGGTGTCACCTGCTACGACGGCGAGGGCTTCCTCGTACCCGCCGACAGCGGCGTGACCAGGCCCGAGCAGCTGGCGGGGCGGCGGGTGGCCGTGCAGGCGGGCACGACCAGCGCGGCGAACCTGGCGGCCTGGTTCGGCGGACGAGGGCTGGCCGTCGAGCCGGTCGCCCATGCGACGCCGGCCGAGACGCTTGCGGCGTACGCGGCCGGTGAGTGCGCCGCCTACGTCCTGGACCGGGTGGCCCTGGCCGGGGAGCGGGCCTCGCTCGACGACCCTGGGGCGCACCGCATCCTCGACGAGGCCATCTCCCGCGAGCCGATGGCGGCCGCCGTGCGCGACGGCGATCCGGCGTGGTTCCGGCTGTGCCGATGGGTGCTGCACCTGCTCGTCTCCGCCGAGCAGCACGTCGTCGAGGTGGGCGAGCGGGACAAGGCGCTGGCGCAGGCCGCCGAGACGGCGGGCGCCCACGGGCCCGCGGTCGGCCTCGACCACGAGTGGGCGTCCCGGGTACTGGCCGCCGTCGGCACCTACGGGGAGGTGTACGACCGCAACCTCGGGCCGGCCGCCGGTCTGGCCGTGCCGCGAGGGCTCAACGAACTGTTCACGCGAGGCGGTCTGCAGTACGCCGTCCCCCTCCACTGACCCGCGTTTCCCTCCACTGACTCGCACTCCACTCCCCTGACCCGCACCCCACTCCCCTGACCCGCAACCCCCACCACCGACCCGCACCCCCTCACCCCTGGAAAGGCGTCTCATCATGAGTACTGACACCCGGCCGGCGAACACGGAGACGAAGGGAGCGATCGAGCTGACCCTCGCCATGGTGCTGTCCGGCACCCTCGGCGTCTTCGTCATCGAGTCCGGCGCGTCGCCGTTCAACGTGGTCTTCTTCCGCTGCCTGTTCGGCACGGCCACGCTCGGCCTCTACTGCCTGGCGCGCGGCTTCTTCAGGAACCACGGCTTCACTCCGAGGAAGCTGGGCCTGGCCGCGCTGGGCGGTGTCTTCATCGTCTTCAACTGGGCGTTCCTCTTCGAGTCCTACGAGGACACCTCCATCTCCGTGGCGACCGTCGTCTATCACACGCAACCGTTCTACGTGATGCTGCTGGGCGCCGTGCTCTTCCGGGACAAGCTCACGGCGGCGAAGTTCGGCTGGCTCGGGGTCGCGTTCGTCGGTCTGATCCTGGTGGCGGGGGTGTCCGCGGCCGACCTGACCGGCGGCGGGGACAGCGCATATCTGGCGGGCCTGGGATACGCGCTGCTGGCCGCCGTGTTCTACGGGGTCTCGACGGTCATCACCAAGCGGGTCACCGGGGTGCGGCCGCATCTGGTCGCGCTCGTGCAGCTGGTGCTGGGCATCTTCCTGCTGTTGCCGTTCACCCGGCTGAGCGAGATGAAGGGGCTCGGCGGCGACTGGGGCTGGCTGGTGGGCCTCGGAGTGATCCACACCTGCGTGATGTACGTCCTGATGTACTCCGCGTACCAGAAGCTGCCGACCCCGAAGATCGCCGTCCTGGCGTTCGTGTACCCGGCGGTCGCCATGCTCATGGACTGGGCGGTGTACGGGCACAGCGTGAGTCTGCTGCAGGCCCTGGGCATCCCGCTCATCGTGGCGGCGAGCCTGGGCATCAACCTCGGCTGGTCCTTCACGGGGCGGCGCGCGCCTGCCGTGCCCGCCGAGGAGCCCGCACCGGCCGCCGGCGCGGTGGCCGCGTCCAAGACCGAGATCAAGACCGGAGGAACCCGATGACCCTCGTGACCGACCCCGCGGCCCCGCGGATCGCGATCGTCGGCGCCACCGGCGCCGTGGGCAACACCCTGATCGAGCTGATCGAGCGACGGGGTCTGCGCTATCGCGACATCCGGTTGGTGGCGTCGGCGCGCTCGGCCGGCACGGAGCTGAGCGTGGATGGCGTGGCTCACCCGGTGCACGCGGTGGAGGAGTTCGACTTCACCGGTGTCGACCTGGCCTTCTTCTCCGCCGGCACCGAGGCCAGTGAGCAGTGGGTGCCCAGGGCCACCGCGGCCGGCGCCGTGGTCATCGACAACACGATCGCCTTCCGCATGGACCCGGACACCCCGCTGGTGGTCCCGCAGGTCAACGCCCATGAGCTGGACACCCGTCCGAGGTCGGGGGTGATCGCCAATCCGAACTGCTCGACGATTCCGCTGGTGCGCCTGCTGGACGGCGTCGAACGGCGTTACGGCGTACGCCAGGCCGTGGTCAGCACGTATCAGGCGGCTTCGGGGCTCGGACATCCCGGTGTCCAGGAGCTGATGGAGGCCAGCCGGGCGACACTGGAGCATCCCGAGGAGGTGTACCCCGGCAAGGAGTTCTCGCCGTCGCTCGCCTTCAACGTCATTCCCAAGATCGACCGTTTCCTGGACTCCGGCTTCACCCTGGAGGAGCAGAAGATGCTCCAGGAGTCGCGCAAGATCCTCGGCCTGCCCCATCTGGACGTGACCACCACGTGTGTGCGGGTGCCGGTCGTCAACGGCCACTCGGAGGCAGTGTGGATCGAGACGCAGGGTGTCGTGGACCGGGCCGAACTGGTGGAGTTGCTCGCCGCGCTGCCCGAGGTGACGGTGCACGACCGGCGGTCGACGCACGAGTTCCCCACCCCCGCCACGATCGACGACCCCTACCGGGTGCACGTCGGCCGGGTCCGGGTGAACCCGAACAACCCGCGCGCCTTCTGGCTGTGGCTGGTCGCCGACAACCTCACCATCGGCGCGGCGCTCAACGCCGTCCAGATCGCCGAGGAGCTCATAGCCCGGGGGACCCTGTGACGCGACCGCCGCTGGCCCCGTCCCAACGTCCGCCGGCGGTGGTGAAGTTCGGGGGATCCAGCTTCCGGACCCTCGCGGCGTACGGGCAACTCGCCGAGGCTCTGTCCCGTCGGGTCGAGGAGGAGAACACCCGTCTGGTGGTCGTGGTGAGCGGCCAGCCGGGTGAGACCGAGCAGTTCCGGGACCGTCTCAGCAAGGTGAACCCGCATCCCGAGGACGAGACCGTCGCGGGTCTGCTGACGCTTGCGGACACGGTGGGCGCGCAGCTGCTGGCGACGGCCCTGCACCGGGAGGGCCGTACCTCGACGGTGCTGGCGGGGCACCAGTTGGGGCTCACCACCGACTCCTCGTTCATGTGGGCCCGTCTGGAGCACACCGATCCGGAGCCGCTGCGCTCGGCCGTGCGCGAGCACGACGTGGTGGTGGTGCCGGGCGGCCAGGCCGCCGACAAGGAGGGCCGGCCGACCTGGCTGGGCAAGAACAGTTCGGATCTGTCGGCGGTGGCCGTCGCGGCGGCGGTGGGTTCGCCCCGCTGTGAGATCCACTCGGACGTCGACGGCATCTACAGTTCCGACCCTCATCTGATCGCCGGGTCGCGGCTGCTGGGCGAGGTCTCGTACAACACGGCGGCGCTGATGTCGTTGTACGGCGCGAAGGTGCTCCACCGGCGGGCGGTGCGTCTGGCGCAACGCAACCGCATCGAGATCGTCTGCCGCTACAACAGGCCGCCGTTCCCGGCCGGTTCGGTCATCGGCAGTGCCGGCTCCTCGGTGGCGGCCGTGGTGCTCAACCAGCGTTCGGCGGCTCTGCGTTACGAGACGGAGGAGTTGGCCGACCGCGCGTACACGGCCTTCCACGGCGCCAACATCGACGTCGTACGACTGACCTCGGGGCCGCTGGTCGCGGTCACCGGGGGGTTCGTGGACCTTCCGGAGTTCCAGCGGCGCAACGGTCTGACGCCCGGCGAGTACGCGGGGGTGCCGGTGACCGCGGTGCGCGGCAGCCAGGTGGTGACCCGGCTGGCGGCCGACGAGGAGGACGCGCTGCATCTGTCGCAGCGTCTGCACGACCACGTCAACCGTCCCGGCGCGGGCGCCGATCCGAACGCGCCGCTGCTCGAGCTGCAGGGAGTGTGAACCCCATGACCGCCACCACCGACCACGGTGTGCCCGCACCGGCCGGCCTCGCCGCGCCGACCTTCAGTGAGATCGCCCTGCCCGACGCGGTGCGGGACGCGCTCGGCGAACAGCTGCGCGGCCTGCCTGATCCGAACATGGACATCGACCGCTCGTCCACGCGGCTGCTGCAGGTCTTCGCCACGCTGCCGACCGAACTGCTGCAGCAGGTACTGGACTTCGGCCGGCACATCGACACGCCGGGAGTCAGCCTCGTCAGCAACCTTCCGGTGGACCCGGTGATGCCGGACACGCCGTCCGACGGCGGACCCAGCGCCGAGAAGCGGTCGTTCGTCGCCGAGGGGGTGCTGCTCGGGCTGAGCGGTCTGCTCGGCGAGCCGATGGGTGTGCTCACGGAGAAGGCGGGGCAGCTTGTCCACGACGTCATCCCCGTCGCGGGAGGCTCACGGACCCAGACGAACCAGGGGTCCGAGGTATTCCTCAACTTCCACAGCGACATCATGCACGACGTGATCGGCCGTTACGACGTCGCCAACCCCGACTTCCTTGTGCTGTCCTGCCTGCGCGCCGACCACGAGGGTATCGCCGGCACCTACTACGCCGACGCCCGCGACGTGTCGGCGGCGCTCCCGCCCGGGGTCCTGGAGACACTGCGCAGTCCGCTGTTCCGGCTCAACGCCCCGGGCAGCTACGTCCGGGACGTCGCCGGCGGTCTGGAGGTGCTGTCGGAGCCGGTGCCGCTGATCAGCGGTCACTCCGAGTACCCCGAGATCGCCGTCTCCGCCAACGGGGTGCGTCCGCTCACCAGCGGCGCCCGCGCCGCGATGGACACCCTGCAATCGGTGTGCGGCGAGGTCGCGCACCAGGTGCGGCTGCGTCCCGGGCAGGCCCTGCTGATCAACAACCGCAAGGGAGTGCACGCGCGGTCCACGTTCACCGCCCGCTACGACGGCAGGGACCGCTGGCTGCAGCGGACGTATGTGCGCCGCAGCCTGTGGAACGTGCGCTACCGGGTCACCGAGGACAACCGCCGGGTCCACTACTGACCGGCCGTCCCGGCCCTGGCCGCCCCGCGTCACCGCGGAGATCCGGTGGCGCGCCGGGCCTCGTGGAGCCCCGTGTCACGCCGAGCGACCCTCGGCGCGGCGCGGGGCTCTCTTCTGCCCGGCTCCGCCGTCGGCTGCCGGGACGCGTCCGGTGCCGCACACCGCCCGCCCGTCGGCCGGGGGCGGCATGGCAGCTCGGGCGGGAGCCCGCCGGGAGGCGACGCCGGATGGCCCGGACCGGTCAGGCCCCTCGTGGCCAGTCGCAGGCCCGTGCCCGCGGGGTCCGCGCGTCCGATGATCGACGTGCGGGCAGCGGCCCGCAGCGACGTGAGGGAGACCATGGGCAGGACACTGTCGCAGAAGACGTGGGACGCCCATGTCGTGCGGCGTTCCGGTGGCGGCGACGATCTGCTGTACATCGATCTGCAGCTGCTGCACGAGGTGAACACGCCCCAGGCGTTCGACCGGCTGCGCGCCGCCGGGCGCACCGTGCGCCGCCCGGACCTGACGGTGGGCACCGAGGACCACAACACGCCGACGCTGGCGCTGGACCGGGTCATCGCGGACCGTGAGGGCCGCCGGCAGGCGGAGCTGATGCGTGCCAACTGTGCCGAGTTCGGGATTCCGCTGCACCGCTTCGGGGACCGGGACCAGGGCATCGTGCATGTCATAGCGCCCGAACTCGGCCTGGTGCGGCCGGGGATGACGATCGTGTGCTGCGACTCGCACACCACCACGCTCGGCGCGTTCGGCGCGCTGGCGTTCGGCATCGGGTCGAGTCAGGTCGAACACGTGCTGGCCACCCAGACGCTGCCGATGCGGCCGCCCAAGCAGATGTCGGTGACGGTGGACGGTCTCCTCCCGGCGGGAGTGAGCGCCAAGGACCTGGTGCTCGCGCTGATCGCCGAGGTGGGCACGGCGGGCGGGCAGGGGCACGTCGTCGAGTACCGCGGCGAGGGGGTGCGGGCGCTCTCGATGGAGGCACGGATGACGTTGTGCAACATGTCGGTGGAGGCCGGGTCACGGGCCGGGATGGTCGCGCCGGACGAGACGACCTTCGCCTACCTCGCCCGCTGCCCGGGCATGCCGCACGGCCCCGACCGGGAGCGCGAGGTCGCGTACTGGAGCTCGCTCGCCGGCGACGCCGACGCCGTCTTCGACAGGTCCGTCACCGTGGACGCGCGCACCCTGAGTCCGTTCGTGTCGTGGGGCACCAATCCCGCGCAGAGCGTCCCGCTGGACGGACGGGTGCCCTCGCCCGCCGACTTCGCACCCGGCGCCCAGCGGGACGCGGCGCGACGGGCGCTGGACTACATGGGTCTCGAGCCGGGAACGGCGCTGCGCGACGTCGCGGTGGACACCGTGTTCCTCGGGTCTTGCACCAACGGCCGTATCGAGGACCTGCGGGCCGCGGCGGAGGTCCTGCGGGGCCGGAAGGTGGCCGACGGCCTGCACATGCTGATCGTGCCCGGATCGGCGCGGGTACGGGGGCAGGCCGTCGACGAGGGCCTGGACCGGGTGTTCGCGGAGGCGGGCGCCGACTTCCGGGCGGGCGCGGGCTGTTCGATGTGCGCGGCCCTCAACGAGGACCGGCTGCTGCCGGGGCAGCGTGCCGCCTCCACCAGCAACCGCAACTTCGAGGGCCGACAGGGCCGTGGCTCGCGCACCCACATCGTGTCGCCCGCGGTGGCCGCGGCCACCGCGGTCACCGGACGCCTGTCCTCCCCCGCCGACCTGTGAGACGAAGGGCCCGCCATGGAGAAGTTTACCGTGCACACCGGGACGGCCGTACCGTTGCGCCGCACCGACGTCGACACCGACCAGATCATCCCCGTCCGGTTCTGCGCGAGCACCCGCCGCACCGGGCACGCGGACGCGCTGTTCGCCGACTGGCGGGCCGAGCCCGGCTTCGTCCTGGACCGGGCCGAACGGGCGGGCGCCAGCGTTCTGGTGGCCGGTCAGGACTTCGGTACCGGATCGTCGCGCGAGTACGCGGTGTGGGCCTTGCAGGACTTCGGGTTCCGGGCCGTCGTCGCCCCTCGCTTCGGTGACATCTTCCGCGGCAACGCGCTGATGAACGGACTGCTCACGGTCGTCGTGCCGGCCCGGACGGTGGAGCGGCTGTGGGAGCTGACGGAGAGTGATCCGCGGGTCGCGGTCACCGTCGACCTGGAGCGCCGGGAGGTGCGGTGCGCCGGTCTCGTCCAGGCCTTCGACATCGACCCGGAGGTACGGCGCAGGCTGCTGGGCGGCCTGGACGCCATCGCCGACACCCTGCGGCACGAGGCGGACATCGCCCGCTACGAGGCCGGACGCCGGCCGGCGCTGCCGGTGACGCGCCCCGCGGCGACGGTGGCGCCGTGAAGCTCAACCAGTGCGCCGCGTTCGTCGCGATCGCCGACACCGGAACGTTCACCAACGCCGCGCGTGCGCTGGGCGTCAGCCAGTCCGCCGTCAGTCACGCCATCGCGGGCCTGGAGAGCGAGCTGGGGGTGACGCTGATGGTGCGGGACCGGTCCGGCGTGGAACTCACCGATGCCGGACGGCGTGCCCTGGAGCCCGCCCGGGCCGTGGTGGCGCAGGCGGACCGGGTGCGGCGGGCGGTGCACGGCACGGACGCCGAACCTGAGGGCACCCTGCGGATCGGCACCAGCCAGAGTTTCGCGGCACGGCTGCTTCCGGCGCTGATGTCGGAGCTGCACCTGCGTTATCCCCGGCTGCGGATCGAGTTGCGCGAGGGCGGCGACGCGCAGATCGCCCAGTGGCTGCGCACGCGCGGCGTCGATCTGGGCATCGTGTCGCTGCCCAAGCGGGGCCTGGCCACGGCGCCGCTGCTGCAGGACGAGATGTTCGCGGTGCTGCCGGTGCACCATCCGCTGGCTCCCCGGCCCGGGTTGCGCATCGCCGAGCTGGCCGGGGACCCGTTTCTGATGCCGGTCGGAGGGGTCGAGGCGATGGTGCGCGCCGCGTTCCGCACGGCCGGGCTCGAGCCCGAGGTGACCCATCAGGTGCGGGACGTCAACGCGCTGCTCGCGATGGTCGCCGCCGGGCTCGGCACGACGATCGTTCCCTGGCTGGCCCTCCCGCCGGCTCTGCCGGAGGTGCGGCTGGTGCCGCTGTCCCCGGCGGTGGTGCGGCATCTGGGCATCGGAACGCGTCCCGGTGCCGACGAGTCCGCGGTGGTGGGGGCCTTCGTGCACGCGGCGCGGTCCCTGGCGCTGCGCAGTGACTGGAGGAGGCTTCCCGTTGCCGGGTAGCCGGGGTGCGCGCGGGCCGCGGGGGCAGGGGTCGCCGGGGTCGCCGGGCGAATCGTCAGGTCACGAGACGGGTCGGCGCGTGCCGGACGCCGAGCACGGTGCAGCCGGTCTCGGTGCTGACCCGGTGGACGCTGCCGGGCCGCTCGATGACGAGGTCGCCGGCGCGGTAGCAGTCGCCGTTGTCGTTGAGGAGCTCACCTTCCAGGACGAGGATCATCTCGTGGCCGAGGTGTTCGTGCAGGTCGCCATGGGCGCCGGGGGACATACGGGTGATCATCGCGGCGCCCGGTTCGGCGCCGTCGGTCAGATAGAGGCGGTGCACGTCGACGCCGGCGCGACCGGGTTCGTCCCAGTGCTCCCAGGGCAGGGCGTCCAGTCCGACGGGGTCGAAGACGTCACGCAGGACGGTCACTTCTCGTTTCTGGGGCGAGGCGGCGGGGACGGCGGAACGGGTGACGACGGACATCGGGGTGCTCTCTCCTCGGGGGTGGGGGCGGGACGTGGGACGGGGGCGTTCGTGCCGTGCGCGTCAGCCGGTCGGGGCCGGGAGCGGCGGCGCGGGAGCCGGCGCCGGGACGGCGACGTGCGAGGCGAGGACGTCCGCGGCGACGGCGTCCGCGTTCTGGACGAAGTCCGTCCAGAAGCCGGGCCTGCTGCTGCCGCCCTGCATGAACCAGCGGGTGTGCTCGGTGGGAATGCCGAGGACGTACAGGCCGCGGTCGGGCCGGCCGCTGCGGTCCACGGGATGGAAGGGCTCTCCGGTGACGGCGACGCCGCCGGTGTCGAAGCGGTCGCCGTCCGCGCCGTGGTTGACGTACGACGTCCAGATGCCCTGTTCGCACAGGCTGCGGGTGAGGGGGTGGGGGTCGAGACGCACGTCGGGGGTGGGGACGCGGGCGTCGATGACGGTGTCCACGAGGATCTCGGAGCCGCCCACGTAGGGCGAGCGGACGCCGAAGCGTCCCGAGGGGTGCGGGCGGATGCGGGTGTGGGGGCCCACGACGCGCAGCACCCCGCGGCGCAGCAGGGCGTCGACCTGCCGCAGCCGCGTGCGTGGGGGCCCGGCGGCGAGGAAGGAGCTGCGGGGGACGTACCAGCCGAGGAACTCCTCGCGGTGCGAGGCGGGCGTCAGGCCCGCGAAGTCGACGACGGAGCGGATCACGGCGCGGGAGTCGCGGATGACGTCCAGGGCTGCCTTGAGCGGATCGTCGACGTTGCCGGCGTCGGCGTGCGCCAGATCGTCGGCCAGCGCGTCGGTCAGCGCGCGGGTGAACTCCTCGGGGTCGGCGAAGTGCCGGCCGGCGAAGGGGCGGGCCTGGACGTCCAGGTCGATGCGGGGCACGTCGCCGAGCCCGTGTCCGGCGGCGAGGGCGGGTACGTCGGGGACGCCGCTCTCGGCGGCGGCGATGACCTCCGCCTGGAACGCGGCCGCCTTCCCCGGCTCGCCGCGGGCGGTCAACGTCGTCGCGTAGTAGACGAGTTCGACCTCGGCGAGCAGCCAGGGCAGGGCGTCGTCCGCGAAGGAGAGCGCGCCGTGGCGGCCGCGGGCCAGCACCCGCTCGGAGGTGAACAGCACGTGGCGGTGGCGGTGGTCGTGGTGCTTCTGGTTGCGGCCGCGGGCGGGCAGCGGCATCCCGCTGCGGGAGCCGGCCACGATGACGGGTTCGCTGCCGCCGGGCCGGTAGACGAGCCGGTCCCCGTCCTCGTCGTAGTGTCCGCCGCGCCCCTCGGTGAGCGCGGCCATCACGTCGTAGAAGGACAGGCCGAGCCCGAGGACGCCCACCGCCGAACCGGCGGGTATCCCGTCCAGGGGCATGTCCGCGGCGCTGTCGCCCGCGATGTGGCGCAGGCCGGGGCGGGCGGCGGCGTGCGCGGCGAGGAGCCGCTGCTCGCCGGTGAGTTCGGGGCGGGTGTGTCCGGTGGTCAGCACGACGCGGTCGGCGGTGAGGCCGGCGTCGCCCCGGAGGGTCAGCCGGTATGCGTCGCCGGTGCGCTCGAGCGCTTCCACGCAGTCGTGCACGGGGGTCAGCCGGACGTTTTCGGGGAGATTATTCTCGATCGCGTCGAGAAGAAACCGCATATAGCGTCCGTGGAGGGCGCGCGGCGCATAACTGTTGGGCCCCGGGTATTCCGGGTCGACGGAACTCCACCACTGCGCGAGCGAGGGGCCCGCACCGGGTCTGGCGGGGCCGCCGTCGGGCGGCCCGGAGAACGCGGAGACCTCGTCGGCGACGGTGTTCATCAGGAACCACGGCGGCTGGTCGGTGCGCCAGATGCGGCCGGTGCCGACCTGGTGGGAGTCGATGAGGTAGATCTCGACGGCCTCCCGCACGGTCCCTTCGGCGAGGCGCGCCGCCATGCGTTCGAGGACGGACATCCCGCGCGGACCACTGCCTACGATCGCCACTTTCATATGTACCCCTTCGGGAATCGGATTTCCGTCCTCTCGCATTCCGAAGGTAGGAGTTCCGACTTCCCGGTTCAACGCTGATTCATTGATTCATTGCATGAGTCTTTCTCATGCAATTCACGAGCGGAAGAAAAGAGAAGGACATGGACTGGACCGCGGCGGCGGAGCGGGTCCCCGGTGGGCGACCCGCGCTGCTCGTGCTGGACCTCATCAACGAGATCGTCCACCCGGACGGCAGGTACGCGGCCGACGGCTACGGCGCGCAGGCGCGTGAGCGGGGCGTCCTCGCCGCGGCCGCCGACGCGATCCGGCGGGCCCGCGCCGCCGACATACCCGTGATCTACGTCGTCGTCGGCTTCTCCCCCGGGTATCCGGAGTGGCCGGCCGGGTCCCGGGTGTTCGAGAAGGCGAAGGACGACGGCCGGCTCGTCCTCGGGTCCTGGGCGACGCAGGTGCACGACGCGCTCGCCCCGCGGCCCGGGGAACCCGTCGTCGTCAAGCACCGCGTCAGCCCGTTCCACGGCACGAACCTGGAGGTGCTGTTGCGTACCGCGGGCATCGACACGCTGCTGCTGGCCGGCGTCTCCACGGAGCTGGTGGTGCTCGCCGCCGCTCAGGCCGCGCACGACCGGGACTACCGTGTGCGGGTTCTCGAGGACGCGACGCTGGCGGGCGACGCCGGGATCCACGAGGCCGCGCTGAAGATCCTGTCCCGGATCTCGACGGTCACCACGGTCGCCGAGGCGTTGCCGGCCGCCCCGCCGGTCCCCGCCCCGTCGGTCCCCGCCGCCGAGCGGCAGGGCGTGCGGTCATGAGGGCGCGAGCAGCAACCCGTTTCACCGCCGTCGAGGAGTCGGCGACGTACGCGGTGTTCGACATGGTGGCGCGGATGCGCGCGCAGGGCCTGGAGGTGGTGGACCTGGGCGGCGGCGAGCCGGACTTCGACACCCCCGGCCATGTCGTGGACGAGGCGGTGGACGCCCTGCGCGACGGGTTCACGCACTACACGCCGAGCCGCGGGCTGCCCGCGCTGCTGCGGGCGGTCGCCGTGAAGCTCGCCGAGGACAACGGCGTCGTCGTGGACGCGGCCACCGACGTCGTCGTCACGCCCTCGGCGAAGCACGCCCTGTTCGCCGCGCTGGTGACGGTGCTCGACCCCGGCGACGAGCTGCTCGTGCCGACGCCGAGCTGGGTCAGCTACACGGAGATGGCGCGGCTGATCGGCGCACGGCCCGTGCAGGTCGCCCTCGACGGCGCGGACGGCTTCCGGATCACGGCGGACCTGCTGGAGCGGCACGTCTCCGCCCGGACGAAGGCGCTGCTGGTGAACTCGCCGAACAATCCCACGGGCCGGTCGCTGACCGCCGAGGAGGCGGCCCTGATCGCCCGGTTCGCGCAGGACCACGACATCCTGCTGATCTCGGACGAGATCTACGAGAAGATCCTCTACGACGGACGCCGCCACGTCAGTCTGGCCGCGCAGCCGGGTTGCGCCGAACGCACCATCACGGTGAACGGCTTCTCCAAGGGTTACGCGATGACCGGCTGGCGTCTGGGCTACGCGGCCGGGCCCACCGATCTGATGGCGCAGTTGGTGAAGGTGCAGCAGCACACGGTGGGCTGCACGGCGTCGTTCGTGCAGCGGGGCGGGCTCGCCGCGCTGCACGGCTCGCAGGAGCCGGTCGCCCGGATGACGGCGCAGTACGCGGCCCGCCGGGATCTCGTCGTGCGGGGGCTGAACTCGCTGCCGGGGGTGTCCTGTTCGCCGCCCGACGGGGCGTTCTACGCCTTCGCCGACGTCCGCGGCACCAGGTTCGCCGACTCGGCGGCGTTCGCACGGTGGCTGCTGCGGGAGGCGGCGGTGGCCGTGATGCCGGGTTCTGCGTTCGGTCCGGGCGGTGAGGGCTTCGTCCGGCTGTCGTTCGCAACCTCGCCCGAGGCGCTGCAGACGGCGCTGGACCGCATGGCGCGGGCGCTGGCCGCCCGGGGCTGACCCTCGGCGCGCGGCCCGCGGGTCACGTGGTGCGTCCGGCAGCAGCACGGCGCCGGACGCCCACGGCCAGCACGGCGCCCACCGCGAAGGCGGCCGCCGCGATGCCCGCCGACAACCGCAGCCCCGAGGTGAAGTCGCCCGCCGCGGCCGCCAGCGTGCCGAACAGGGCGACCCCCACGGCGCTGCCGACCTGCCGGGCGACGTTGAAGACGGCGGAGGCGATGCCCGCGCCGGAGGCGGGCGCCGACTCGATGACGGCGGCGGTGGCGGCGAGGGCGGTCATGGTCTGGCCCAGCCCGGTGGCGACCAGGGCGAACAGCAGGAAGGGGTACGGGGTGCCGGGCCGGGCCGTCAGCCAGCCGAGGAAGCCCACCGCGCCCAGCGCGAGGCCGGCGGCCATCGGGACGTAGGGGCCGGTGCGGGCGGCGACGCGGCTGAAGAGCGGGGCCGCGACGAGTCCCATGCACACCGACGGCAGCAGCGCGAGCCCGGTGTCCAGGACGGTGAAGCCGCGCTCCTGCTGGAAGTAGAGGGCGGTCAGGAAGAGCATGCCGTAGTAGCCGAGGCTGATCAGCAGGCCGATCGCGGCGGTCGCGGTGAACGCGCCCGAGCGGAACAGGGACGGCGGCAGCAGCGGCGCACGCCGGCCGTGTCCGGCCCGTTCGCGTGCTTCCAGGGTGCGCTCGACCAGCGCGAAGGCGGTCAGGCAGGCCACGCCGGCGCCGAACGCCGCCAGGACGAGTGGGGAGGTCCAGCCGTGTGAACCTGCCTCGTTGAGGCCGCCTGCCAGGGCGACGAGGCCGGCGATGCCGAGCACCTGGCCGGCCGGGTCCATGCGGCGGGCGGGGGTTTTACGGGCGGTGGCCGGGATGTGCCGGAGGGTCAGGGCGACGGCGAGCGCGGCGACCGGCAGGTTCAGCCAGAACACCGCGCGCCACTCGAGCCCGGAGACGAGGAGGCCGCCCACCGCCGGTCCGGCGCCGAAGGCGATCGAGGCGACGGCGCCCCACACGGCGATCGCCCGGGCCCGCATCGCGCGGTCGGGGTACGTGGCCTGGAGCAGCGCGAGCGAGGCGGGCACGAGCAGCGCCGCGCCCGCACCCTGGGCGAGCCGTCCGGCGATCAGGGTGGCGGAGGCGCCGGCGAGGCCGCAGACGAGGGAGGCGGCGGTGAACAGGCCGAGCCCGGTGAGGAACATGCGCCGGTGGCCGAGCCGGTCGGCGAGCCCTCCGCCCAGGAGCAGCAGCCCGGCGAAGACGGTGCTGTAGCCGTCGACGATCCACTGGAGCGCGGAGGCACCCGTGTCGAGGCCGGTGCGGATCTCGGGCACGGCGACGTTGACGACGGTGACGTCCAGCATCACCAGGAAGTAGCCGAGGCTGAGGGCGATCAGCGGCGGCAGGGTGAGTGCGGGCCGGCGGGCCGGAGCGGGCGACGGGGCGGCGGCCCGGGGCGGTGCGGCGGTCCGGCCGCCTTCGGGGGTGAGATCGGTGGTGGTCATGGCACGAGCATCGACGCCGGACACTTCGTCACGAAGCGAAGTGTCGTTGTCGTACGGTGGAGTCATGCCGAACAGCAGCAGCACCTCGGGGGCGTCCGCCCGCCACGCGGGCGCGCCGCGGCGCCCCGGCCGTGCATCCGGCGAGGAACCGGGTGCGCCGCTCAAGCACCAGACCGACATCGCCCGCGCCGCGGCCCTCATCGCCGATCCGTCGCGCGCCCGCATCCTGAAGTGCCTGGCCGACGGCCGCGCCCTGCCGGCGAGCGCGCTGGCCGGCGAGGCGGGGGTCGGCGCAGCCACGGCCAGCGCGCACCTCGCCAAGCTCGTCGAGGGCGAGTTCGTCACCGTCGAGGCGCGGGGCCGGTACCGCTACTACCGCCTGTTCGGGCCTGACGTGAGCGCCGCACTGGAGGCGCTCGCCCTGATAGCCCCGCCGCTGGCCATCACCTCGCTCAAACAGAGCAGCCGCACCAACGCGCTGCACCGCTCGCGGACCTGCTACGACCATCTGGCCGGGCGGCTCGGCGTCGCCCTGATGCAGTCACTGCTGGACCACGGGGTGCTCACCGGCCACGACGGCATCCACCGGCCCGCCGAGGCGGTACGGGACAGGCCGTCGTCGTACGGCCGCGACATCGTCTACGAGCTCTCCGACGAAGGACCGTCGTTCCTCGCCGAACTGGGCGTCGACACGGACCGGTTGCCGCCGCGCCGTCCGGCGATCCGCTACTGCGTCGACTGGAGCGAGCACCAGCACCATCTCGCGGGCGGGCTCGGCGCCACGCTCAAGACGCGTCTGTTCGAGCTCGGCTGGGTGCGCTGGGGCGCCGCGCCGCGGGTGGTGCACCTGACCGACGACGGCGCCGTCGGCCTGGAGCGGACCCTGGGCCTCGTGCTCACATGACCGCGTCCGCCGATGTCGTAGCCGCAGCTCCACCGAAGTGGAGGTGCGGGTACGACACGGCGGAGGCGGTGGACGGCGCCTCCTCCGACGGCCGATGTGCGACGGCGGGGCGGCGGCGATGCTCGGGACATGGAACCCATCCACGAACTGTCCGGGCCGGAACGCGAGCAACTGACCGCAGTGCTGCGCTCCGTGGCCAAGAACCCCTATGAGGGCTACGAGGACTTCTCGCGTGCCGTCGGCGACCTGATCGCGCGGGGCGAGGTGCCCGCCTTCTTCGCCGACGTCTGTGCGCGCGTCCGCGCCGACCGCTCGACGGGCGCCTCCGACGCGCACGTGCTGCGCAACTGCCCGCTCGACGAGGACCTTCCGCTGCTCGACCTGGACGACCCGGTCGCCGACAAGCACGCGCGGAAGACGACGTTCGTCGGCGAGGCGTTCCTGGAACTCTTCGCCCAACTGGTGAGGACGCCCCTGCTGTCCTACGCGACCCGTTTCGACGGGGACTTCTTCACGGACGTCGTCGCCATCAACCGGTACAGCGGGATGCAGACGGGCTTCAGCGACAGCGAGCTGGTTTACCACAACGACCGCACGGCGCATCCCGTGCGGGCGGACTTCATCTCGCTGCTCGGCATGCACTGCCCCGAGGGCGAGTTCATCTACACCGGGTTCGTCGACGGGCGGGACCTGCTCGCCCATCTGACGGACGAGGAGCAGCGGCAGCTCAGGACCGCGCAGTTCGTCACACCGTTCGACGTGTTCTCGCGGGACAACAACAAGGAGCTGACGGTCTCCGAGGTCCACCCGATCCTGGAGAACCACCACAGCTTCCGCTACCTCGACACCTGCACGACGGCCGCCCCGGACGCTCCCGAGTCCGCGAAGGACGCGCTGCTGGCGCTGAAGGACGCGTTGGTACGCGCGGACAAGACCCGTCATCGCATGCGGACCGGTGACCTGTTCGTGTTCGCCAACCAGGACGGTCTGCACAGCCGCGACAAGATGGAGATCAACGATGCGGCGCGGGCGCGGCAGCGCTGGCTGCTGAAGACGTACGCCTTCCGCGACGAGGCGGCCGCCGAGCGGCACGCGGACCGCTGGCTGGACGGGGTGCGCGGCCGCGTGGGCGACTGACGTCACCGCGCGCGAGTCCCCGTCGCACACCGTCACGACCAGGGCGGGCGGTCCTCGTCCAGCGCTCGGCGCATCAGCAGGACCGCCTCCAGGCGGTTGCGGACGCAGAGTTTGGTCAGCGCGTGCGACACATGGCTCTTGACGGTCGCCGGGGTGACGTCGAGCCGCCCGGCCGCCTCGCGTGTGGACAGGCCGTCCGCGAGCACGGTGAGCACCTCGCGTTCACGTTCGGTCAGCGAGCGCAGACGCACACCGACCGAGCGGTCGCCGCGCGGGCGCGCGGGAGGCTGCGCGGCCGCGCGACCCGCCGGCGGCACCAGGCCCACCAGCTCCGGCGACACCACCACGTATCCGGCGGCCGCCGCCCTTACGGCGGCCGCGAGCCGGCCGATCTCCGGGTCCTTGACCAGCACGCCCGCGCAGCCCGCGGCCAGCGCGTCCCCGACGGTCCGCGTCGTCCACCGCGTGTCGAGGAGCACGACGCGCACCCCGTTGTGCACCAGGCCGGGGACGAGCGAGGCCGGCCGGGGCCGGAAGGCGTCGGCGAGCACGACGACGTCGACGCCGTGCAGGGGCCGGCTGTGCAGCGGCCGGCCGCTGTCGACGGTGTCCAGCACCGTGATCCCGTCGGCGTCGTGCAAGGCCCCCGCCAGGACGTGCCGGGACACCGGATCGGCGTCGACGAGCAGGACGCCGACGTCGGAGGCTTCCGGCTCGTACAGCAGGACCCTGCCGCTCTCGGTGCTTCGCGCAGTCGTCTCCACGCGCTGTCTCCCTTCTCGCTGCGCCGCGTGCGCCAGGTTTCGTCGGATGCGCGAGGTGCGGCCGGGTGCGCCGCGATCGCCCGCATGCACGGCGGACGTCCGGACCGGGGCCGGCGTACGGCAGGCCCCGGTCCGGACGTCGATTCCGTACGTCGATTCCGTACGTCGATTCCGTACGTCGATTCCGTACGTCGATCCGGGCGTGGTTCAGGCGGCGGCGGGCTGCCGTGTCGTCAGTTCGCGGGCCAGGCGTGCCTTGACCACGGAGATGTCCTCGCAGTCACCGCCGATGCGCTCGGCGATGTGCGTCCGGTAGAGCCCCGCCAGGTCCTCCTCGCTCACGGCGATCCCCAGCTCGTCGAGGATGTGCCGCAGCACGGCCCGGCCGGAATGCCGTCCGACCAGCAGGGAGCGCTCGCGGCCGAAGCGGGCCGGCTCCACGTACTCGTACGTCGCGGGGTTGCGCAGCATGCCCTGCTGGTGGATGCCGGCCGCCGTGCCGAAGGCGTAGGTGCCGAAGATCGCCTTGTTCCGGGGTTCCTCCAGTCCGATCGCCGCACGCAGGGCGGTGTAGGCCTCGTACATCCTCACCACGTCGATGTCGGTGTGCAGACCGAGCAGCGCACCCTTGTAGGTGAGCAACGCGGCGACCTCCTCGAGCGGGGTGTTGCCCGCGCGTTCGCCGACGCCGCCGAGCGTGACCTGCACCTCGTCGGCGCCGGCCGCCAGGCCCGCGACCGCGTTGGCGAGGGAGAGCCCGAAGTCGTCGTGGCAGTGGGTGGCGACACGGACGCCGTGCGGGAGCCAGGAGCGGAATTCGGTGATCAGCGCCGCGTACTCCTGGGGGAGGTGGCACCCGGAGGTGTCGGCGACGGCGAAGCACACGGCCCCCGCCTCGACGGCGCCCAGGGTGATGGCGCGCAGCAGGTCGAGTTCGCCGCGGCTGGCGTCCTCGATGCCGACGGAGACCTCCTCGACGCCGAGGGCGTAGGCGTGGGCGACGGTGTCGGCGACCTCGTGGACGGCTTGGTCACGGCTGATGCCCCGTTTGTGGGCGAGGTGCAGGTCACTGCCGGTGGCCATGACCTGCACCTGGTGGCGTTCGACGCCGCCCGCCTCGACGGCCGTGTCCACGTCGGACCGTACGGCCCTGCAGAACGTGGTGAAGCGCGCGGAGGTCAGGTGCCGGGAAATGAGGCGAGTGGCCTGGAACTCGCTGGGCGAGGAGGCCGGAAACCCCGATTCGATGTAATCCGCGCCGAGTGCCTCTATGCGCTGTGCTATATCGAGTTTCTGACGTGGGGTCATCGCGTTTCCGGGTGCCTGCTCGCCGTCCCGGAGGGTGGTGTCGAAAATAGAGACCCGGCGTGATTCCTTTTCCACTGACATCGTGTCCTCTTCCTCACTCTTTTTCGGCCCGACGCTGCTCACGCAGCTCAACACCGTTGAGGCTAGGCGGAGTCGGCGTCGCCGATGAGTCGACGGCACTGGCCCCTGGGGGCCATGACCCGTATGCGTCGGACAGCCCCCGCGGAATTTCGGGGACGCTCGCCGATGGCCGGTTAGGGCCACGTCACTTCTGGGTCAGCTCCGCTGCCTGCCGTGGGGTGGAGGTGGAGTGCGAGAGTTTCGGCGAAGGCGCTGTGAGGCGTCCGGACTTCCCGAAGGAAAGGTCATCCCCGTGCGTGTTTCCCCGACCGATCCGACTGCCCTTGTGCACTGCGGCCTCGACGACGACCTGATCTGGGGTTGAGGAGCGGCCCGCGGGCAAGGGCTGTCCCGGAAATGATTTCGGACCTACCTGCTCACCGTGTCGCGTTCGCGTGAAAGTACCCAGCCCGGTACGCGGCCACGTACCCGGCAAGTTCGATACCGCCTGCACCGGCGCTGCCTGGCTGCCGGCTCTTTCGCAACGGGTGTGCTGGTCGTGGGAGAGGGGCGCCTCACCAGCTTGACCACCAGTCCTTCAACCTCCTGCGCAGGTGGTCTCGGTTTGGGCATGCTGGTGACGGTGGACCGGGGGTGGCGACGATGCGGCGTAGGCAGGGTGCGTGGGTTGGGTCGACCGTGACGGGAGCCGCTGCAGTCACGGCGGCGGGGCTGGGGCTGGTGACCAACTACGCCAGTGCCGCCGTGCCGGGATGGGCGGCTCGCCCGTGGGTGATCTGGCCGCTGTTCGCCGTGCTGTCGGTGGCCGGCATCGGGCTGGTGTTGTGGACCCGACGGCTGGATGTTGCGGCAGGACCGCCGGCGCGGCTGGGGCCGGTGGGCCGGTCGGTCAGGGGCCTGCATGATTCCCTGCGCCCCCCGCATGTGGAGCGCGTACGCGGACGCGAAACCGCGCTGGCCGAGCTGGCCGGCATGCTGCGGCGGCCCCGAGGACGGTTCGCGGTGTTGTGCGCGGCTGGCGGAATGGGCAAGACAACGGTAGCCGCGCAGTTCGCCTCGCAGGCCGACGCGGCCGGCTGGCGCGTGTTTTGGGTGCGCTGGCGCGATTCCGCCGAGCTGGCGCAGCAGATGGTGCAGACGGCACTGGCTTGTGGGCTGCCCGAGGCGGAGTTGGAGTCCGCGCGGGCCGGGCGGGCGAGTCTGCCCGATGTGGTGTGGCGGCAGCTGGACCGGACCCGGCGGTGGCTGCTGGTGCTGGACAACGCCGACGAACCGCAAGAGATCGGGCCGGCAGGGGAACCGCTGGCCGACTACCGTGGTTGGATCCGCCACGGCCTTCACCCCCACAGCGAAGGGGAGGGCGGGAGCAGCATCCCGCCCTCCCCTTGCCGTGCCGGGGCGCCGGCTCCGGATGCGTCCAGCCACCGCGGGAAGGCGACGTGGTCGGCGCCCGGCGCCGCGTGCAGCACGGGCGCGCAGGACAGCGAGGTCGCCGGGGGCGAGTCGAGCAGCACGGCGAGGCCTCGCTGACCGGCCTGCTCCATGACGCCCAGCGCCGCCGTGAGGCCGCCCACGGCGTCGAGGGAGAGGTTGACGCCGTCGTAGCACTCCCCGAGGCGCCCCAGGTCGGTGCTCTGCTCGTGGGTCAGGGAGGCAATGATGGGAAAGGGGCGGGGCAGGGCGGCGAGAGCCGCCGACCGGGCCTGCGGCAACGGCTGTTGGAGCATGCGCACGCGGTGGGCGTGGAGGATCGGCAGCATCACATGGAGCCGGTCGGCATCCCAGGCCCCGCGGGCGTCGACCATCAGCCAGGCGTCGGGCCGCAGTCGGCGTACGGCCGTGAGCCGGGCGAGGTCGTCGGCGAGACCGCCCCCGCCGAGCTCGAGCTTGAGGGAGGCGAAGTCCGCACTGTCCCTGAGCTCCCGCTCCAGCAGTTCGGTCGCCACCGGTGGGACCGTGCGCAGGGCGGGCACCGGTCGTGGCGGCGGCATGCCCAGCAGCTCCCACGCGCGCTGTCCGCTTCGCTTGGCCAGCAGGTCCCACAGGGCGGAGTCGAGGGCGCTGCGCAGCGGGCCCGGCGCGAGCAGCCCTGGCAGTTGGAGGGGGCTGATCATCCGTTCCAGGCCGTGCCCGGCGGAGGCGAACTGGTCGCGCAGGACGTTCCGTCCGTGCATGTCCACGGAAGGCCGCAGGGCCGCCTCGCCCTGTCCGACGCTGCCCGCGTTGCGCAGGGTCACCCGCAGTACGGCCCATCCGCTCGCGCCCGGATCCGCGCCCGCGGCGGACAGCGTGGCGGGCACGACGGCACACCGGACCTGCATCGGGGTGCCCGTGAGGGACCTGAGGAGTGCGGGGTCGAACACGAGGGCTCCTGACTCGCGGACGTTCAGCCGGGACCCCATCGTGTGAGCCGTGCGGACGGACCGCCAGAGCGCGGGCGCGGCACCCTGCGGCGTGGCCGCTAGCGGACAGGGCCCGTGTCACGGGCCCTGGTCGAGTAGTCCCGTCCGCGCGGCCCTGACTCCTGCCTGAAAGCGGCTCTCCACGCCGAGCTGAGCCATCAGGTCGGCCATCACCCGACGCAGCGTCCTCACGGATACGCCGATCTCACGAGCGATGGATTCGTCCTTGCGTCCGGTGGACATCAGCCGCAGCACGCACAACTGCTGCGAGGTGAGCCCGGATTCGTCACCGGCGCCGGTGTCGTCCAGGGGCACCGAGGAGGCCCAGCACATCTCGAAGACCTTGACCAGCAGGGCGGTGACGGCCTCGCCGCGCAGCACCATCATGGCGTTGGCCGCGTTGGTGTGGAGCGCGGGCACCAAGGCCTGCACCCGGTCGACCAGGATGAAACGGAACGGCAGGATGTCGGCGATGCGGACCTGGGCGCCGGCGGCGCGCAGCTCCTGCAGATGGTTCATCGAGTGGACGATGCGGGTCATCGGCCGCAGGTGGATGACCCGCATGAGCACGCCGCGCTCCAGGACCTGCACGTCGCGACGCAGTCCCTCGGCCAGCACCTCCGACGGCCGGACGGGCCCGGGGTGCATGCTGAGGATCTCCGAGGTCGCGATGTCGGCGGTGTCCGCGAGCACGCGTGCGATCCGGTCGGCGCCGGTGATCACTTCGTTGTCGAGCGTGCCGCTGCGGGCGACGTGCAGCGGCAGGAAGACCTCGCGCATCGCGTCGATCCGCTCGCGGGTGCGACGCATCCGGTCGGCCAGCCGGACGGTGGCCTCCTCCTCGGCGGTGAGCAGCCGCAGCAGCGCGGCCTCGGGGGCGGTGGCCCTGGCGGCCGGTTCACCGCCGGGCGACTCGACGAGCAGGCCCAGGTCGATCAGTTGGCCGCGGGCGTGCTCGATCTCGTCGACGGTGGTGTCGAGTTGCTCGCAGGCGCTGCGGACGGTCCAGTCACTGCGGGCCGAGGCGTACTGGAAGAGTCTCAGAGCCTGCGGCCCGATGCTCGGTGCGCTCATGTCCGTCTGCTGCCTTCCTGCAAGGAACGTGCTGGGGGTCGGGGATGGCGACGGCGGGTCGCCGTGTCTGCCACAGGTCAACAAAAAACCCTCCCGAAGGTATGTTTCCTTCCCCCGGCCGATCCCGGCCGGTCCTGGGCCGGCCGGGAAGGGGCGAGCCGGGAAGGGACGAGCCGGCTCACTCTCGGCAGGGCGCTCCGCTCCACCGCCGGACGGTCCACCGTGCACGGCGACGGCAGGTCGTTCTCACGGCCCGGGCCGGCGGCGAGGGCGAACAGGCGCGATGCAGGGCCCCGTCCGCTCCGAGGGCGGGGACACGGCGGGTCACCGGGCCTCCTCCACCGCACGCGCGGCGAGCAGGGCGTCGGCGTAACTCGACGCCGCCGCACCGAAGTCGAGTGTGCCGTGGGTGCGCGCCGCGGTGATGTCGCGCCAGTGGCGCTGGAGCGCGTCGCCCTCCTCCAGCGCGCGCAGCCCCGCGGCGTGGAAGAGCTCGTCGACGGCCGTGCCGCAGAGTTCCACCGCCACCGTGACGTCACGCCGGTTCTCGGCTATGAGAACGGGGGTCACGGGCGCGTGGTCGGCGCGCTGCGCGACCCGCTCGAGGAGCAGTCGCGCGGCCTGGATGTGCGCCGACGCCCTGGCCAGCACCAGGGGCTGCACGACGGATCCGCCGCCGGGGCGCACTCGCCCGCTCTGCGTGTCCCACCAGGTGCGCAACGCCCCCTCGGCGGCGCCGAGCACCGGCGCGGCGAAGACGAGCGAGGCCACCAGGGAGAACGGCACGGCGTGACAGCGGGCGGCGTGCGGCTGGACGCGCCCCAGGTCCTCCAGCGTGAAGGTGAGGTGGTCCGGGACCAGGACGTCGCCCTCCACCGTGTTGCTACCGGTGCCGCGCAGGCCCACGGGGCGCCACGTGTGCAGCACCTTCATCGTGTGGCGGCGCACGGCGAAGATCCGGTGTTCCCGCGTCTCGCCGGACGGGTCGCGGTCCTGGGTCGCCCAGGATGCGAGCAGCAGCCACTCGGCCTGGTCGACCCCGCTCGCCGTGGCCCATCTGCCGGTCAGCCGCCAGCCGCCGTCCACGCGCACGGCGCTGCCCTGCGGCGGGACGACGGACGCGGCCACCCGCACGTCGGGACCGTCGCCCCAGATCTCGCGCTGCCCGGCCTCGGGCAGGTAGCCGGCGAGCCTGCCGTGCGCCGCGTACAGCGCGGCGCACCAGGCGGTGGACGCACAGGTTTCGGCCAGCTCGGAGACCGCGTCCAGGAGCGCGGTGAACGTGCCTGCGCCGCCGTTCCAGCGCTCGGGCACGAAGTGCCGGGCGAATCCGCTGTCGGCCAGGGAGTCGGCGAGCCGGTCGGTGAGCCGGCATGTCCCGTCGAGCTGGAGGCGGTCCTCGCGGGCGACGTCCAGCGTCTTGCCCAGGTCGCTCAGCACGCGACAGCACCGGCCCCGGCGAGGAGGCCGCCGAACGGGGCGCCGGCCGCGCCGACGGTGGCCAGAGCGGTGGCGAGGGTGCGCGTGCCCTGGCGGGCCGCGAGCAGGTAGGCGCCGGTCCTTGCGGGCGCAGCGGTGATGGTGACGGGCTGTCCGAGCTCGCCGAACGCGAGGAACGACGTCCGCAGCGAGCCGTCGGCCCCGGCGCCTGCGCCACCCGGGCGGTCCTCGGCGGCACGGACGACGACGGCCTGCCGGAACCCTTCGACGATCACCATCCCCGGCACGTGGTCGCTGCCGTGGTCGAAGAGGGCGGGGTGCCCCGTGTCCTCCCTGAGCTGCCATCCGGCCGACGCGTCACCCAGGCTCGCGAGCAGCACGGCGTCGTGGCGGTCGCGGCCGACGGCGGCCGGCTGCAGCGCCCGGGCCTCTGCGGCGAGGTCGACGACGTCGAAGGGGGACGCGGCGGCGGCGCTGCGGCTGCGCACGAGGGCGTACTGCGCGGGTGGAAGGGCGTCCCAGCGCATGCTCGCGCGGCCCACCGTGCGGCCGCCGACGACGAGGTCCGCGTCGGCCGACAGACGGAAGCGGCGCGGGCTGCCCGGCACGCGCCGCAGGACGACGTCGAAGAGGACGTCGGCGCCGTCTCCGGTGTCGCGCAGCGGCGCGTCGAGGTGGAAGTCGAAGCCGTGCAGGACGAACGCGTGGTCCGCCGGGACGTCGTGGAAGCGGTGCGAGAGGCAGATCCCCGCCTGCCGCATCGTCTCGACGACGACCAGGGAGTCCCGGGTCCCGTCGGCGGCGCGGTGGTGCAGCAGATGGTCGTGCGGCCAGCGCGGACGGACCGCGAAGCGGTCCTCGCCCAGCGGACG
Organism: Streptomyces sp. NPDC020597; assembly: GCF_044335095.1. Classification (NCBI taxonomy): domain Bacteria; kingdom Bacillati; phylum Actinomycetota; class Actinomycetes; order Kitasatosporales; family Streptomycetaceae; genus Streptomyces; species Streptomyces sp. NPDC020597. Next base: position 94,736 of record NZ_JBIRUL010000014.1, on the reverse strand, counting down.
CACGGTCGATAACAGGACCTCACGGTCCGCGCTCTTGTGGACTAGAGCACGCGGAACATGCACATCGGCACAGTGCTCAGCGGTCGTGTCGCCGGGCGCCATGTCGGTGTCATACATGATTTTCCCCCTCCGGAAGCGGCTGTACCGCACAGCCGTGACCTTGCGTGGTCGGCGGTCACCGACTGTTCGGTGAAAAATATACCTGCGGGAAGGTATATTGCAACGGGGGTTGGACGCGACCGTGAGCGGAGACATCGTGGAACTGAAGAAGCACCGGGCCACCTTCCCGGTACCCGAGCGCAGCCCGGGCAGCATCGCCCTGCACGGCCGCAGCCCGGAGTTGCAGCAGGAACGGGCCGCGCACACCCGCAGGCAGATCCTGGACGCCGCCGCGCAGCTCTTCGACGAGCGCGGGTACGGCAAGACGTCCGTCAAGGACGTCGCCGACCACGTGGGGATGACCAAGGGTGCGGTCTATTTCCACTACCCCACCAAGGAAGCGCTGACGATCGCCGTGGTCGAGGCGCACTACCAGCGCTGGCCCGTGCTCCTGGAAGCCGCCCAGGCCAAGGGCCTCGGCCCGCTGGACACCGTGGGCGAACTGCTCGACCGCACCGCCCAGGCCTTCCAGGACGACGTGGTCGTACAGGGCGGGGCGCGACTGCAGATGGAACAGCCCCTGCCGGAGGGCCTGTTGCCGCAGCCCTACGTCGGCTGGATCAGCCTGCTGACGGAGCTGCTGCAGGAGGCTGCGGAGGCAGGGGAACTGCGCGAGGGGGTCTCGCCCGCCGCCGCGGCCCACACGCTGGTCTCCGCGTTCTTCGGCACCCAGCACATCTCCGCACGGCTGACCCGTCGCGCTGATCTCGTGCAGCGCTGGTCCGACTCCCGGGACCTGATCTTCACGGCCCTGCGGGCGTAGGAGGCGCGGCCCCCGCAATTCCCGGGGCGAGGCCCCTGCTTTCCCCGGGCGAGGCCCCTGCCTTTCCCGGACAGGGCGCGAGCAGGGGCTGCATCACTCCGGCCGGCGTCCCCATGACGGCGCCGGCGCGGCACACCGCCGATGCGGCGATGTGCCCGCGAACCGGCGCCGCCAGGGCCCCAGACCCCGGGCGGACGGGGACAGGCGGGACTTCCGAAACGCGTGCCTAGACGACGCCCTGAGCCGTCATCGCCTCCGCCACCCGCAGGAAGCCCGCGATGTTGGCGCCCAGGACATAGTCGTCGGGGGTGCCTCCATAGGTCTCGGCGGTGGCCCGGCACTGGGCGTGGACGCCCCGCATGACAGCGGCCAGACGGGTCTCGGTCTGCTCGAACGTCCACACGTCGCGGGAGGCGTTCTGCTGCATCTCCAGCGCGGAGGTGGCCACACCGCCCGCGTTGGCCGCCTTGCCGGGACCGAAGAGGACGCCCGCCTCACGGAAGATCTCGATGGCCTCCGGGGTGCACGGCATGTTGGCGCCTTCGGCGACGGCCAGGACGCCGTTCTTCACCAGCGCCCCGGCTTCTTGTCCGCCCAGTTCGTTCTGCGTGGCGCACGGCAGCGCGATGTCGCAGGGCACCTCGAAGACCGAGCCCCGCTCCGAGAACCGCGCCCCCGGCTTGGCCTGCGCATAGGCCGAAAGACGTGCCCGCCGCACCTCCTTGACCGACTTCAGCAGCTCCAGGTCGATGCCGTCGGCGTCGACCAGGTACCCGGACGAATCCGAGCAGGCCACCACGGACCCGCCCAGGGCGTGCACCTTCTCGATGGCGTAGACCGCCACGTTTCCCGAGCCGGAGACGACGGCCTTCCGGCCGTCGAAGCCCTGTCCGCGCGTGGCCAGCATCTCCTGCGCGAAATACACCGCGCCGTAGCCGGTGGCCTCGGTCCGGGCCTGCGAGCCGCCCCAGGAGATCCCCTTGCCGGTCAGGACTCCCGCTTCGAAGCGGTTGGTGATCCGCTTGTACTGGCCGAAGAGGTAGCCGATCTCGCGCCCGCCCACCCCGATGTCGCCGGCGGGGACGTCGGTGTGCTCGCCCAGGTGCCGGTACAGCTCGGTCATGAACGCCTGGCAGAAGCGCATGACCTCGTGGTCGCTGCGGCCCTTGGGGTCGAAGTCCGAACCGCCCTTGCCGCCGCCGATGGCCAGTCCGGTCAGCGCGTTCTTGAAGATCTGCTCGAAGCCCAGGAACTTCACGATGCCGAGGTTCACGCTCGGGTGGAAGCGCAGACCGCCCTTGTAGGGACCGAGGGCGCTGCTGAACTCCACCCGGAAGCCGCGGTTCACCTGCACCCGCCCCGCGTCGTCCACCCACGGCACCCGGAAGATCAGCTGCCGTTCGGGCTCGCACAGCCGCTCGGCGATCACCGCGTCGACGTACTCCGGATGCGCCTCCAACGCCGGCGCCAGCGTGTGCAGCACCTCTCCCACCGCCTGGTGAAACTCGCTCTCGCCGGCGTTGCGCCGGCAGACCTGTGCGTAGACGGCCTCGATGTGAGCACTGGGGTTCATGCGCGCCTGCTCTCCTGTGTTCCGCCAGGCACTCACCTTGTCCAGCGTGCCTGGCCGCTGTCCTGACAACGAATACGGACGCCAGGAGTCGCTGTGTCAGCGAAGGAGGGCACCGATATCCGGAGACGGTGCGGCCTCGACCCGTGTCGACAAGTCGTCAGATCGCCCCAGGTGTACGTCCGGCGATCCCGTCGGCGGTCCCCTGGCGCATCAACGCGTTCGACACCGTGGCCGGTCGAGGTCACGATGTACGGCATGGCGAAGAACCGAAAGGTCCATGCCGCGTAGGCGGCCGGCACACGTCCGGGCCGGCGCGCCCCGGCGTCGGACACGAGGAAAGGCGACGGTCGTCGACGGCTTGTCCTCGCGCGCACTGTCCCAGATCCACGCCCTCGAACGCAGCCGCAACTACATGGGTGAAGGAGACGTCGGCGCGGCCCTGCGCATGTGGAAGGACTACGTCCACCGCCCCGAGCGCCGGCTGTGGCACGACTACGAGTGGGACGACACGCACGGGGACTGCTGCGGCGACCCCTTCGAGGCCCGCGCTCTCCTGGACGTCGTGACGCAGGCCCTCCCACCCCGGCAGGGCCGCGAACTCAGCCGGCACGACGCCGTCTGGAACGCGCCGTCACCGCCGTACCACCCGGGCGACGGCAGAGCGACGCGGTGAGGGCCGCACCCGGATCGCGCCGCCACGACGGCTCCTGCCCTCCAGGCCGTCCTCCACCCCCGCAGAGAGCGGCCGTCCCGGAGCCGACGCCGCCCTGAAGCGGACGGGCCAGGACGGGAACCGATCCGCCGCGGGCGGTGTACGCAGGGTGTGAGAACGCGGGAGGGGGGCCGCACCGTCGACGAGGCCGCGGTGATCGCACGCGTACGCGCCGGCACGCCGGAGGCGTACGCGGAGCTGGTGCGCGCCCACACGGGCATCGCCCTGCGGGCGGCCCGGGCACTCGGCGCCGGGGCGGACGCGGAGGACGTCGTACAGCAGGCGTTCTTCAAGGCGTACTGCGCACTGGGCCGCTTCCGGGACGGCTCCGCGTTCCGGCCGTGGCTGCTGTCGATCGTGGCCAACGAGACGAGGAACACGGTGCGGACTGCCGGGCGCCAACGGTCTCTGGCCGACCGTGAGGCGGCCTTCATCGAGGCCGAGCCGCCGAAGTGCTCCTCGGCCGACCCCGCCGTCGCCGCGCTGGCGAGCGAGCGCCGCGTCGCGCTCCTGGGCGCCCTGGAGAAGCTGAGCGAGGATCACCGACTGGTCGTCACCTACCGCTACCTGCTGGAAATGGACGAGCCCGAGACGGCGGCGGCCCTCGGCTGGCCCCGGGGCACCGTGAAGTCCCGCCTGAGCCGGGCGCTGCGCAAACTGTGCCGTCTGCTGCCGGAGTGGGAACCGGGCCGGTCCCTCGGCGAGGAGGGGGGAGGTGAGGGGGATGAGTGAGCCGGGCAGGCCGCAAGGGCCCGACGGACACGAGGAGCACGAGCGGCGCGGGGGTGGCCGGGTCACGGAGGGCGCCCGTGGTGACGTCCGACTGCCCGGGGAACTGCGGGCCCTGGGGCGGATGCTGGACCGGCCGTCGCAGAGCGACGAAGGCGAGACCATGGCCGAGCGGGTCCTGCAGCGGCTGGCCGACGAACGGGTACCGACCCCGGTGGTCGTGCCACGGGGCGCCGGTGAGCGGCTGCGGGAACTGCGCCGGCGGGCCGGGCTGCGTCTGCGCATGCTCGCGGCCGCGCTGTGCGGGCTGCTCGCCGTCCTCGTCCTGACCCCTGCGGTGCGAGCGGCGGTCGCGGACTGGTTCGACTTCGGCGGGGTCGAGGTGCGGTACGACCCGTCGGCGTCGCCGTCACCGGGAGCGAGAGTGCCGGGCTGCCCTCGTCCGGTCACCCTCGCCGAGGCCGGGCGGCGGGCAGGGTTCGCCCCGCTCGTGCCGGGCGTGCTGGGCGCCCCGGACGCGGTGTCCGTGACGCGTACGCCGAAGGACCGCTTCGTGATCACCCTCTGCTGGGACGAACGGGGCCGCACCGTCCGGCTCGACGAGTACGCGGCCCGGCCGGCGCCCGAGTACGGCAAGACCGTGGCGAGTGAGCAGGCGGTCGAGTGGGTCCGGTTGACCGGGGTGCCGGGCAGCGCCCTGTGGTTCCCGCAGCCACACCTTCTGCGCCTGCCGATGACCACGGCGGACGGCTCCCGCCTCACCCTCTCCGAGCGCACGGCGGGACCCACCTTGCTGTGGGTCCACGACGACGCGTTCACCCTGCGGCTGGAGGGCGTGACGTCGAAGGAGCGGGCGCGGGAGATCGCCGAGTCACTGCGCTGACCGGCATCGCCGGGACGGGAACCCCGGCGGATCGGTCGGTGTACCCGAAGTGGCTCGGCGAGTGCGGACGGCCCGCACGGCGACGGATCGGGGTGTCGGATGCGTGGACTGCGACAATGGGCGGCAGCGACGGGCGCGTTGACGGCCGCGCTGCTCCTGCTTCTGGTGATGGCACCGCCCGCCGCTGCGGGCGGGCCGGCCAGCGCACTGCTGGTCTCGCCGACCAGCCGGCGGACAGCGTCGTTGTACGGCACGGACGAGAAGTACGCCCTCATGGAGAAGCTGGTCGCACAGACCGGATCCGAGCGCGGCGTGAGCCGGGAGGAGGCTCCGGACTGGGGGGCGGAGGCCACCTGGATGAACCAGATCGGCGACATGGTCACCGTGTCGTGGATGCTCCCGGACGCCCGGCCGTGGCGGACGGACCGGCTGTACGCGTCCACGCCCGACACCAAGGACGTCTGGATCCACACGACGCTGAACGTCGCTCAGGACGCCCTCTCTTCGGGCGTCGGGGGCTGGCACAGGGCGAAGCAGTCGGAGGAGCTGCGGGCGCTGCTCCGCGGCCTCGGGCTGTTGCGCACGCCCCCCGGAGCACCGCGGGACGCAGCGACCCCGACCGCCGCACCGCCGGAATCCGGGGCCGGCGCCGTCGGGACGACCACCAGGGCTCGCGCCACGACGGACACACCGGATCTCCTGGACCGGGCGGGCTGGGCGATTCCCGCCCTGGCCCTGGGACTGTTCCTCGGCTCGGAAGGCGCCGCGCTGCGCCGACGCCGTGCGTCGGCCCCGCACGAGCAGGCGCCGCCGCGGGAGCCCCGCCGGGAGTTGCTGGATTCCTGACCGGAGCGCCGAGGGGGTCGGCCGACCCGGTCTTGACCTCAACCGGACTTGAGCTTCTAGGTTCCTTCCAGAGCCGCGGGAATCCGACCGGCGGCACCATGCGGAGAGGTTCGCCGTGACCGAGCGAACCGCCCTTGTCGAGATCCCCGACCGCTACCGCTATGCCGTGATCCCGCACATCATGGTCGACGACGCCGCCGCGGCGATCGACTTCTACCAGCGGGCGTTCGGGGCCCGTGAGGACTTCCGGATCGACGCTCCGGGCGGCGGAATCCTGCACGCCGAGATCACCGTCGGACGGTCGGTCCTGATGCTGGGCGACGCCGGCCCGGAGACGGGCGCCTCCCCGTTCGCCGCACCCGCCTCGCTCGGCGGAGGCACCTCCGTCATGCTGCACGTCTTCGTACCGGACGTCGACGGTCTGGCGGAGCGCGCCGAGGCGGCCGGCGCCGAGATCCTCCAACCCCCGACGGACATGTTCCACGGTGACCGCACCGCCGTCGTCAAGGATCCTTCGGGGCACATGTGGGTGTTCCTGACCCACCTGGAGGACGTCTCGCAGGAGGAGCTCGAGCATCGCCTGGCCGCCGCCGGGTGACCGGCCCCGGCGGGCGGCGCGGGCCGGATCGTGACGTACCCGGGCGGCTACCGAGTGCTACTGGTGGTGGCCGTGAGTGCGGCGGTGGGGGCGGTGCCGGTGGGGCGGGTCAGAGGGGTGGACCGGCCGGGCGCAGTGACCGTCACAGGGCTCCGGCGTCCCGGGCCGTCCAGACGCTCGGGTAGATCGGCCGGAAGCCGAGCTCCCGGCGGATCCGCTGGTTGGACACGATCCCGAACCACGGGTCGGGGTCCGTGAGCTCGTGGAGCCCGGCGGGCACCCCGACGCCGTTGAGCTGGTAGAGCTCGACCGTCGTGACGGGGGCGTCATCGGCGATGTTGTAGATCCGGCCGGCGATGCCCGGCGCGTACAGCAGACGCAGCAGGCCCTGAGCGACGTCAGCGTGGTGGGCCATCTGCAGGCGCTGGTGCGGAGCCCAACGAGCTGCCCAATGCAAGGAGTTGGCGAGGTGCGGGTCGCCCTCGCCGTAGACGAAGGGGAGCCGTCCGATGCGGACGTCCAGGCCCTTGAGCGCGAGCAGTTCGCGCTCGGCCTCGGCCTTGGACTCGGGGTAGGCGCCCCACATCGCGCCGCCCGGCCGGCTCTCGTCCTCCTCGGTCAGCGGGCGGCCCCGTCCGACGCCGTACACGTTGTTCGTGCTGACCTGCACGAACCGCTCCACACCGGAGGCCTGCGCGGCGCGGCCCAGGGCCACCGCGGCGTCCCGGTTGACGGCCCACGCCTCCTCGTCCGACACCCCGCGGAAGGAGGCGGCGACGTTCACGACGGCGCCCACGCCGACGAGCGCCTTGCCGAGCGTCTCCTCGTCGCGCATGTCTCCCACGGCGACCTGGGCGCCCAGCTCCGCGAAGCGCTCGCCGCGGGCCGCGTCCCGCACCAGGACCCGCACCTGCTCGCCCGGCTGCCGCTGGACCAGCAGCCTCGGCACGAAGCGGCGTCCGACCTGTCCCGTCGTACCGGTCACCAAAGTCAGCATGATGTGCTCCTCACTCACTGTGTCGCCTGTCGTTGACGACCAGCCTCGGCCGACGCGGGGACGACGGCGAGAGACCTCTTCATCAGGGGATCGCCAGTCCCTGGATAAGCCGGCCGGCCTCCCGCACCCTGGAGAGGTGAACCGAGCCGAACTCGCCGACTTCCTGCGCCGCGCTCGCGCCCGCCTGGACCCCTCCGACGTGGGCCTCACGGCCGGAGCCCGCCGCCGTACGCCAGGGCTGCGCCGCGAGGAGGTGGCCCAGCTGGCCGGCATGTCCGTGGACTACTACACCCGGCTGGAACAGTCCCGGGGCCCGCGTCCGTCCCGCCAGATGCTCACCGCGCTGGCCCGCGCCCTGCGCCTGACGGAGGACGAACGCGACCACCTCTTCCACCTCACCGGTGAACAGCCGCCGCGCCGGGAGGCGACCAGCACGCACGTGCGCCCGGGCCTGCTCCTGGTGCTGGACCGGCTGGACGACACCCCGGCGATGGTGGCGACCGACTGCGGCGAGGTCCTGGCCCAGAACGCGCTGTCGCGGGCGCTGAGCGGAGACGTCCTCGCCCGTCCGCCCCGAGGACGCAACATGATCCGCCGCTTCTTCCTGGACCCGGCGGCCCAGGAGCTGTTCCCGCCCGAGGACCGCCCGGAGCGCGCCCGCGAGCAGGTCGCCGGCCTGCGAGCGGTGGCCTCGGCCCGCCCCACGGACCCCGAACCTGACGCCCTCGTCGCCGAACTGCGCGCCGCGAGCGAGGAGTTCGCCCGCCTCTGGGACGAACACCACGTCGCCGTACGCCGCGCCTCCACGAAACGCTTCCGGCACCCTACGATCGGCATCCTCGAACTCGACTGCGAGGTCCTCGTCAACTCCGACCACAACCAGCAGCTCGTCATCCACACGGCCCGCCCGGGCACGCAGTCGTACGAGCGCTTGCAGTTGCTGCGGGTGGTGGGCTTGCAGGACCTGACGCCGACGGGCTCCTGACCGCGTGCACGCCTTCGAGTTCGCTCCCTGCCTACCGCACATGCCCACGATCCCGAACTCCCGCGCCATCTGCGGCCGACAGCGGCACCACGTCTGCCACTGACCCTCTTCACCGAGCTCGACGGCTGAACTCCTCCCCCGGCGTGCTGCGGACCGCGGGCAGGAGCAGCGATCACGGTGAGGTCGAGGTCGTCCTGCCTCGGCGAGCGTTGACCCGGCGACAATTCGTCAACGGTAGGGTTCCCCGTCGTCCCTGGAGACGACGGCGTCTCCGGCCGTTCGCCAGGATCGGCTGCGTCGCGTCAGGGTCCAGCCCTCGGGAGCCCGCCGCGCGGCGCTGATCCATGCGGCGAGCTCGGGCAGGGCGTGCTCCTGCAGGACGCGGCGGGCCGCGGCCCGTTCGATGGACGGAAGCGGCATGACCCGGATGCGGAAGCTGTTCCACAGAGTGGGGTGAATGCCGCTGCCGTAGTTGGACGAGATCGGCGGAGTCCATTCGACGCACAGGAGCGTTCCGTCGCTGGGCGGCCGGTCGCCGAAGCCCACGTCGGCAGCGTCGGCAACCTGTTCGCCGAGGGCGGCGCGGATGTCGGATGCGGTGAGCGGCCACGACATGTCGCGCGGCAGTCTGCGGTTACGGGCCGGCACGAGCCCCAGGATGTCACCCCCGGCGGATTGCGTGCTCGATTTTTTCCCGTGCCCCGGCCTCGGCCTCCGCCGCGAAAGGCGACTCGACACCTACAGTGGGTGGCTGCTGACGGAGTGTCACTTCATGCACCGCCATGCCGGTCGGGGAACCGACACGCCCCTCCCCCTCGCACACCGCGGACGAAGGGTCCGCTCCCCGCACCGGGCGGAACCAGCCCCTGTCCTTCTCCCCTCGTCGGAGTCACCATGGCCCCGCCCACCCGCTCGCCGCGACCGTCTCGACCGCCCAGCTTCTACCGGGTGTCGATCCTGCCGATCATGCTTCTCCTCGCGGGCCTGATCCTGGCGGCGGTGTCCGTGGGATCGTGGCTGCAGTACACCGAACGGGAGGCGATCGACACGGTGCACACGGTCGGATCCCGGGCCGCCGACCGGGTGGACGTGGAGGCCACCGTCCAGAGCGTCGACGCCGCGGCCAGGGAGCTCGTGCTGCGCATCCGGGTCACACCGCGCGGCGCTCTCGGTGAGGATTCCGGGACCGCGCCGGTTTCCGATCTGAGTCTCCAGACCTCGGTGGCGACCCTCAGCGACCTGACGTACCGGGCACATGAGCGGCTCGCGCCCAAGGACGTGCAGGTCGCGCTCACCGGTGGATCGATCAGCGACTACCCCTTCGACACCTACGAGACCGACATCGAGTTCTGGGCGCTGATGGACGGCGACCCCGTGCCGGCGCGGATGCTCTTCTCCAACGCCGCCACTCTCTTCTCCGTCTCCACGACACCCACGGCGTCCGGGCAGGAGGCCGCCGTGGGGCTGAAGCTGTCCCGATCGGGCAGTCTGCTCGTCTTCGCGGTGTTCATGATGGTCGTGATGTGGGCGCTGGCGGGGTCCGTGCTGCTCGGATCCTGGTTCCTGGCGACCCGCGGCGAGGGCCTGGTCTGGCCTGCCCTGGCCTGGATGGCAGCCACGCTGTTCGCTCTCGCCGCGTTCCGCAACACCGCCCCCGGCTCACCCCCGATCGGCTGCGTGCTGGACTGGTTCGCCTTCTTGTGGGCCGAGACCGTCATCGCTCTGTGCCTGATCACCGTGGTCACCACCGGCGTGCGCTCCGCGCTCCGAGCCGCCCTCCGCTCGAAGGACTCCCCCGCCACGTAGGGGCCGTCCCTCACCGACCGCGGCGGCGGCCGTGGGGCAACACGGAACGGTACCCGCCAGAATGATGCAGAAACGAGGGGAATCCGCTGCGTGTTCTTCGATTCGCCGGGCAAGCGGACCAACGGAGGTTGATAACTATGGTTCCCCTGCTTCTCGTTCTTCTGCTGGCTCTGGTCCTCTTCGGCGCGGGATTCGCGCTCAAGGCACTGTGGTGGATCGCCGTCATCGTGCTGGCGGTCTGGCTGCTCGGTTTCGTCATGCGCAGCGCCGACACCGGCGGCCGCAGGGGCCGCTGGTACCGCTGGTAGCCCTCGACAACGGCTCCGTGGGCCCCGGGGAGAACCCGGGGCCCACAGTCGTGTCCCGAGAAACCGAGCGCCTTTGACGCCGGGAGGGCCCGGTCGTCGAGGGCGTCCAGGGCGGCCGCCTGCGCAGGAGCTCGCGTCAGCGCGTCAGCGCGTCAGCGCGTCAGCGCCGCAGCGACCCACCGACTCATCGCTCACCGACTCACCGACTCACCGACCCCATCGGGATCACACTTCGTAACGGCTCGCGATCGTGGCGGCACGCTCCCGCAGGGAGTCGCGCAGCCAGTGCGGGGCCAGTGCCTCGGCGTCTGTCGCGAGCTGCCACAGGGCCCATTCGGCGTGCCGCGCGTCCTGGAAGGTGGCCTCCACCCGCAACCATCCGTCGGTGTCCGGCACTTCGGCGACGACCGCCAACGCGGTGCCCTCCAGATCCTTCCGCCGCGTCGGGCTCACCCGAACCAGCACGGTGACCTGGTCGCCACCGGAGCGAAACCGTGTGCTGCGTTCCTGCCAGACGCGGTCCAGGTCAACGCGGTCGGACCGCACGGCCGGTTCGGCGAGTTCCTCCGCGGCCAGGATCCGGGACAGCCGGTAGGTGCGCTCCGTGCCCGATCGGGTGGCCAGCAGGTAGCCCTGGTCGCGAGCGGTGACCAGGCCGATCGGGTCGACCGTGCGCCACTTCGGGCTCTGGTCGACGGCCGCATAGTGGATGCGCAGCTTGTGTCCGCCGAACACCGCGCGCCGGACCTCGGTGACCACGGTGTCGGGCACCTCCTCGGCGGCGGCCAGCCAGCGCGCGAGGAGGTCGGTCTCCGGGTCGATGAGCACGCGCTGCGCCGCGCCGGCCGCGATGGCCCGATGACTTTCGGGCAACGCGTCCACCACCTTGCGCATGGCCGACGCGAGCGCCGAACCGAGGCCGAACGCCTGCGCGCCGGGGCGAGACCCGGCAACCAGCAGGGCGAGCGCCTCATCATGGTTCAGCCCGGTGAGCTCGGTGTGAAAGCCGGGCAACAGCGTGAAACCGCCGTGCCGACCGCGCTCGGCGTAGACCGGGACACCGGCCGCCGACAGCGCCTCGATGTCGCGCAGGACGGTGCGGGTGGACACCTCCAGTTCTCGTGCCAGCGTGGCCGCGGACAGTCGACCGTGCTGCCGCAGAAGCAGTACCAGCGATACCAACCGGTCGGCGCGCATCCGAAAACGCTACAGGAATACGTGACACACGATGTCGTGTATGCGTTGCGAGGCTTACCGGCATGACACAGACCCAGCGCCCCCAAGAGGCGATCCGCACAGCCCCCGCCCTGCTCAATCCGGAAGGTCTGCACGACCCGGTTCCGTTCGGGTACAGCCACACCGTCGCCGTCCCGGCAAGGACCGAACTGGTGCTGGTGTCGGGTCAGTACGGGTCGGGCCCGGACGGCGCTGTCGTCTCCGCCGACTTCACCGAGCAGGTCCAGCGTACGTTTCACAACATCGGCGTGGCCCTCGCCGCCCATGGGCTCGACCTCGGCCACGTCGTCCAGCTCAGGACGTATGTGGTGAACCACGACGTGAGCAGGCTGGGACCGATCGCCGCGGCCGTGCGGGCGGCCTGGGGCACCGAACCGCCCGTACAGACCCTCATCGGTGTCGCGAGCCTGGCCGCTCCCGACGTCCTGTTCGAAGTGGAGGCAGTCGCCGTCCGCGCCTGACCCGAGGGCGGCCGCGCCGGGTCGACCCGGCCCGCCGCACAGAGGCGAGCCGCCCGGCCTGGAGTCGGCCGGGCGGCAAGGCCCTTCTGTCTTCGTGGGGTTGAGTGCGGCGGGGCCGCCTGACACCTGCGTCCCCGCGCGGTACGGCGCGCGCCGTCAGGGGACTTACTCGGGATCGCGGTTGAACTGCGCCGTGGACCAGCGGTAGCCGAGCACGATCAGGCCGGCGCACCAGGCGATCGCGATCCACCCGTTGTTGCCGATCTCGGTTCCGAGCAGCAGGCCGCGCAGGGTCTCGATGGCCGGAGTGAACGGCTGGTACTCGGCGATCGGCCGGAACCAGCCGGGCATCGTGTCGGCCGGGATGAAGGCGCTGGACACGAGCGGCAGGAGGATCAGCGGCATCGCACTGTTGCTGGCCGCCTCGGGGTTCGGGCTGGCCATGCCCAGCCCGATCGCGATCCAGGTGAGCGCCAGGGCGAACAGCGCCAGCAGCCCGAACGCCGCGAGCCACTCCAGGAGGGTGGCGTCCGTGGACCGGAAGCCGATGGCCACGCCGACGGCTCCGACGAGGACCACGCTGGCGAGGCACTGCACCACACTGCCGACGACGTGTCCGACGATCACGGAGCCACGGTAGACCGCCATGGTGCGGAAGCGGGCGATGAGGCCCTCGTTCATGTCCATGGAGATGTACACGGCGGCCCCGATCACGGTGCTGCCGATGGTCATCATCAGAATGCCCGGGACGATGTAGGCGATGTACTCGGAGCGGTCCGCACCGCCGCCGCCGATGCCCGCGCTCATCACGTCGCCGAAGATGTAGACGAAGAGCAGCAACATCATGATCGGTGTGAGCAGCAGGTTCAGGGTCGCGGACGGGTAGCGCCACGCGTGCAGCAGATTACGGCGCAGCATCGTGGTCGAGTCGCGGACGGCGAGGGAGATCCGGGCCGGGCGGGCGGGAGTCAGGGAGGTGCTCATCGGGCGGTCTCCTTGGGCTGGTCGGCGATGTCGGCGGGGGCGGTGAGGGCGAAGAACACGTCGTCGAGGTCTGGGGTGTGCACGGTCAGTTCGTCCGCCTCGACGCCGGCCGAGTCCAGCCGGTCGAGGAGGGAACGCAGTTCGCGCTGGCTGCCGTCGCCGGGGATCCGCAGCGCCAGCGCCTCGTCGTCCCGCGTGGCGTCGGACAGCGCGGATGCGGCGGACCGGTAGGCGGCCGGTTCGGTGAAGCGGAGCCGGACGTGGCCGCCGGGGATCATGCGCTTCAACTCGTCGGCGGTGCCCTCGGCGGCGATCCTGCCGTCGTTCAGCACCGCGATGCGGTCGGCGAGTTCGTCGGCCTCCTGCAGGTACTGGGTGGTGAGGAAGACGGTGACTCCGTCGGCGACGAGTTCACGGATGATCTGCCACATGGTGTGGCGGGAGCGCGGGTCGAGGCCGGTGGTCGGTTCGTCGAGGAAGATGATCCTGGGGTCCCCGACCAGCGTCATGGCGATGTCGAGCCGGCGCTTCATGCCACCCGAGTAGGTGGAGGCGGGCTTCCCCGCCGCCTCGGCGAGGTCGAAGCGCTCGAGCAGTTCGGTGGCGACCCGCCGCCCCTCGCGCCTGGGCAGGTGGTGCAGGTCGGCCATGAGAAGCATGTTCTCCTCGCCGGTGATGAGGCCGTCGACGGCGGAGAACTGCCCGGTGACGCCGATCGCCGCGCGGACCCCGTCCGGTGACGTGGTGACGTCGTGTCCGGCCACCTGGGCCTGCCCGCCGTCGGCGGTGATGAGGGTGGAGAGGATCTTGACGGCGGTGGTCTTGCCTGCGCCGTTCGGTCCGAGCAGCGCGAACACCGACCCGGCCGGGATGTGCAGGTCGATTCCGTCGAGGACGATCTTGTCGCCGTAGGACTTTCGCAACCCGGCGGCGGAGATGGCGGCCGACGGCGCGCGATCGCCACCTGAATTGGATGTGGGCATGACAGAGAAAGGCATGTGGCCCTCCTGGGCGAAGACTGAAGTGATGGAGTGATGCGAAGAGTCGGGAATTCGACAGGGGGACCCGGCAGCGGGTGAAGGTCCTCAGACCTTGGCACGCAGGACGTCGATGTTGCCCCAGTTGGTCCGCGCGTGAAGCTTGACGACGTCCGCGGCCGACTCCGGGGGCTCGGACGCGGCGAGCGCGTTGCGCACCTGCCCTCGGTTCGAGCTGACGTCGAGCCAGGCGGCAGCTCCCTCGCGGATGCCGACCTCGATCGAGCCGTTGGAGGTCTCCAACCGGACTTCGCCGCGGCTGACTTCGGCGACGCGGAGGAGTCCGTTCGTGGTGGTGCCGGTGACCGACGCCTCGGCACGCCGAATGTCGATGGCACCATTGGCACCGTTCACCCGCAGCTCGCCGGTCACGGCGCCCACGGTCATGGCACCGTGCGAGTTCTTCAGGACGGCGGGGCCGTCGACGAGGCCGACGCGCACGTCGCCGGTGCTGCTGGTGATGTCGGCCCTGCCCTCGACCCGGTCGACGATGGTCGAACCGTGCGACGCCTTCAGTTGCAGCGGGCCGGTGGTGTCGAGGCGGACGTCGCCGGCCGAGGTCTTCACGCGCACCTCGCCGAGCCGGCCCTCGCTGAGCACCCTGACCCCGGCGCCCGTCACGTCGACGCCGGACCCGGTGGGCAGCTCCACCGTCACGTCGACGGTGCCGCCACGTCCGAGCAGATTGGCCTTGGGCGTGGTGACGGTCAGGACGCCGCCCGTGCAGCCGACCTCGGTCTGCTCGGCCGTGCGTACGTCCAGGTCCTTCTTCGGGTCGCGGGGTAGCACCTCGACGACGGTGTCGAGGCGGTCGCCGGCGGTGAACTGGATCGAACCGGCGTACACGTAGGCGGTAACCGAAATCGGTTCGGGAGTGTCGAAAGAAGGCATGGCTGTCCCGTCCTCTTGGGTCCTTGGGCTGTCCCCGCTGGTGAACGGGGCATGGGTGAAGTGGTGCGCATGCAGCGGTTGGAGCGGTTCGAACGGTGGGGCTGACGTGGCAGGGGTGGGCAGGAGGGGCGGGGACGCGATCAGCGCACCCAGCCCGTGAAGCTCTGTCCGACGGTCTGGGTCTTCTCCGGGCTACGTGACCGGGCTCCGCCGTCGAGCGCCGCCGACACGGTGCGCACCAGCCACGCGTTGACCGACAGGCCGTCGCGGGCGGCGGCCTCTTCGGCGCGGCCCTTGAGGTGGGCCGGCAGACGCAGGTTGACGCGAGCCGTGCCGCCTTCGTCGAGGTCGACCGACGCCGGGGCGCCCAGCGGCTCGGCAGGCGTGGCCGGCTCCGCGACGGTGCCGCCGTAGGTGGGCGGCGGGGTGACCACGAAGTCGGGGTCGAGCCCGCGCAGCCGTACGTCGACCGAACCCGGGGCGAGGTCGCGGGTGATCTCGTCCATCGCGGCGGAGAGCACGTTGAGCATCGTCAGCCGGGTGGCGGACTCCAGGGGCGCGGTGAGCCTCTCGGCCAGCTCGCGGGCTTCTTCGCCGCCGGCCTGGGCGGCCACCGCGAGCTCACGGCGGAGGGAGTCGACGTACGGGGTGAGGTCCATAACGCCATCATGGCACCACTGTGACGCCACACGCAAGGCGCATGGCGTCACCGAGCGAACCGGTATCGCGCGTGACCACTCTGACCTGCGGAAACCTTCTGACATCCCTCGTGAGCCATCATGGCGCCACACACCCTGCCGACCCTTCGGTGGCACCTGATGGCTCCGGATGGCACACGGTGGCGCCAGATGCCACCAAGCCTCACGACGGACGGCACCCTTGGCGTCGGTGACCCAGGCGATGAGGTTCTCGTCGACGGCGGCGTACCGGACGACGGCCCCGGAGCCGACGACCTTGCCGCCGCCCTGACCTCGGATGCGTTCCTCGCACCGCACGGCGTGCGCACGATACGGCCGCCGCATGACGGGCCGCCGACGTGCCACGGCCGGTCTTAACGCATCCCTGACGCCGCCGTGTGATCCATCCCTCGGCCGGCAGGTCACTCCCTGCATACGCTGATACCGCCGTCCGCGTGATGGCCGAAACCACACGCCGAACCGCACCCCGGGAGCACGCCGATGGCCACCACCGAACACCCGCCGCCGAGCCGTCTGCGGACGTGGATGCTCGAGGGCCTGTCCGACATGGGCAGGTCCGGCGGCCACACCGGCCCACACTCCGCGCCCGAGGCCCCGCACAAGGGCCAGCCCTGGTACCGGGTGATGTGCCTGACCGGCGTCGACTACTTCTCCACCCTCGGCTACCAGCCAGGCATCGCCGCCCTCGCCGCCGGTCTGCTCTCTCCGATCGCGACGATCGTCCTCGTCCTCGTCACCCTGGTCGGCGCCCTCCCGGTCTACCGTCGGGTGGCGGAGGAGAGTCCGCACGGCGAGGGCTCGATCTCGATGCTCGAGCGGCTGCTGTCCTTCTGGAAGGGCAAGCTCTTCGTCCTGACCCTGCTGGGCTTCGCCGCCACCGACTTCCTGATCACCATCACTCTTTCGGCGGCCGACGCCTCGACTCATCTCGTCGAGAACCCGCATCTGACCAGCTCGCTGCACGACAAGCAGTTGCTGATCACCCTGATCCTGGTCGCCCTGCTCGGGGCGGTGTTCCTCAAGGGCTTCCTGGAAGCGATCGGCGTCGCGGTCGCCCTGGTGGGCGTCTACCTCGCACTGAACGTCGTGGTAGTCGTCGTCGGCATGTGGCACGTCGCCACAGCGGGTCATGTGATCACCGACTGGGCCGACGCGCTCACCGCCGAGCACGGCAACGCCTTCGTCATGGTCGGCGTGGCGCTGCTCGTCTTCCCCAAGCTGGCGCTGGGCCTGTCCGGCTTCGAGACCGGCGTCGCGGTCATGCCCCATGTGAAGGGCGACGACGGCGACACGGAGGAAAACCCCCGAGGACGGATCCGCGACACCAAGAAACTGCTGACGACCGCCGCGCTCATCATGAGCGTCTTCCTGATCGCCACCAGCTTCATCACCACCCTCCTCATCCCGGAGAAGGACTTCGAGTCCGGAGGCCCGGCCAACGGGCGCGCCCTCGCCTACCTCGCCCACGAATACCTGGGCAACACGTTCGGCACGGTCTACGACATCTCGACCATCGCCATCCTGTGGTTCGCGGGCGCCTCCGCCATGGCCGGCCTGCTCAACCTCATGCCACGCTATCTGCCCCGCTACGGCATGGCCCCGCACTGGGCGCGGGCCGTGCGCCCGATGGTCATCGTCTTCACCCTCATCGGCTTCCTCGTCACGTGGATCTTCGACGCCGACGTCGACGCCCAGGGCGGCGCGTACGCCACCGGCGTGCTGGTCCTCATCAGCTCCGCCGCCATCGCGGTGACCATCGCCGCCCGCAAGGCCGGCCAGCGGGGCTGGACGATCGGCTTCGCCCTCATCTCCGCGGTGTTCCTGTACGTCACCGTCGCGAACGTCATCGAGCGCCCCGACGGCGTCAAGATCGGCGCCTGCTTCATCGCCGGCATCATCATCGTCTCGCTGCTCTCCAGGCTGGCCCGAGCCTTCGAGCTGCGCGTGACGAGCGTGACGCTGGACGACATGGCGGAACGATTCATCCGGGACATGGCCAGCCGGAAGATACGGTTCATCGCCAACGAGCCGGACCAGCGGGACAAGGCCGAGTACCGCGACAAGGTCGAGCAGATCCGAGCCGACAACGACATGCCGGAGCAGGAGGACTTCGTCTTCGTCGAGGTGACGGTGACCGACCCCTCCGAGTTCGAGTCCGGCCTGACGGTACGCGGTGAGGTCCTGCACAACCGCTACCGCGTGCTGACCCTGGAGTCCTCCTCCGTCTCCAACGCCCTGGCCGCCCTGCTCCTGCACGTCCGCGACTCGACCGGCTGCGTCCCGCACATCTACTTCGAGTGGACCGAGGGCGGCCCGTTCGCCAACTTCCTGCGCTTCTTCCTCTTCGGCCAGGGCGAGGTCGCCCCGGTCACCCGCGAGGTCCTGCGCGAGGCCGAGCCGGACCGCGCCCGCCGCCCCCGCGTCCACACCGGCTGAGCCTGCGGGCAACCGGCACCACGGGACCGGTCACGGCCCCGTGGTGAACCCGCCGATCGCAGTGCTAGCGATTGACGCTGCGCATCCCCGCCTCGTCGTATCGCTGCCCTGCCGCCTCGGGCAGCTCCGCGTCGATGCGGGCCAGGTCGTCCCCGGTCAGCACGATGGCGGTCGCGGCGGCGTTCTGCTCCAGGTAGGTCCGGCGCTTGGTGCCCGGGATCGGCACCAAATCCTCGCCCTGCGCCAGCACCCAGGCGATGGCCAGCTGGGCCGGAGTCACCTCCTTCTCGGCGGCGATCTCCTTCACCTTCTCCGCCAGCCGCAGGTTCGCCTTCAGGTTGGCGTCCTGGAAGCGCGGGTTCTCGCGGCGCCAGTCGTTCGCGTCCAGCTCGTCCAGCGAGGCGAACCGCCCGGCGAGGAAGCCGCGGCCGAGCGGTGAGTACGGGACGAAACCGATGCCCAGCTCACGGCAGGCGGGCAGCACCTCGGCCTCCACGTCCCGCGACCACAGCGAGTACTCGCTCTGCACGGCCGTGACCGGGTGCACGGCGTGGGCACGCCGGATGGTCTCCGCGCTCGCCTCGCTCAGACCGATGTACCGCACCTTTCCCTCGGCGACCAGCTCGGCCAGCGCGCCGACCGTCTCCTCGATGGGGACGTTCGGGTCGACCCGGTGCTGGTAGTAGAGGTCGATGTGGTCGGTGCCCAGCCGCTCCAGGGAACCGTGGACCGAGCTGCGGACATGCTCGGCCGAGCCGTCCTGCGGGCCGACCGTGCTGATGTCGCCGGGTACCGCGTCGTCCATCCGGTAGTTGAATTTCGTCGCGATCACATACTCCTCGCGATGCCCTCGGATCGCTTCGCCGACGAGTGACTCGTTGGTGAGCGGACCGTACATCTGCGCGGTGTCGAGGAAGTTCACCCCGAGCTCGAGGCCGCGCCGGACGGTCGCGATGCTCTCCTCCCGATCGGTGGATCCGTAGAAGGCGGACATGCCCATGCATCCCAGGCCTACGGCCGATACCTGGAGGTCCCGCAGACTGCGCTTCTGCATGTCGTATCCCAGCCTTTCCCTGCTTGTTCGTTCATCGTTCGTCGTTCGGACCGCCACGAGGCCCGCGCCCTCATCCATCTAGCGATGGATTCCACCTCCCGGCATCCCGTGAGCGGTCCGGGTCGTGCGGGTCTCGTGTGCCGCGGTGTCCGTGACGCTACGCCCTGGAGCGCACTCCAGCGCAAGCGCCGTCCAGGTACCCCGGGCGGGCTCCGTCGCCTCGCACCACGCCGAGCGATCGCCGTCCACTCGCCCGCACCTCTTGCCCAGACTATCGAATATCGATAGGTTTCCATCGTGATTCGATGGAAGGACGGGACGTGGGAAGACTGACAGTGGGCGCGCTGCGCGCCGTGCTCGTGGTGGTGCTCACCGGCACCCTGTTCGTACAGGCATCGATGGTGTGGGCGCTGGCCACCGACCCCGAAGACGGGTCCCTCCCCCTGACGCCGCTGCGAGTGATCACGATGCTGGGCATGGTCACGGTCCAGGTCGCGCTGGTCTGCGTCTGGCGGCTGGTGTCGATGGTGCGCCGCGGAACGGTGTTCTCCCACTCCGCCTTCCGGTACGTGGACGGAGTGATCGGCGCGATCGTCGCGGCCGCCCTTCTGTGGTTCGCGGTGACGGCCGTCAACGCGCCCGGCCAGCGTGACGACCCGGGTGTCACCGTCATCATGGGCGGGATCGGGGTGGCCATCCTCGGGATCGCGCTCATCGTGCTCGTGCTGCGGATGCTGCTCGCCCAGGCCGTCGCGCGCGACGTCGAAGCCGTTCGGATGCAGGCCGAGCTGGACGGGGTGATCTGATGCCGATCGCCGTCGACATCGACGTGATGCTGGCCAGGCGCAAAATGTCCGTGGGCGAACTGGCGGACCGCATAGGGATCACGCCCGCCAACCTCGCGGTGCTCAAGAACGGCCGCGCACGGGCAGTGCGCTTCGCGACGCTCGCCGCGCTCTGCGAGGTGCTTGAGTGCCAGCCGGGCGACCTGCTGCGCTGGGAGGCCGAGGACGCCGCAGGCGGATGACCGCTCCCCCGAGGCGGGCCATGAAAATGCCCTCCGGTTGTGCTTCAACTCAGCCATTTGCAGCGCCAGTTACGACCGAAAATGGCGGTAACTCCGGCACAACCATCCGCAGGCCACGCCCGTCACTTAAGGCAGGAGTAATGAACTCCTAAGCACACAAGGGGGAAATATGCGCTTCACTCACTCCATGTTGGGCGCCGCGGCCGTGGCGGCTGTGTCGCTGGGGGCCACGACCGCTCTCGCAGCACCCGCCTCCGCCGCACCCAACACCACACCGCAGAAAGTCTGCGGAAGCGGCTACAAGACCGTGAACTCCGCGGCCGTCGGCTCACTGGGCACCATCTACCTGACGTACAACGCCGCCAACGGCAACAACTGCGTCGTCACCATCCGCAACAACCCCGGCACCGCGGTGCCCATGTCCGCCTGGATCTATGTCCCCGACACCGACGAGGGCGACAACGACGACGGTAGCTACACCTCGTACGCGGGCCCCTCCTACGTCATCGGCAAGGGACACTGCGTCGACTGGGGCGGCAGCATCGCCACCACCTACGTACAGGTGACCGGCTCCAACTGCGCCTCTCTCAGCGAGCACCGGACCACCCACACCCGCTGATCCGTCCGCCCACCGCACCTGACAGAACGCCGGCCACCGGCCCTCAGCCCCGCCTCACGACCACCGACCGCAAGGCCGGACGAGGCGGGAGCCTGATCAGGCGGGAGCCGGCCGCAGGGCGCGGTGGCGCACGGCACGGCAGTCCACGACGGTCCGGCCCGCACCTCAGGGCCGGATCCCGCTCCGGCGGGGCGATCACGCGGCGATCTCAGCCGTCGTCGTGCAGGGGGAAGACGACAGGCGGCCCGTGATCGATCCGTCTGCCAGGAAGGTTCACATGGACGGTGACTTCGCGACGACGGTCCGTCGGCTCCGGTTGCGCGCGGGTCTCACCCAGGAGGCGCTGTCCGAGCGTTCCGGCGTCTCGGTCAGCACGATCCGCGGCATGGAGACCGGCAAGCGGCGCAACCCACAGCTGGCGTCGGTGCGTCAACTGGCCTCCGCGCTCGACCTACGGCCGGCCGAACTGGAAGAACTGCTGGCCGCGGCGGCCGGCGCGGCAGAACACCCGGCCCTCCCGGTCCCGCGCCAACTGCCCGCCCCACCGATGCCGTTCGTGGGCCGCCACCATGAACTGGACCGGCTGGACACCGCGCTGCGCTCCGCTGCGGACGGGGCGGCCCCTGTGGTCATCTCCGCGATCGCCGGGGCCGGCGGCGTCGGCAAGTCATGGCTGGCCCTGCACTGGGCCCACCGCAACGCCTACCGATTCCCCGACGGGCAGCTCTTCGTCGACCTGCGGGGCTTCAGCCCCGACAGCGAGCCCATGGACCCGGCCGTGGCGGTCCGCGGCTTCCTCGACGCACTCGGCGTCGACCCCGACCGCATCCCCGTCGCCCCGCATGCTCAGGCGGCCCTGTTCCGCAGCCTGGTGTCCGGCAAGCGGATGCTGCTGGTGCTCGACAACGCCGCGGACACCGCCCAGGTCACGTCACTGCTGCCGGGCGGGGACACCTGCACCGTGGCGGTCACCAGCCGCAACCGGCTGTCGGGCCTGATCACCGGCCACGGCGCCCGTCACCTGTCCGTCGGCACGCTCACCGACACCGAGGCCCGCGGACTTCTCGTCGCCCGGCTCGGCGCCGACCGCGTCGCCGCCGAGCCCTCCGCGGTCGAGGACCTCATCGGTCTGTGCGGCGGGTTCCCGCTGGCCCTGAGCATCGTCGCCGGCCGCGCCCACACCCATCCCCACCTGTCCCTGGCCGGCCTGGCCGACGAGCTGCGCGACGGCGCACTCGACCTGCTGGATGACGCCGATCCCGCCGCGAGCCTGCCCGCGGTGCTCTCGTTGTCCCACCGGGCGTTGACCGACGAGGAGGCCGAGGTGTTCGCTCTGCTCGCGGCCGCACCCGGGCCCGACATCGGTCTGCCTGCCGCCACCAGCCTCACCGGACTCGGCCGGATCCGGACCAGGGCCGTGCTGCGCAGGCTGGAGCAGGCGTCCCTGGTCGACCAGGACGCCGGCGGCCGCTACCGCATGCACGACCTCATCCGCCGCTACGCCGCCACCACCCGCCGCCTGCCCGACAGCACACGCGAAACGGCGTTGCGGCGGGTGCTCGACTTCTACACCCACACCGCCTACGCCGCCGACCGTCTCCTCGACTCCCACCGCGACCCCATCGAGCTCACCCCGCCGCCGGCCGGCTGCGACCCGGAGCCGCTGCCCGACATCCCGGCCGCGATGGACTGGTTCGACACCGAGCACAGGAACCTGCTCGCCGCCCAGCGCACCGCCGTCGCACATGCCTGCCACCACACGGCCTGGCAGCTGGCGTGGGCGCTGTACGACTTCCACTACCGACGAGGTCACCGCCACGATCAGCTCGGCGTGTGGCGGATCGCCGTGGACTCCGCCGGCCGGCTGCCCGACTCCGGCGCCCTGATACTCGCCTATCGGCTGCTGGGCCGTGCCCACGTCGTGCTCGGGCACCATCAGGAGGCGATCGCCGCGTTGAACCAGGCCCTCGTCCTGAGCGAGCAGCGGAACGACCGCGCCCTGCAGGCCCAGGCGCACTACACACTCGCGTCGATCTGGCCCGACGGCCGGCGCGCTCTCGAGCACGCCAGGCGCTCACTCGCCCTGTACCGGGGCCTCGACCAGCCGATCGGCGAGGCCAACGCGCTCAACGCCGTGGGCTGGTACGCCGCGCGTCTCGGAGAGCACGACACCGCACGCGAGCACTGCCAGTCGGCCCTCGCCCTCTACCAGCACCATCAGGACGTGAACGGCCAGGCGCAGACCCTGGACAGCCTCGGTTACATCGACCACCACAGCGGCCGGCACCACGACGCCGTCCGGCACTATCTCCAGGCCATGAGCCTCTACCGCGACCTCGACAACAGCTACGAGACCGCCGACACACTCGAACGGCTCGGTCACACCCACGCCGCACTGGGCCACGACGACCGGGCCCTCGACGTCTGGCGGCAGGCACGGCATCTGTACCGGCAGCAGGGACGCGATCGGGAAGCGGATCAGGTGGACATACAGCTCGACCGGCTGGGCCACGGGCGCGACCCGCACGGCACGCGCTGACCCCGCCCACCGGACACGCCCGGCCTCGCATCGACCGTCAGCTCACTCTCCCCCACGGCATGCGGCGACCGGGCGAGCAGCCGACACCGTCGACCGGTCACAGATGAACGGTCGGTGACCTGTCAGTCCATCCGGCAGGTCAGCAGGATGGTTCCCGTGACAGCACGGCGTGCGGTGCACAGCACGTCCCTGTCGAGCACTGAGTTCCAGGCGTCCCACCTGCTGAATGGACCCGACATGCCCCACTCCGCGAACACCCGCCCTCGTCCGCGCCGCACAGCGCGACGCCAGGCCGGCATCGCCACCGCAGCCGCCGCCCTTTCCCTGCTGGGCGCGTTCGCCGTACCGGCCGAGGCGGCCGACGCCGTCGAGCACTACGGCAATGCCGCCACCGGCTCCTGCCTCGACGACAGCTTCGCCTACGGTCTGCGCGGCTTCGGCTGCAACAGCCAGGACTTCCAGAACTGGCGCGTCCATGTGTGGAACGACGGCACCCGTCAGTTCCGCAACATCGCCACCGGTCGCTGCCTGTACGACGACGGAGTCACCCTCGACACCAGGTCCTGCAACTCCTCCAAGCAGCAGAGCTGGTGGGTGTGGCAGCGCGGCGGCGGCGCGATCTCCCTGGAGAACCAGGCGACCGGCGAATGCCTGGACGACAGCCAGTTCGGTCTGCGCACCATCGGCTGCCAGGCAGGCAACCCGCACCAGAACTGGCGGTGACCGCCTTCTCCAGGGGCCACGCCACAGCCATCAGACGACATCCGAGGTGATGCACCATGCGTATCCGCAGAGCTGTCGCAGCGACGGCCGCCGCGATGATGCTGGCAGGCGGAGGTGTGCTCGCCGGCTCCGGCGCGGCTCACGCCGCCCCCGCGGCCGGCTGTCACACCGAGATCCGCTACGTCCCGGTGACTGTTCTCAAAACCGTGCAGGTCTTCGAGAACGGGCACTGGGTCACCAAGGTCATCAGGGAGACCGTCATCACGCGAGTGACGACGGTCGTATGTGACTAGGGTCCGTCGCCGGACGGACATCGCCCGATCGGGCTCGGCATACGGCAGGACCGCCGCCTCGCGGGAGGCGGCGGTCCTGTCGTTCCGGGTCGGAGCAGTCCGTCCGTGTGTCGTCGGACGCGGGCTGTGACGCGGACTGCGCCTCAGGCCCCTTCGACGGCCTCGGGTGCGTCGCCTGCGCCGGCGGCTTCGTCCTGCGCCATCCCGAGGAAGCGCCGAATCGCCGCGACCGGCATGTCCAGTCCTTCGGACGCCGCGTGCTCGTCGCCGAACACCTGCACCGCCTCGGTGACGGCCACGGCCAGTTCGAGCTCGGCCTTGCGGACCTTGGCCTCGGCCTTGTCCACGGTGTCCACCACCGCGAGCTGGCGACGCTGCTTCTCCTGCAGCCTCTGCTTGCGGGAAAGGGTCTTGTCGGAGTTCTGCACAGACATGACCAAGATCATAATCGGTACGCCGGCCTTCCCTGAACTCCGCAGCCGGTCTTTCAACTACGGCGGTGATAGACCTTGTTGGCGATGCGCCAGCCGTCGTCCACACGGGCCAGCAAGAAGATGTCGGTGAAGGTGTCCGCGCCGTGCGCGAGCGTCATGGTCGCGGTCGCGACGCTGCCGTGGACGTCGACGGTGTCGACACGACGGGACCGCGTCGGCTCGTCCGGGGCGGGCCGGCCGGGGAAGAGGGCGCAGTACTCGTCCAGGGGCCATGAGACGAACGAGCCGTCCCGGATCCCTTCGATGTGGGCGGTGGGCAGGAAGGCGTGGCGGAAGTGGGTGGGGTCGCCGGTTGCGTGTCCGCGGATGTAGGCGTGGAGCGGTTCGAGCACGGCGTCCTGCACGCCGGGGACCGTCGCGGCGACGGCGATGTCGGCCTCGGGGTCGGCGGCGGCCTGGGCCAGACGGGCTGCGCCGTGCAGGGGGGTGTTCGACGCGGCGGCCAGCAGCGCCAGGTCCTTGGCCAGCGCACCGATGGTGAACTCGGCGGCGCCGGCGCTCGGCCCGCCGACCAGGAAGGGCCGTTTGCGGGCCACGAGCCCGCCGAGCCGGCCCAGTTCGAGGATGTCCAGCGTCTGGGCGCGGGACAGGCCGAGGGCGTCGGAGTGCCGCAGTGAGTCGCGCAGTGCGAGGACGGCCCCGGCGAGGCAGCTGTTGGCGATCAGCTTGAGCGATGCCGCGGTGCAGGCGTCGTCGACGCGGCGCACGGTGCCGAGCGCCGCCAGCACGGGTCGGACTCGATCGAGGGTGTCCTCGCGGGCGGCGGTGAGGATCTGCAGGGTGCCCGCCGAGGCCGCGGGCACGGAGCCGAGGACGGGCGCGTGCACATAGGAATCGCCGAACTCCCGTGCCAGCTCGGCTGCTTCGGCGGGGGCGATGGTGCCGGTGTTCACCACGATCGCGTCCGTTCGCAGCGAGCTGCGCACGTCGTCGAGTACCTGACGGCAGGCCGGACCGTCGAACAGCGCCAGGATGACGAGTCCGGCCTTCGCCACGGCCTCGTGCGGATCGGCGGTCGTCGGGACGGCGCCCGATGTGCGCCCGGAGCGTGTCCAGCCGACGACGTCCCAGTCCTCGGCGGCCAGTCGTGTCGCGATCGCGTCGCCCATGCGTCCCAGCCCGAGGACGGCGATCGTGTGCGGTGAGGTCATGGGCGTCAGGCTGGTGCACGGCAAGGGCTGCGACAAGCGCAGATCTCGCGGATCTGCCCTGCGTGACACGCATACCCGCAGGTCATACTGGTGCCATGGAACTGACGGTGTGGCGGACCTTTGTGACGGTGTGCCGGCTCGGTTCGCTGTCGGCGGCGGCTGCCGCGCTCCATCACACGCAGTCGGCCGTCTCCCGGCAGATCGCCGGTCTGGAGAGGGAGCTCGGGGTGCCGCTGGTGGAGCGTCATGCGCGCGGCGTGCGCCCCACGGCTGCGGGCGAGGTGTTCCGGCGCCACGCCCTGGCCACGCTCGACGAGGCCGACCGCGCCGTGCGTGCCGTACGGGACGCCGGTGGCGGGGTGTTCGACCGGCCGCTGGCCGTCGGCGCGACGCCTTCCCTGGCCGCAGGAGTGGTTCCCGAGGCCGTCCGGGAACTGCTGAGGCACGCCGGGTCACTGCGGTGGAGCCTGCGGCCGGGCCTGAGCGCGGCGCTGCACGACCGCGTGATCGCCGGCGATCTCGACATCGCCGTCGTCACCGACGCACCGCCGGGACTTCCCGAGGACCCACGGCTGGAACGCCGGTACCTCGGGCTGGACGACATGGTGGTCGTGGTGCCCGTCGGCCATCCGCAGGCCGGACGCGGTCCGGTGCACTTGCGGACGCTGGCCGACGAGACCTGGGCCGAGGACAACGACGGTTCGGCTGCTCTCCTGCACCTGCATGCCGCCCGCGCCGGGGTCGCCGTCCGCTTCGACGTCATGGCAGCCGATCTGCCCGGCAAGCTGGCCCTGGTCGCCACGGGCCACGCCATCGCGCTCATACCCGGGGTGCTGACCGGCGCGCTGCGGGCCGATGTCACGACGGTGACGCTCGTCGACCCCCCGGCCCGGGGCGTCTACACGATCACACCGCGCCGAGACCCCCACCCCGCCTCGGCGTCGTTGGCCGACGAGCTCGCCGCGGTCTTCGCCTCGGTCCGTGCGCCGTCCCGGGGCGGGCGCCGCCCGACCGGAGCGGACGCCGGCGGGGGACGCACACTCCCCGGCTGATCGGTCAGGCTGCTCGGCAGAGCGCCGCGGGGTCGGTCGGGGAGGCGCCGCGCGCGGCCGCCGGGTGCACGGGACGCGCCGCGCCTGCCGCGTCGGCGCCCCGCGCGCCGCTGCTCGTGGGGCCCGGGGTCGCCGAACGGTGGCGTGCGAAGACCACGAGGCGGAGCACCGCGAACCGCGCGACACCGGCGAGTCCGGTGGCGGACAGGTACACGACCTGTTCGAGCAGCGCACCGGGCGTCGCCACCAGCTGCCGCAGCACGAACATCGCCACGCAGGTCACCGCGTACGCGGCCGCCGCGGATCCGGCCGACTGCGCATGCTGCCGTCCCGTGGCGTGACCGCCGGCGCCGAAGGTGAACCGGGCGTGCAGCTCGGTGGCGAGGAGCGTGGAAACCGCGGTGGTCACGGCGTTGGCCAGAGCCCAGGGCGTCCAGGAGGCGAGCGCGGCCACCGCGAAGCTCGAGGCGACCCCGACTCCCCCGCCGCAGAGCACGAAGCGGGTGAAAGCGGCGAAGGCGCCGGACACCTCCCGCGGCCCGCCCTGCACTGTCTCCACGACGTCCCCACCCGTTGTCCGATCACCGTTGCGTAACGCGCGCTTCCCGGCCCTCACAGCCCCTGCCCCCTCTTTCCTCATACCGGAAACGCTACGTTGCATTCATAGTTACGGCAACTGATTTACTGCAAGAGAAAGGAGTACTCCCAGGTGAACGTGATGAAAATGTTGCAATGACGCCGCACTAACGCAACCCCCCTCCTTCCGTTCGTTGCAATGGGCGAAAATGAACGCTACGCCGAGGAGTCCGGCGAGAGCAGGTGGATCCCTCGCCGGTCCCACCCAAGCCGAACCCACTCGTGTTTCACCAAAGGCCCGCTCGCGCGCGGCAGTCGGCGAAGGTGCGGCAGGACGACAGCCGCCGGCCGGCCGGGGCCCACGGGCACCCGGCCGCGAGCGTCCGGCCCGCGCCGCGTGCCCGACCCAGCTGCCGACCAGCTCCGGTCAAC
Source organism: Streptomyces sp. NPDC020597 (assembly GCF_044335095.1). Classification (NCBI taxonomy): domain Bacteria; kingdom Bacillati; phylum Actinomycetota; class Actinomycetes; order Kitasatosporales; family Streptomycetaceae; genus Streptomyces; species Streptomyces sp. NPDC020597. The sequence continues at coordinate 66,674 of NZ_JBIRUL010000014.1, read as the reverse complement.
GCGCTGGTCACCGGGGTTTCCCGAGGGTTTCCCGTTGCCCGCCCGGGCGGGCAACTCCTGTGCGTGGACGAGACGGTCGCGCCGAGAGCAGGCTGCTGTGGGGCACCTCCCCACGGCGCCGACCCACCGCCGTGGCCGCCTCGCCCACGCCGACGGCACAAGGCCGGCCGTGCGACGACCGAACACGGCCGGAGAAACGGGGAACGACATGAGAAGACAGAAACAGCGCGACCGCGACCGCGACGGAACACCGTACCGCCGCTTCCGACCGCTGCGGATGCTGGTCGCCGCCGCGGTGGCCGTCGCCTGCCTGGCCCTGCCGACAGCGGCTCCGGCGAGCGCCGCACCGGCCGCACCGGCCGCCGACACCTGCGCGCCGCTGAAGGCGGGAGCGAGCATCGCCGCCCAGGACGCCGTCAAGGTCGCCTGCCGCTACGTCGGTTGGATGTACGCCTGGGGCGGCGGCCACGCCGGCGGTCTGCCCGGCCCCAGCCAGGGCATGCTGGACAAGGACGACCTGAAGTCCATCAACGATCCGAACTACTGGAGCTTCGACTGCATCGGCCTCGTGCGCTGGGCCTGGTACAAGGCGACCCGCCAGGACATCATCAGCGAGCGCACCACGCAGTCCACCTGGCAGAACCCCGGCTACGCGCACACCAGGCTCGCCAAGGAGCAGGGCGAGGCTCCGCTGCTGCCCGGCGACATCATGTACTTCGGCCAGGGGCTCAGCCACGTCGCCCTCTACCTCGGCAACGGCAAGCGACTCGAAGCACCCGAATCGACCGAGGTCGTCAGAGTCTCGGACATCCCCTGGGCCTCCTACCAGGGTGCGCTGCGGCCCGAAGTCCCGGGCGTCTTCCCGGTGTGGGAGTACGACGGTCTCGGCAAGCAGGTGAAGACCTGGGGCCAGCCGAACCTGCGCAACGACTCCACCACCGGCAGCAGCGGCGGCATCAACTGGACCATCAACAACGGCATTTCCGTCGCCGTGCGGGCACTGTGCCAGCGCGTGGGAGAACGGGCCACCGTGGACGGCATGGTCAACAACGTCTGGACCTATCTGCCGGACTACCGCAGCTGGATCAGCAACCTCTTCATCCAGGGCCCGGCGATCACACCTGGTGTGCCGTCGTGCGGGGAGTACTCGAGAATCGGCGGCACACTGGAGGGCGCTTCCTCCAACACCTCCTGCGGTGACGGCACCCCACCGGACTCCGCCGGCGCGTGGACGGCCAAGTCCGCCACCGTGTTCGGCCGCACCGTCGAGCTGCGCTACAACAGCACGACCGCCTGCGCCTGGGGCCGAATCGTCGGCGGCACGGTCGGTGACGAGATCTGGGTCGATCGCAGCAACAACGGCGGGGACACCTGGGAGCCGATGCTCGGCTACACGACCGTCACCTCGGGCGGCGACGCGTACACCACACAGTGGAACGACAACGGCCTCGTGATGCGTGCCTGCGGCACCAACGGCAAGGGCGGCTCGATCGTCTGCACGGCTTGGTTCTGACTCCGTCACCGCGCGACGACGGCCGTCCACGGCACGGGCGACAGCGCGTAACCGGTTTCGACGGCGTGCCCGACTGCTGTCGTTCACGCCTCCCCTGCATCGAGAACGAAGGAGAAACATGTTCGGGAAACACGTCAAGGCAGCCATGATCTCCACCGCGCTGGCCACCGTGCTGGCCGGAACCGTCGCTGCCCCCTCCGCGCAGGCGGCGTCCTCGGCAGCGGCCGCCGAGTGCGGCGTCCGGGCCCATGACGGCCGGCTGTGGTGCGGGAACCGCGGCGACGCGCCGACCCGGCTCCAGCCGTTCCACGAGAGCCCCTTCAACGGCCTGCTGAAGTCGACGTTCAGCTACTTCACCTGCTGGTCGACGGGCGGACTGCACGGCGGCGGGAACACGACCTGGTACCGCACGGTGCCCGACTGGATCAGCGAGGGCAGGGAGGGGTACGTGCCGGCCGACTGGGTGTTCACTCCCAGTTGGTTCGACGCCGACCCGAGCAGGTACGGCCTGCGGCGCTGCTGACGGCCCCCTCCGTCGGCCCTCGCCGCCGAACGGGCGACGTCTCAGTAGGATGCGGCACGCATGCGCCGGGCGTCGAAGAGTGCGACGGGGTGGGCCGTGGTCCCGGTCATGGAGAGATCGGCGACGATCTCCCCGACCACCGGGACGAATTTGAAGCCGTGGCCCGAGAAACCGCAGGCCACGGTGACCTGGGGATGGGCGGGGTGGGTCGACAGGACGAAGTGCTCGTCCGGGGTCAGAGAGTAGGTGCAGGCGGCTCCCTTGACGAAGGGGCCGGCCAGAGCGGGGATGCGCGGGCGTAGATACGCGCGCATCGCCTCCACCTCGTGCGGGTGGATCTCCCGGTCCAGCCGGTCGGGGTCGGCGGCGGCGCCCTTGTCGTGGAACGCGACCTTGACGCCGCCGTCCGGGCCGTCCAGGGCGGGAAAGCCGTAGATGTCGGTGCCGGTGCGGTCCTCCCAGACGTACACGGGGTGCCGGTCCGCAGTGAAGGGGGCGGTCCCGCCGCGTGGGGCGAACCAGAACATGACGCGGCGTTCCACGCGCACCGGGACTCCGATGTCGGCCAGCAGCCGGGGCGCCCACGCGCCGGGGGCGATGACCAGCCGGTCCGCGAGGTACGTCCCGCGGGCCGTGACCACCCGGGCTGCGCCATGGGCGTCGATCTCCCACCGGAGGGCCGGCTCCTCGAAACGCAGCTCCGCACCGGCGGCCGCGGCCAGGTCGAGGTGGGCGCGGACCGTGAGCTCGGGCCTGACCACGCCCGCCCCGCGCTCGTGGAACGCGACCTCGTCGGCGGCGGGGGAAAAGGTGGGAAAGCGCCTACGGACCTCCTCGCTGCCGAGCACCTCGTGCTCCAGCCCCCACGCCTGGGCGCTGTGGACGCTGCCGGCCACCATGCGGCTGTCGTGCGGCCCGAGGACGAGAGCCCCGGTAGACGTGAACACGTCGCGCCCCGACTCCGCGGCCAGCTCGTCCCACAGCTCACGGGCGCGCAACAGCAGTGGCACGTAGGCCGCGCCTTCGGCGTAGGCCTGCCGGTAGATGCGCGAGCCGCCATGGCTGGCGCCGAGAGCGTGGGCGGGCCCGAAACGCTCCAGGCCGAGGACCCGCTCACCGCGCCGGGCGAGGTGGTACGCGGCAGAGCTGCCCATGCCTCCCAGGCCCAGCACGATGACGTCGTGGGAACGGAGCACGTCGCCCTCCCGGCGCTCAAACCTGCACGCAGTGGTCCGAGGCGGTCACAGCGCCCCGAACCCCTCGAATGTATCCCGCGCGGCGCGCGGAGCGAAGCGGGGGCCGGAACCGGCCCGAGGGCGATTCCTCACCGGTCGGCCCGGAGGACGGTCGGCCTGAAAGGCGGTCGGTCTCCAGGAGCGTCGGCCTCGAGGGCGTCAGACGGTGCGGGAGGAGGCCGGTCGCCAGATGCGCAGGTCGAGCTGTGCGGCTTCCTTCTCGGCGGGCGGAGGCCACGAACCCGACCCGGCGTGGCTCGCCCGGTTCGACTGGCGGGCGATGATCGTAGATCGCGGAGAATCCGCCGGTGACCCGGGGGGTGTCCGCCGGTGGGACGTCGGCGAAGACCACCGGAGATCGTGTCCGCGCCGCCACGGGGTAGGCGAAGGTGAAGCGAGGAAGGGAACACCATGACGACGTACGTGATCACCGTGCCCGGCACCTTCACCACCGCCGTCGGGCAGGACGCCCGGGCGCGGCTGGGCCGCGCCCTGCGCCCCGCCGATCCGCATCGCACGCGGATGGGAGACGCGCAGGATCTCGACCCGCTCACCGTGAACGAGGACGACACGTTCACCATCCGGCTCGCCGTCGAGGCGGACAGCGCCACGCACGCCGAGCAGGACGCCCGCCGGCTCGCGGACTCGGCCCTGCACGACGTGGGCCTCGACGGGACCAGCGCGCCGCTGGGGCCGGCGGTCGTCACGGGCATCGACTCCGAGATCTAGGCGTGTCCCGAGAGTCCCGTCCGCCGGACCGGTGAGGCGCTTTCGGCAGGGGGGTCCCGGGGCGTCGCCAAAGCCGGCGCAGCCCGGACCGTGGGGCCCGGGGCGGTCCGTGAGGCCGGTGGTGACGGTGGTGACGGCCCACCATCCGGTCTTGCCGGCCGCCGGGACTCCCGGAACCGCCGGGACTCCCGGACCCGCCCGGCCGCTCAGTGGCCGCCGTGCCGGTGTGACAGACGCTCGAGCACCGCTCCCGCCATGGCCTCCTCACCCTTGGCGTTGGGGTGGGCGGGCGCCGCCGGCGAGGCGGGCTGCAGCGGCTCGATCCACCGCTGTGCCGCGGGCTTGCACATGTCGTGGCCGACGGTCGGACCGTAGGTGTCGACGTACTGGGCTCCGCTCCAGCGCGCGACCAGACGCAGCATCAGGTTGAGTCGCTTGCCGGTGTCCCGCAGGTAGGGGAAGTCGCGCGTCGCGAACGGCACCGAGGGTGCGCAGCCGCTGCCGTCGTCGGGCAGCAGGTCCGGGTAGCCGACGACGAGGACCCGGGCATGCGGCGCCCTGTCGTGCACGGCCCGCAGCACCCGGGCGACCTTCGGAGCGGTTCTGGCGATCGCCACCGTGAGCTCGTCGACGCCCGAGGCGTTGTAGTGACGCTGGCACGGATTGCCGGTGGGGTCCTGCGGGGCCAGCTGGGCGCAGGTGCCGATGATGGTGCCGAAGCCGATGTCGTTGCCGCCGATCTGGACGGAGACGATGTCGCTGTTGCGGCCCACCGCGTCGAGCTGAGGGGCTTTGGCTCCCTGCGGTTTCCACATGTTCTCGGTCGTGGCCCCACCACAGCTGACGTCGTTCAGGACGGCCGCCCGCAGCCGGCCGGTCACGAGGGAAGGGTAGTTGTGATCGGAGCGGGCGCAAAAGGCGTCCACCTGCCGGGGAATGAGAGGGCCGGAGGTGTAGGAGTCGCCGAGCGCGACGTATCTCGTCGTCCCTCCTCCGCCGTGCGCCGCGACGGGAGCCGCGGAAGCGGCCACCAGGGCGCAACTGCCCAGCGCGGCCAGCAAGGTGACGCTCTTTCTGCCCCGACCGGCCGTTCTCCGCGTCCGCACGCCGTGCTGCATCGCGTCTCCCCCTCGTCACCGAGCCGACCGGCGCCGCCGTTGCGGACGGCCGACGTTCCGTTCGACCAGGCTTGTATACCGCCGGGTAGGCCGTGGGTGCCAGAACCGTGAACGAACCTTTCGCCGCCGGACGTCGAGGAGGCACTGTCACCCCCGGCACCGGCGACGGCGTCACGCTCCTGACCGTGCGTCCCGTCGTCGGGCCCCGGTCACGGGAACGCCGCGACCGGGGCCTCGATGTCAACCGCCCCGGAGGGCGCCGACCGCCGTCAGCTCCGGTACCGGAACACGATCCGGCCGCGAGTCAGGTCGTACGGCGGGAGCTCCACCAGCACCCGGTCCTCCAGGAGGATCTTGATGTAGTTCTTGCGGATCTTCCCGCTGATGTGCGCGAGCACCTGGTGGCCGTTGTCCAGCTCCACGGTGAACATGGCGCTGCGAAGGCACTCGACGATCCTGCCCTCGACTTCGATGACGTTCTTGTTCTTCGTCATCGGACCAGCTCCAGGTTGCTGCTCACCGGTCGGCCGCCGATGCCCTCGAACAGCGCTGAGGCCGCCTGGTTGGACTCATGGACCTCGGTCCAGGCGGCTTCGAAGCCAAGGCGGTGCTGCGTCGCCAGCGCGTGGGCCACAAGCGCCCGCGCGATGCCGCGGCGCTGCTCGCCGGCCCGCACCGCGACCAGCCCGATGCGCGGCCGGATCGCCGTCACCACCCGGATCAGACCGAGATAGCGGTCCGACGCCGCGGCCACGGCGTACTTCGCCGGATCGCCGACGGTGTCGCCTCCGGGTTGGGGGACGACCTCCGCGGGCATCGACTGCCAGCCCACGGCCGCCTCGACCTCGTCGCGGATCGCCCGGTCCACCGCCCGCAGCAGACGCTCGTCCGCCTGCCCGGCGGGCACGATCGTCACGCCCGCCGGCGGGAGGACCGCCTCGAGCCCTGTGACCCGCGGATCCGTCGGCACGGCGTACTCCCATTCGCGGCGGCGGATCGCGAACCCGGCCCGCCGCCAGCCGGCCGTCAGCTCGACGTCGGCCTCGTCGACCACCGTGTACAAAGGCGCCGGCAGTTCCGCCAGCATCGCCTCGGCGAGCCGGTCGAAGACACTGTCGTGCCAGGCGTCGATGCTGACGAACAAGCGACCGTCGGGCCGGTGCCCCGCGTGTCCGCGGCCGACCACCAGGTCGTCGTCCAGCGCATGCCACTGCCGTTCCGCGACACGCGTGATCGTCACCGCGCTCTCGCCCGGGGCAGGAGTGAAAGGCTTTGTGTTCATCGGAGTCTCCCTCCAGGAATGCCTCGATCTCAGGCGCTCCTGGCGACACCGAACGTCAGCCGCCGGACCGTGACGGGTTGAGGGAGCACCCATGGGTAACTGTGTTCACGGGTCTCACCTCCATACGACGATTTCACGGTCCACCGCGAAAGTAGCAGAGGGTCTCCGCCTCTCTCAAAGCCTTTTCCCGGCCGATCGCGACCCCTTCTTCCGGCCCCGCTGCCCGCCGAGTCTTGGGACACGTTTTACGCGGCACGTGCAACTGGGGACCGCACCGCGTATGTCTCACCATGCGTCGGGCCTGTCAGGGCCGAGGACCGAGAGAGCGGGGCAAGTCGTGGGACGGCGCAAGGGCGGCATAGGGATCGCACTGGTCACGGGTGTGGTGCTGGTGGGCGCGAGTGCCTGCGGCGGGGGCGGCAGCGACAAGGCGGGCGGAGACGACTCCAAGGCCTCGGGCGGGCCGAGCGTGAGCGCCTCCCCCTCACCGACGAAGCCCGCCGGGCCGCCGATGCTGCTGGAGACGATCACCCCGCAGACGGGGGCCACGGTCGGCGTCGCCATGCCGATCTCGGTCGTCTTCACCAATCCGGTGGCGGCCAAGGCCAGGGCCGCGGTCGAGAAGCACATGAAGGTGAGCACCTCGCAACCGGTGGTCGGCGCCTGGCACTGGTTCGGCGACAAGCGTGCCGACTGGCGTCCGAAGGCGTACTGGCCCTCCGGTACGACCGTACAGATCGACGCCGACATGAAGGGCGTCAGCAACGGCAACGGCCGCTTCGGCGTGCGCAGTTACACGCACAGCTTCAAGATCGGCGACGACGTGCGCGCGGACGTCTCGGTGACCGGCCACACCATGAAGGTGACCCGGAACGGCAGCACACTGCGCAACCTGTCGATCAACGCGGGCAGCGCCCAGTATCCGACGTGGAACGGCACGATGGCCGTCATCGACAAGCAGGAGAAGGTCCACATGACCTCCTGCAGCGTCGGCATCAGCTGCGACAAGGGAAGCCCCAACTACTACGATCTGACGCTCCCCTGGGACGTCCACCTGACCCAGTCCGGCACCTACGTGCACTACTCGACCGGCGACCCGAATCCGGGCAGCGGCAGTGCCCGCGGCTCGCACGGCTGCGTCCACCTGTCCCTGTCGGACGCCAAGTGGTTCTACGACCAGGTCAAGCAGGGTGACCCGGTCACCATCACCGGATCTCCGCGTGCCAAGGCCTCGGCCGACAACGGGTACGCCGACTTCAACCTGGGATGGGACCAGTGGCTCGCCGGCAGCGCCTCCGGTGAGGGGACGACGGTGGCGCGCGCCGCCGCACCCGCCCCCGCTTCGTCCTCCGAATCGAGCGCCACCGGCGCCTGAACACCGAACGTCCGGGTCTCCCGCCGAGCTGCTCGCGCGGGAGACCGCTGGCTTCCGGCCCCGGACTCAGGACTCCTTGCTTTATCGTCCCCGTGACGATAACTTCGGAGCCATGAGCGACACGTCTTCACGCCCCACGGCGGCAGCCGCCGCGACAGCCGGGGAGACCTGCGAGGAACTGGCCCGGCAAGCCGCGGAGTTGGTCACGAGCCGGGTCTCCGCCGGCGCTCCCTTGTCGCAGGACCAGCAGTGGGAACTGGTCGGCCTGCAGAACACCGGATCCGCGCAGGGCGAGATGCACGCCTTCGCACGCCTCGGCGCCTGGCAGCGGCAGCTGGCCGAGGCCCTCGAGTCCGCGGACGGCTCCGAAGAGGGGCGCGACCGCGTCCGCGCGGCGAGGAGCGAGGCCGTCTCACAGATGCGCGACATGCTCCTCTCCGGCATCCCCTCGGCAGAACGCCTCGGCAGGTCCAAAAGCCCCACCACCGATCCGCGCGCACAACTGCGCTCCTTCATCGGCCGAAACCGGCGAAACGACCAGCCGGCAGAGCAGGCGGCGACTCCCCGACCGCACCCCTGAACCGCTCCGCGCTGCACTGCTCCGGCCGCACTGCCGCATCGCTGGACCGCGCCACCCGGCCACGCCGACGAAGGAGCGACCATGAGCTACCCCTGGATCGTCGAGGGAACCGTCGAGCTGTGCCCGCCCGTCCCGCTCGCACGGCTGCGGGAACTGCTCGACCAGAGCACTTTCCCGGGAGGGTTCCGGATCGCGCCGCCCGGGCTGGACGGGTCGGGACTCACCGAACTGGCCCGCCGCGCCCGCTGGGTGCTCGTTCCCGACGCGGACGCCGACGCGGGCACGGACGACGGCCAGGACCGCCCGCAGGCCATCAGGTTCCTCCGTGTGAACGATCAGGGGATCGAGGGGCACGAGGTCGACGAGCGGCTCAAGGGCCTGTCTGCGTGTATGGGCACAGCCCATGAATTCCGCGGACGCCTCCTCTACTGGGGCGACATGGGGGGCGAGGACGGCGAGATCGTGCCCCCCAGGGACGGCCGGGCGCCATTCTGGCGGCAGATCGGCGGCCGGTACTGGTGAGGAGGCACGCCGGAATCGCCGACGGCCGACCCATCGAACGGTTCAGGAGAACGGCGTCGGTCCGGATCGGCCGCGGAAGCCGCTACGCGTCGGTCCAGCGGATCGGGTGGCCGGAGGCGTCGGTGGTGAGCCAGGATCCGTCTCCGAGGGGCCGGATGTCGTAGGGGTCGTCCGTGCGCGCGTCGAACTCGGATCGAACCTGGCCCGAGCGCGCGTCCACGCGGTAGTGGCGGAACCACTCCTCCTCGTCCTCGGTCTCGCCGCCGAGGGTGAAGGATTCGATCCACACCCGGCAGGTTAGCCGCGCCGGGACGTCGATCCCGCAGGGGAGGCGGGTTCAGGCGAGGGGGCGGGCGTGCACGCTGACGGCGTATCCGCCGCCCGGCCGGTAGGGGTCGCCGGACCAAGTGGCGTAGCGCTGCCGCAGCGTCAGTCCGGCCTGTGTGCACCAGTCGTCGAACTCCTCCAGTGTCACCGTCGGTTCCGGCAGCGGCAGGTGCTGCGCGTCCAGCCCCATTCCGGTGACCAGGAGTCCGCCCGGACGCAGAACCGTGGCGAGCTGCCGTACGACAGCCGGTTCGGTGCCGGGGGCCAGCAGGGGGATGACGTTGCCGGCCGCGAGCGCCAGGTCGAAGCCCGGTTCCAGACCGAGGCCGTCCAGGTGCGCCAGGTCGCCGTGGAGCCATTCCTGGCCGGGGGCGTCGCGGCGGGCCACGGCGAGCATCGAACGGTCGACGTCCACGCCGGTGCAGTGGTGACCCAGCTCGGTCAGCCGGACGGCGATCCGCCCGGTGCCGCAGCCGGCGTCGAGGACGCGGGCCGCGGGGTTCAGCAACGCGTCGCAGAAGGCGGCCTCGCCGTGGACGTCCTGACCCGATGCGGCCAGCCGCGCGAACCGCCGGGCGTACTCCTCTCCGGCCTGCCCGCCTGTCAGCTTCGCCCAACGGTCGTCCTGGCTGCTCATGTTCTGCGTACCTTCCGATGGAGTCGGGGAGAACGGTGTGCTGCCGCGCATTCTTTCCTCCTCGCCGCCACGCTCGGCGCCCGACGCGCGACGGGCCGCCCCGCACTTCCGCAAGCGCCTCCGGTTGCGTCCCAATTCAGCCTATTGCGCGGGTAGTTATGGCTGAAAACTCCGGCCAACCCGGCACAACCATCCAGATGGCCTGCTGGTCACATAAGGCAGGAGTAACCAACTCGTAAGATCACAAGGGGGAAATATGCGCTTCACTCACACCATGCTGGGCGTCGCGGCCGTGGCGCTGTCGCTGGGGGCGACGACCGCTCTGGCGGCACCCGCCTCCGCCGCACCCAACACCACGCCGCAGAAGGTCTGCGGCAGCGGCTACAAGACCGTGAACTCCGCGGCCGTCGGCTCACTGGGCACCATCTACCTGACGTACAACGCCGCCAACGGCAAGAACTGCGTCACGACCATCCGCAGCAACCCGGGCTCCGCCGTGGAGATGTCCGCGTGGCTCTACATCCCCGCCACCGAGCAGGACTCCAACGACTACGGGCAGTACACGTCCTACGCGGGTCCGACGTACGCCTACGGCAAGGGCCACTGCGTCGACTGGGGCGGCAACATCAAGAACGTGTACGTCACGGTGGGCGACTCCAACTGCGGCTCGCTGCGGGAGCACCGGGTCACCTCCACCCGCTGACACCCGCTCCTCCTGCCCGGCCGCGACATCCGGTGTGCCGTCCGCCCCGTCCTGCGGGCGCCGCCCGTCGACGGCCGACGGGACGACGTCATGCCGTCGGCCGCGCAGGAGGACGTGCCGGCCGGGCCCGCCCTGGCGGAACCGTCCCGGTCCCGCCAGGGCGACACACATGATCCGCACGCCGGACCATCGGTGGCGTGCCCGCCCCAGGACGGCCCGGTTCCCGGGACCCGGGTCCGTCAGCGGGCGCGCCGGATGCGGATCGGGCCGCGGGCCTGCGCCGGCGCGACGGGACGGCCGGCCTGCGTGATCTCCACCTCGCCGGCCGTGACCAGCCGCCGGGCCGCACGGCGGGCCGGTTCCATGAGCTCGCGCCAGCCGTCGTCGTCCCCTTCGTACACCGCCCGTGCGGCGTCGGAGGGGCAGATGGAGGCCGTCGGACCGCGCCTCTCGAGCAGCTCCAGGATCACCCGTTCCACACGACGGTCGTCGTGCCGTTCGCTGTCCGTCATACCGCCATTGTCCGCCGTCGGCGCGCGGCAGGACAGCGGGGGAGCGGCCGTGCGGCCGACGGCCGTGCAGCGGTCCTTCGGGGCCCGGGGCGTCCCCTCAGCGGCCGGCCGCTTCGGCGGCGCCCTCACGCGCGGACGCGGCCCCTGCGCCGTGGGAGGCGCGGGCGCCGGTGTCGACAGCGGGGGCGAGGAAGGCCGCGCAGGCCACACACGCCAGGACGACGAGCAGGGCGGGGCGCAGTCCGACATGGTCCGCGAGGGTCCCGAGGCCGGGAGGACCGACGAGGAACGCGACGTATCCGATGGTGGCGACGAGACCGACCCGGGCCGTCTCGTCGGGGCCCGACTCCCCTGCCGCGGAGAGCGCGAGGGGGAATCCGAGCGAGGCGCCCAGCCCCCAGAGCAGTACGGCGACGCCGGCGAGCGGGGCCCTGGACGAGTTGCCGGGCCGGCGATCCCGGCCTGGCCGGCTGCGACAGGACGGCCCGCCGGTCCGCCGTGTCCCGGGCGGCCCGGTCCGCCGACGTCAGGGCGACGTCAGTGACCGTCCTGGCCTGAGCGGCTCGGCTCCCCGCCCGCCTGCGCGGCCAGTCGGGCGGCGCGCAGGCTGAGATGGTGCCGTTCCGGGAGGCTGGCGGTACGACGCGCGGCGGCGCGGTAGTCGGCGACGGCGGCCTCCCGGTCCCCGGCCAGTTCGTGCAGATGGGCGCGCACCGCGTACAGCCGGTGGTGGCCGGTGAGCGCGGGCGGCGGGTCGGCGAGCTGGGCGAGGCCGGCGGCAGGGCCGTCCACCATGGCGACGGCGACCGCCCGGTTCAGGACGATCAGCGGGTTTTCGGAGATGCGGGCGAGCACCCCGTACAGAGCGAGGATCTGCGGCCAGTCGGTCTCCGCGGCGGTGGGGGCCTCGTCGTGGACGGCTGCGATCGCGGCCTGCACCTGGTAGGGGCCGACCGGACCGCGCGGCAGGGCGGCGGTGATCAGCGAGACGCCCTCGGCGATCGCGGCGGCGTCCCATCGGCCGCGGTCCTGCTCGGCGAGCGGGACGGGTTCGCCGTCCGGGCCGGTGCGGGCGGGCCCGCGCGCCTCGGTGAGCAGCATCAGCGCGAGCAGGCCGGCCACCTCGGCGTCGTCCGGCAGCAGCCTATGGACGGCCCTGGTGAGGCGGATCGCCTCCCGTGACAGTTCGACGCGCCGCAGCTCGGCGCCGGTGCTGCTGGCGTAGCCCTCGTTGAAGATCAGGTAGAGAACGTGCAGCACCGCGTCCAGGCGGGCCGGCCACTCGGCGCTGTCCGGCATCCGGAAAGGCGCCCCGGAGGCCTTGATCCGATGCTTGGCCCTGCTGATGCGCTGACCCATGGTGGCCTCGGGGACGAGGAACGCCGCGGCGATCTCCCCCGTGGTCAGCCCGCCGACCGAACGGAGTGTGAGAGCGATCGCCGAGGCGGGCGAGAGCACGGGGTGGCAGCACAGGAACAGCAGCGCGAGGGTGTCGTCGTGCGCGCCCTGGTCCCCTGCGTCGGCTCCGGGTGCGGACCGCCGGTCGGCCGGGAGCTGTCCGGCCACCAGCTCCTCGCGTCGGCGGCGGGCCTGCTCGCTGCGGACCTGCTCGGTCATCCGTCGGGTGGCGACCTGGATCAGCCAGCCGCGCGGATTGCGCGGCACGCCCTCGGCCGGCCACTGCCTCGTGGCGTCCAGCAGGGCGTCCTGGACGGCGTCCTCGGCGGCGGCGAAGTCGCCGTAGCGGCGGGTGAGCACGCCGACGACCTGCGGCGCGAGCGTGCGCAGCAGGTCGTCGGCGGCAGGTTCGAAAGTCGTCACAGGAAGGTGTTCACAGCTCCGTGGGCGGGGCCGCCATGACCTGGCGCACCTCGATCGGCATGTCGAGCGGCCGCCCGCCCGGGCCGGGGGCCGCGGAGACGGCGGCGGCGATCTCGATCGCCCGCCGCTCGTTGTCGCAGTCCACGATCCACCAGCCGGCCACCCACTCCTTGGACTCCGGGAACGGCCCCTCGGTGACGACCGGCGCGCCGCCGCTGTGGGAGCGCACGATCCGGGCGGTCTCCGGCATGGCCAGGCCCTGGGCGTCGACCAGTTCGCCGGCGGCGGCGAGGCCGGCGTTGGTCTCCTTCATGAACTGGATGTGGGCCTGGATCTCCTCCGGCCTCCACTCGTCGAGCTTGGGGAAGTCGACGTTCTTCTCGCTGAACTGCATCAGCAGCATGTACTTCATCGTTCTGCTCCTCGATCGTCGTGCCCGCCCGGCGGAGGGCCGTCACAGGCAGGTAGAAGCACGCCCGGCGTTTTCGACATCCTCGACGGGATTCCGCGAAAAAACTTTCCGCGGACCCACGAACGGATGATCCGGAACGAGACGCGCTAGTCCGACGTCACGGACAGGAGCAGCTTGCGCGCCTCCTCCGCGCGCGGCGAGCCCAGCGCGGTGTACAGGGACACGGCCTGGCGCAGGTGGTCGGCGGCCTGCCCTGGCTCCCCGCGGTCCTGCCGGACGAGCGCGGTGCCGATGTGCGCGCGGGCCTGCTCCTCCTGTTCGCCGATTCCGCAGGCCACTTCCAGTGCCGAGGCGTGAGCCTCCAGGGCCTCGGTGTGCGCTCCGGCGCCGTGCAGAGCCTCGCCGAGCCCGTTGAGGGCGCCCGCCTCGCCGTAGGGTTCCCCGGTCCGCCGGAAGTGGACGAGGGCCTGCCGCTGGTGCTCGGCGGCCTCCTCGTACGCGCCCTGATGGCACAGCGCGTCCCCGAGGTTGGACAGGGCGTGCGCCTCTCCGCCGGTGTGTCCGAGCCGCCGGAAGACCGCGAGCGCCTGCTCGAAGCGTCCGGCGGCGGCCGTGTGGTCGCCGAGCCGCGCCAGCACGATCCCGAGGTTGCCGAGGGCACTGGCCTCCCCGACCGCGTGGCCCGTCTGCCGGTACAGCGCCAACGCCTGCCGGTACCGCTCGACGGACGCCTGGTAGTCGTCGAGCAGCTCGTGGACGATGCCCAGGTTGTTCAGCACGTCGGCCTCGCCGTGGACGTCACCGACCTCGCGGAACAGCTCGACCGCCTGCTCGTGGTCGTCGGCCGCGTCCTGGTACCGGCCCTGCAGCTCGTGCAGGACGCCCACGTTGGTCAGATGGCGCGCCTCCCCGGCCCGGTATCCCACCCGCCGGCACAGCGCCAGCGCGTCGGCGTGGTGCCGGTGGGCGCTCTCGTAGTCCCCGAGCCGGCGGTGGACCGCGCCGACGCACACCAGGACGTCGACCTCTCCGACGACGTCTCCCACTGCCCGGGCCGCCCGCAGGGCATGCGTGTGCACGGTCAGCGCGTCGGCGAAATGCCCCGAACGCTCGTAGTGGCGATGGAGCGTGGTGGCGATCCGGACGGTGTGCCGGGAGGGACCGGGCTCCTCGGTCCTGGAACACAACGCCACCAGGGTGTGCTGAGCGGCACGCAGCCAGGCCCGGCACTCGTCGGCCGTGCGCAGCGGCGGCAGAGCGGTGCCGGGCGCCCCGACGACGGGACGCAGATGCCGTTCGGCGGGATACAGCACGTCCATGGCCGCCGACGCCGCCGCGAGGCAGTGGTCCAGGAGACGGGTGAGGGCGGCGGCGCGCTCCGCCGCCCCGTCGTGCCGGCTCGCGAGGTCCGCGGCGTAGGCGCGCAGCAGGTCGTGCATGCCGTGGCGGCCGGGGCCGCTGCGGTGCACCAGGTGCGCACGGGACAGGGCCGCAAGGGACCGCCGCGTCCGCTCCACGGTCTCGCCGACCAGGGCGGCGGCCGAGTGGGCGTCCGTGTCGGGGCCCGGGTGCAGGCCCAGCAGCCTGAACAGGTGCGCCTCGGGTTCGGGGAGACGGTCGTAGGACCACGAGAAGACGGCTCGCACGGCCGCCCGGGGATCTCCGTCGCCGGAGTCCAGCACGTCCAGCCTCCGGCGGTGGTCCCGCAGCTCCTCCACCAGGTGGGCCAGGGGTTCCTCCGGGCGTGACAACACCAGTTCGGCGGCCACGCGCAGGGCCAGGGGCAGTGATCCGCACTGCTCCGCCAGGGCGGTGGCGGCGGCGCGGTCGGTGTCGGCGCGCGGTCCGATCAGGGCGCGCAGCAGGGCGTGCGCCTCGTGCGGGGCGAGCACGTCGAGGACCACGCGGTGCGCCCCGTGGACCGACACCAGGGACGCCAGGGAGTCCCGGCTCGTGATGACCACTTTGCACGTCGGGCTCCCGGGCAGCAACGGCCGTACCTGCGCGGCGGAGGCGGCGTTGTCGAGCAGGACAAGCAGACGCCGTCCGTCGACGGCCGTGCGGTAGCGCGCCGCCCGCTCGTCGAGCCTGAGCGGTATGTCCTGGCCGGACACGCCCAGGGCGGTGAGGAACCCGGCGAGGGCCTGAGCGGCGGAGACCGGCTCGTCGGGATCGTAGCCTCGCAGATCGACGTAGAGCTGTCCGTCGGGGAAGGCCTGGCGGGCCTGGTGCGCCCAGCGCACGACCAGCGCGGTCTTGCCGACGCCCGCGGTGCCGGACACGGCGGAGACGGCCACGGCCGCCCCGGCCCCTCCCTCGTTCGGAGCGTCCTTGCCGAGCAGGCACCGTGTGAGCTCGGCCAGTTGCTCTTCCCGGCCACTGAAGTGGCTTGTCGCCATAGGAAGTTGGGCGGGTATGGGTACGGCCTGCGCGCCGGCGGCCGGGGCGGGCGGGCCGGCGGAGGCAGGGGCGGGACCCGTACCGGGCGGCTCCGCCCGTCCGGCGTCGCGCAGCGTCTCCTCGTACACCGCCTGCAGTTCGGGGCCCGGAGCCACGTCCAGCTCCGCACGGAGCTGCCGTCGGATCACGGTGTACGTGTGCACGGCCTCGGCGGCCCTGCCGGCGGTGGCGAGGCTTCGGACCACCGCCGCGGCGAGCGGCTCGCAGAGCGGGTGATCCGCCAGCAACGGCTGCAGGACGGCGGGCACCTCCTCGGGCTTGTCCTGGCGCAGCAGGGTCCGGGCCCAGGCGAGCGCCGCCTCCACGCGTTCCTGGGTCCAGGCGTCCCGGGTGCGCTCCGCCCACGCGCCGGGCAGCCCGGCCAACGGCACACCGCGCCACAGTCGCAGTGCTTCGTCCAGGACCTGTGCGCGGCGGGCGTCGGACAGGTGCGGCTCGCGTCCCTGGGCGACGAGCGTGCGGAAGCGGAGCAGGTCGACGGTGTGCTCGTCCCCCTCCAGGACATAGCCACCGGCGGTCCTGTGGATGCGAAGCGGCCCCTGCGGCGCTTCCGCGTCGGCGCCGACTGCCGCGGATCCCGGGCTGTCGAGGAGCCGGCGCAGACGGCTGATGTGCGAGTACAGGACCGACCGGGCCCCGTCGGGGGCCGCGGTGTCCCAGACCCGGTCCACCAGCGTGTTCACGGACACGGGCCGGCCGGCGTCGGCGGCGAGCGCCGCGAGGACGGCCCGCCGACGTGGCTGCCCGATGTCGACCGCACTCCCCGCGATGCGCAGTTCAAGGGGGCCGAGCAGGTGAAGGTTCATCGTGCCTCACGCGGAACAGGTGGTGGAACGGCCCGCCTTCGGCGGGGACTTCGTCCGCCTGGCGGGAGCGGACTCCACGCAGCTCTCCGTCATCGCTCCGGGGCCGTCACAGGAAGGCCGTCACAAGTTTTTCGCAAGGCTCACCGTAGATCCTCATCTCACGTGCCGTCAGGCGGATCACGGCAGGCGTCGGGTCCCCCGGGGACGCCCGCGGCCCGTGCTGACCGGGACGACCCCGGAGGACGGTGGCATCCACGTGCCATGGCTCTCCGGCGTGCCCGTATGCCGTTCCCGCCGCGTGTCGCCCCTGCCCGGAAACGCCGTCCCGAAATCTGGCCTGAACGCAACCATCCACGGCCGAAACTCGTACACTCGCTCGAGCTGATCAGGCTCATGGAGATCTCGAGCCCACAAGACGGGGGACGCAGCATGCATCTGAAGCCGAGGAAGAGCCGCCGCAGACCGGGTTCGGCCCGAGCGGTCCTGACAGGCGTATGCGCCGCAGCAGCGCTGGGCCTCTCGGCTTGCTCCGGTGGCGGCGGCACCGCGGATGCCGGCAGCGCCCCGGCACCGAGTGCGACGACGGCGGGCGACACGGCGGACAAGGCGACGGCGAGCGCCGGTGCCGGCGCACCGGCCGCGAAGCCCGCCACGACGGCGTCCTCGGGCGCGGGCGGCGACGTCAAGTCCCCCACCGCCGTCCCGCCCGCCCCCAAGCCCCCGGTCTCCCCCGCGGCGAGCTCGCCGGGCGGCGACGACGGCTGCGACCACAAGATGCCCATCTCCCCCGACGAGGTCGCGGTCTACCGTTACACCCCCGAAGGGGGTTCCCTGAGCCTGATCGTCCGACACGGCAACTGGGGATGCGGCACGCCCGACTCCGACGGAGCGCCCTTCGAAACGGTGGGCAAGGAGACCTACATCCCGATGGACCAGGCCGCGGACATCACCGTGACCAACCCCATCGTCGAGAGCACCGAGAATCAGCCCATCGGCGTCCAGGAGTTCCTCGACTGGCTCGAGGCCCACCCCGACTCCGGGCTGGTCTTCACCTACCACCTCGGCGACGACGGGGCCATCGACCGCCTCGACGAGGTGTTCACCCCGTAACACGCTGAAACGCTCTGAAACAGCCCGTGAAACGGGGCTCGGTCACGTCCCTGTCCGAGTGCGGCGCGCGCATCGCGCGGGGGCGCGGGCGCCCCTGCGGATCGCCGACGACCTGGGACGTTCCATCAGTCGGCCGGCGCAACCGGCGCCCCGGCGCACGCGTCACACCTGACATGGAACGTGCATGGCTGTTCTCCCTCGTCCCGCTCGCGCTCGGAGCGGCCTTTCTCTGCATCGGCGCGTACGGACTCCGGCGCGCCGACGCACTCCGGCGCACCGGTCTCACCGCTCCCGGGCGGATCGTCCGTCATGAGGTCAGCCGAGGCGACGAGGGAGCCACCTACTACCATCCGGTCGCGGCCTGGACGGCCCACGACGGTTCGGCATGCGAGTACCCGTCCAGGTTCGGGCGCGGCTCGACAGCGGGCGCCTTCGGGGTGGGCGCCGCTGTAGTGGTGCGGTACGACGGGGACGACCCTCGCCGGTTCGCGATCCAGGGCTGGGAGACGACGACGGTCGACCGGGTGTTCGCCGTCGTGGGATCGCTGCTCATGTCCGGCACGTTGCTCGCGCTGCTGGTGCGACTGCTCACCCTCTGACGGTTTCGGCCCGTGGAGACACGGACCGCAACGGTCGAGCGTCCCGCGCCGGGAGATGCGGCGGCGGGTAGGCCTCGAAGGCGGCGAACCGCCGGCGCCCGATCTCCGCCACGGCTCAGTAGTAACCCTTGTCGCCGTCGATCAGCTCGCGCACGATGTCCAGATGGCCGGCGTGCCGGCCGGTCTCCTCGATCATGTGCATCAGCACCCAGCGCAGTGTCGCGGCTCCGGACTTGAACTCCTTCTGGCGCCCCGCGTCATCCAGATGACGGCTCGCGATGATCTCGTCCGAGACGGCGCACTGCTCGGCGTACTCGCGCAGCAACTGCTCCAGCGGCACGCCCTCGACGCGCATGTCCGCGTCCTCGACGGACTTGTCGAACTGCGGGCCGGTGGCCGGACGCCCCATGAGCATGACCTCGAACCAGCAGTGCTCGACCCACCGCATGTGGGAGACCAGGCCCGCGACCGTCATCAGCGGCGATGTCGGAATCACCGCCCGGTGGGCGTTGTCTGCCGAAAGGCCCTCGCACTTCCAGTGAATGAGCGCCCGCTGCATGTTCAGCCAGGCGATCAGCTGGGTCCGCTCGTCGGCATCGTAGGCGGGACGCGTGCGGGAGGGGAGGATCATGGCGTCGACAGTAACGACATCCGACGCACCTCGCTCATCGTTTACTGGCAGTTCCGGCAGTTCCGGCAGTTCCGGCAGTTCCGGCAGTTCCGGCAGTCGGCGCGACGCCTCGGGTCACGTCCAGATCGGTGTCGAGCATGTGGTGGTCGGAGTACGCCGAAGGTTGCACATGGTGGTCGAGCGCGGTGACGCCTCGCAGGAAGACGTAGTCGAACTTGCTGTGCCAGTCGGTGGTCGTCTGGCAGCCGTCCGCGGGCGCGGGGTGGCACTGGGGGTCGGTGTCCACGGCCAGTGCCCACATCGGGGCCAGTTCGGGCGCGTCCGGCACGGCGTTGAAGTCGCCGAGGACGATCGCGCGGTCGTGCCGGGCCACCTCCGCGGCGAGCACGCCGATCTGGTCCGCCCGGACCGATTCCTGACGTCGTTCGGCGAGGTGTGTGTTGAAGACGCGGACGGATCGGCCGCCCACCGAGGTGGTGATCGCCATGTACCCGCGGTCCTCGGATCCGCCGTCGGGGTACTCCACGTTGATGCGGCCGGTGATGGGCCCCGCCGACAGAAGCGCCTGGCCGTATCCGTCCGGGCTCCACGGCACTCCCCCGCAACGGCCCCAGTCCTGGAGAACGGTTCCGTACGCGACGTGGTAGACGAGCCCGTAACGCCTTTCCAGCTCGTTTCGGATCCTCGCCACGTCACTCGCGCACGCTTCCTGGAAGCCGACGACCTGGGGCGCGTACGCGGCGATCTCCGCAGCCCGGTCGACGTTGCTCTCCTCGCAGGGGTTGCACAGGTTCCACGTCATGACCCGGTGGGGCACGACCTCCCGGACGGCGTCGGCGGGCAGCGCCCCTCCGACGAGGGCGTCACGCGGTGCGCTGGGGCCGACGAGCATCGCGCAGGCCACCGTCATGGCGCCCGCGAGCCATCGCACGCCCCCTGCGAACACCCGCGCCTCCTCGACCTCGATCATCCTTCAACTGACGTCTGCACGACCGAGGTTAGGGGACGCGCCTGTGAGCGCCGAGCACCCCACCTGCTGGTGGTCTTCGACCGGACCCCGGGTCGTGCCCGCGAATCCCGCCCGCCCGCCCGCGAATCCCGCCCGCCTGACCGCGGATCCCGCCTGACCGCGGCCCTCAACGCGGCACCACCCAGTCCGGCGTCCAGGTTCCGGCCGCGTCGTGGCCGGTCGCCGTGGCGGCGAGGTGTGCGCGGAGAGTGGTCAGCGCCGGGTGCGGGTTGTCGCGGCGCCACAGGAGCGAGTGCGGGTAGACGGGTGTCGGGTCGGTCACCGGGATGCGGCGCAGTCCGTGGCCGGCGGGCCAGACGAGGCGGGTGTGCCCGCCCATGAAGGTGGCCAGGGCCGGGGTGTCGGCGATCGTGTCGAGGAGTGCGTCGGAGCCGAAGTTGGGGCCGGTCGCCTCGATCGTGAGGCCGAACCGCGCCACGAGGTCGTCGTAGTAGGCGGCCCACTCGGTGCCGGGGACGATGCCGGGCATCCAGATGCGGTGCCCGCGGAGCTCGGCGACGGTGAGCGATCTGGCGCCCGCGAGGGTGTGCGCGGGGCCGGTGAGGAGCTGGAGCGGCTCGTCGAGCACCCTGACGGACTCGATGTCGTCGGGCAGGGGCCGGCCGGGCACGGCGACCGCGCGGAACGACGCGTCGATGGCGCCGGACCGAAGGGCGGCGACCGCCGTCTCGACGTCGAAGAGCATCATCACGTCGAGCTCGACGTCGGGGTGCGCTCGATGGAATCCGCGCATCAGGCCCGACTGTGCGCTGCGGGAGGCGAGCACGTCGACGCGCAGCGGCCGGCGCCCGGGGCGCACCGACGCGAGGGCACGCTCGGCGACGCGCAGCAGCTCGCGCGCATGGGGCAGGAAGGCCTGTCCGTCGATGGTGAGCTCAGCGCCGCGTGGGGCACGGGTGAACAGTCGCACGCCGAGGGTGCGCTCCATCGCGGCGATGCGTTTGGAGACGGCCTGCTGGGTGATCGACAGGTCGGCGGCGGCCTTCTGGAACCGACCCGATTCCGCGACGGCGACAAAGGTGCGCACTGCTTCGAGATCCACGTCGCCACCCTAGTGAACAACTGCTGGTTGTGGACTTGGGGCATGTCGGTTGTTTGACCTGCTGCTCTCGTGCCGCTTGTCTCTCAGTGGTCAACGCCGGTTTGTTCGTGCGTCGCGGAGCAAGGGGGTGCGCTGAGCGTGGTGGGCAGGAGACGGCTGGGCCCGCAGTTCGGCTGGCTGTGGGCGTCCTGTGCGGTGAGCGCCTACGGGTCCGGGCTGGGGTTCGGGGCGCTGCCGCTGATCGCCGTGCTGGTGCTGCACGCCCGACCCGCCGAGGTGTCCGCCCTGTCCGCGGTGGGGCCTGCCGTGGGTGCTCTGCTCGCGGTGCCGCTCGCGCCGTGGGTGGAGTTCCGGCGCAAGCGCCCGGTCATGATCATGATGGACCTGGTCCGGTGCGCGGCCATGGCGTCGATCCCCGTCGCCTATGCCCTCGGACGGCTCGGCTTCGTCCAGCTGCTCGTGGTCTCCGCCGTGGCGGCGGCAGCCAAGATCGCCTTCAACGCGGCCGGCGGCGCCTACCTCAAGGCCCTCGTCCGACCGGACGACCTGCTCGTGGCCAACGCGCGGTTCGAGTCCACGAACTGGACCTCGATCTCGGTGGGGCCGCCGCTGGGCGGGGCGGCGATCGGTCTGTTCGGGCCCGTCACCACCGTGGTGGCCGACGCCCTCAGTTACCTGCTCTCGGCGTTGGGCATCACCGCGATCCGCGGCCGGGAAGAGGCGCCGCGACCGGCCGGCGGGAGCCCGGTCAGGGCGGGCGCACTGCTCGACGGCTGGCGGCACATCATGGGCCACCCGGGTCTGCGGCCGCTCTACCTCAACCAGATGCTCGTCGCCGGTCTGATCATGGCCACCGAGCCGCTGCTGGCCGTGCTCCTGCTCCGCCGGCTCGGATTCCCGCCCTGGCAGTACGCCCTCGCCTTCGCCGCCCCCTGCCTCGGCGGACTCATCGGCTCCCGGCTGGCCCCCCGTGTCGTGGCGCGCTTCGGCCGGCACCGGGTCTTCCGGACCGTCGGCGCCCTGCGCGCCGTCTGGCTGATCGGCCTGGCCTTCGTCCGTCCCGGTGTCGTCGGCCTCGTCACCGTGATGGCGGTCGAGCTGGCGATCATCGTCAACATGAGCCTGTACAACCCGGTGCTCGCCGCCTACCGGCTGGAACACACCCCCGGGCATCTCGTCGCCCGCACCCTGACGGCCTGGTCGATCGGCCAGCAGGCGTCCATCGCCGTCCTCACCGCACTCGCCGGGCTGCTCGCCGACGTCACCGGCCCGCGCACCGCACTCACGGTCGCAGGAGCGCTCATCCTGACGACACCCCTCCTGCTCCCCCGGCAGGACCGGGCGTCGTCGCGGCACGAGCAGCCGGAACCGTCCCGCAACAAGAACTCATGAGGCACCACGACCCGCCCCTCGACCCGCAGCGCGCCGTCCTGTCCATCGTCGCCGACCCGGCCGACTCCCGGGCGCGCTGCGGCGGTGACCGATCGCGGGCTCACGGCAGCGCCGCAGGCGGCGCGTCCGGCCGCCTGCGGGATGCGGGTCCGCGTCACGACGGCGCGTCGCCGCCGGCCATCGCCTCGGGTTCGTCGGACTGCTCTTCCACGAGCGTGGCCGGTCGCCGCACCACGAGGTTGTGCACCTCGTACGACATCTCCTTCAGGTGCGGAGCCGGCGCGGGGTGATAACGGCCCGCGCACACGGACAGGTTGACGATGAGGTAGGCGTGCCAGGTGCGTCCCACGCCGCGGCGGTCGGCGAACACCCGGCTGCCGTTCACCCACCAGACCACGGACCGGGAACCGAACTCGACGCGCAGGTCGATCCACGCGCCGGGGCCGACAGCGGGGTCGCGGTAGTAGAGGTTGCCGCCGCGAACGTGGTTGGTCAGCTCCAGGAGATCGGGATTGTCGGGGTGGTACTCGAAGACGTCGATCTCCTGGTCGCCGTCCCGCCAGGTCCAGATGGCCGGCCAGGCACCGACCTCGCGCGGCAGCCTGACGCGCGCCTCGAGCACGTCACCCGCCCGGACCATGAAGTCCTCGTCACTGCCCTCCGTGGTGAGCAGGCCGGTCTTCCAGAAGCCGTCCGCGCGGCGGGTGGCACGGAAGGTGCCGGAGCGGCTGTAGGAGGGATCGGCGGTGAGGTGATCGAGTTTGTTGTCGCCGGGGTTGACCGGTCCACCGTCCGGATACGCCCACGAACGCCCCGCCACCCATTGACGGGTGGAGGTGAAGTCCGCCGTGAAGACGATCTCGGGTCCGGACCGGATCCCCTCTGCCGACGGCGTTCCGTCGCATGCAGGATTGTCCATGCGCGGATGGTGCTCCGCATATGACGTCGGCATGCGGGTGGCGGGGAATCCCGCGGGAATGACAACTCCCACGAGTGAACAACGCGGTTGAACCTCGGATCTCCGTCCCCGAGGTGCTCCCGCCGTTGACGTAGGGAACCCGCCCGGGCGCCCGCCCGGTTTCGTCGGCCCGAAAGATCGCCGGCCCGACACATCGCCGGCACCCCGTCGGGTCGTCCTCGGTGCGGTGTCACCGCTGCGGCGAATGCCGGGAACGGTACGGCGAATCCTGGGAACGGTTCTCCGAAGCGCTCGTTCCCGGGGCTTGCACGGTGGCCAGGGGACGAGCCGGACCAGTGCCGCTCCTCTCGGCCTCGTCGGATCCACGGCTCTCGCGAGCCTGCCCGTCGGGCAGCCGCCGGCGGATTCCCGCACTGGTGCCGGACCGGCGGGAGCGCCCCGTCCCGACGATGGACTTCCAGGATCTGTTCCGCTTGAAGGGCAGCTCGAAAAGCCGGGCGAAGAGCCATGCCGCGAGCAGCGAAACCGGCAGGGCCACGACGAGCGTGAACCAGAAGGTGGGCAGGCCCGGCGCCACGTAACGCGGGGCCACCCGCCGGATCACGGCCAGGACGATCGGCAGATGGATCAGGTAGAGGCTGTAGGAGAACTCGCCGAGACTGCGAACGGGGCGCGCGGTCAGCAGTCGTACGAGAACGGCGGGTCTGCCGGTGGCCACGGCAGCGATCAGCAGGGTCATGGCGGGGGCGACGGCGAGGTCCACCCAGAAGTAGTGCGTCAGCGTCCACACGGAACCCTGGACGACGCCGAGGGCGAGAACGGGCAGGGCGGCCAGAACGGCGAACCATCCCCAGGGCAGACGTCGGATCCGGTCCGACGCGACGACGACTCCGGCGCCCACCATTCCGGCGACGAACACCGGCGCGAGATGCGGAGTGAGCCAGTTGTCGCCCTCCGCCGGGGTCCCGCCGGGCGCCATCAAGCCGCGGACCACCACCGGGAGGGTCACCAGGCCGACCAGAACCGCCGCGCTCGAGCGCCGCCGCACGAACAGGAGGAGCGGGAAGACGACATACAGTTCCGCCTCCACCGCGATCGACCAGAACGCGCCGTTCGGCGTCGGCTCCGTGAAGATGTCCTGGCCGAGGAGACCGTAGACCAGAATCGACCCACCCGTGGGCGGTCCGGCATGCGAGGCCGGTACCACGAGCCAGGCGATGACGAGACTCAGGCACAGCGCCGCCCAGTACGGGGGCAGGATCCGCCAGGCGCGCCGACGCAGGTACTCGGCGACGCCCTCCGACCGCCAACCGTGCCGCGCCGGGGAGATGGCCAGGGAGAAACCGGACAGCACCAGAAAGAAGACGACGGCCAGACGCCCGTACATCAGCCCGTCCAGCCATCGGGGCGCCGAGCTGTCGGGATAGCCGGGGAACGTGTACAGCCAGCAGTGGAAGAGCACCACGTACAGGGCGGCCAACCCGCGGAGTCCGTCAAGGCCCTGTACCTGCCGGCGCACGGGCGCCCCGCTCTCCTTCTGCTCGCGCCCCGGTGGGGCGGCCTGGGCGGGAGCGCTATGGACCGCACGGCTCGAATCCACTGAAATCCTTCGGCTCTTTCCTCGGACACCGCATTGTCGCGCGCCGGCGGCGATGCCCCGCCGTCGCCGCCCGACGTCGTCGGCGCGGCCGGCGGACGTCCCCGGCCCGCTCTTCCCGTGCGCGAGGCGACACAGCGCCCCCGCAGTGAACTGGTACGCGGGGTCGCGCCGAGTCGTTCAACGGTGAGCGGGGCCCCATTCAGATGCTCTCATCATCGGGATGTTCAAGGTATCGTTCCTCATCCGACGACGGGAGGAGTCTGCCGATGGTCCGGTTGTCCCGGGCCCAGCAGCAGGCGCGCACGCGTGCGACCGTGCTGGCCGCGGCGAGAGCGGAGTTCACCGAGCGCGGGTACGCGGCTGCGAAGGTCGACGGAATCGCCGAGCGGGCCGAGTTGACCCGTGGCGCGGTGTACTCGAACTTCCCGAGCAAGCGCGCCCTTTATCTGGCGGTGCTGGCCGACAACGCCGACATGGCCCACGTGACCGACGTGACCCACGTGCCCGACCCGGCCGGGTTCGGCGACACCGATGAGGTCGCGCCTGCGACGCCGCCCTCTCACGCGTCCCTGGCCGAGGCGCTCAGCGCGTTCGCCCGTGCCCGCCTCCAGGGGCTCCCCCTGGCCGGCGACGCACCGGACCTCGGTCGGGCGCAGCTGCGCTCCTTGGCCGGCGTGCTCGACGACGAGCCGATCCGCACCGCCTTCGGGCAGGTGACCCGGCTGGAGGCGTTGCTGCTGGCACTCGCGATGGAGTCGCGGACGCCTGCCGGGCCGCGCCCCGTCCGGCAGGTGCGCCGGGCGGAACTGGTGCTGCGGCTGCTGGACGGGCCAGGCGCGTCGATCGATCCGGCGCTCGGGTCGGGCGATCCCTTCGACATCGCCCAGGCCTGCGCGCATCTGGGCGGCCTCGCTCTCGCCGACACCTGGGATCCCCCGCACCTGCCCTACATCGCCGCGGCCCGGACCTGCCGGGACCCGTGGACCCCGCCTGAGGGGCTGCGGGATCTGCTCACCGGCCGTCCGGCCGGGTTCGGCGAGGACGGTGTGGTCGTGGTCCTCGGCAGCCACCGGCTGGAGGCCGTCGAGGAGAGCGTCCGTGCCGCACGGACCGGTGACCGGGTCACGGTGGCCGTGGCGACGGCCGACCCGGCGGAGACCGGACGCCTCGTGCGGCTGCGGATCGACGACTTCGCCCGTTGCCTGCGGCGGGTGTTCGTCCGGGACACATGGCCGCCCCTCCGTGTCGTGTTGGACGACGGCGGCCTGCTGGCGTCCGCCGTCGGCGTGCCGGACGCCGACGACACCGCCGAGCACGCGGTGCGCGTACGGCAGGGCACGCTCGTCGCCCGGGCCCACGGCCGGGGCGCCGGACACGCCGCCGCCACCGCACCCGATGGGGCCGCACCCGCACCCGCAGGCCACGCAAGCCCGTACCTCTCCCGCACCGCACCCGATGGGGCCTCACCTTGACGCAGCACGTTTCCTCCCACCCGTCCGACACCGAACTCCTGGTGCTCCACGCCCTTCGCTGTGCCGGCTTCTCGGGCCGCGCGAGCCTTGCCGCGGTGACCGGGCTCTCCGAGTCCGACGTGGAGTCCGAGCTGATCGACCTCGCCGTCACGGGGCTCGTCACCCATACCGCGGGCGACTTCGGCGGATGGGGTCTCACGGAGGCCGGCCGGACGGCTGACGCGGAGCGGATCGCCGACGAGCTGGCGTCGGCCGGCGCCAGGGCGGCGGTGAGCGCCGCGTTCGAGCGGTTCCTCGTCCTCAATCCCGAACTGCTCGACCTCTGCACGGCATGGCAGATGCGCGGCGTCGGCGGCACCATGACGATGAACGACCACGCGGACGCCGCCTACGACGCGCGGGTCCTGGACCGGTTCACGGACTTCCACCGGCGTGCCGAGCCCGTCTGCGCGGAGCTGTCCGCGGCGTTGCTCCGGTTCCGGAGGTACCCCGTCCGGCTCGCCGACGCGCTCGCCCGGGCGAAGGGCGGAGAGCTGGAGCACGTGGCGGACAGCACGACCTCGTATCACAGCGTGTGGTTCCAGCTCCACGAGGACCTGCTGGCCACGCTCGACATCCCACGCCACTGACCCGAGTGACCGACCCACTCCACTGACCCGCGTGCCGACTCGGGCGCCCACCCGCGTGCGCGCCCGAACGCGGCCGTCGCTGAGGGCCGGCGCCCCCACCCACCACACAGAAGACGACGACATGATGACGTGGATTCACCCGCTGTCGGCAGAGGTCGAGGAATCCGCGCAGGTGCTGGGCGGCAAGGCGCACGGCCTCGTCGTGCTCAGGCGTCTCGGGCTGCCCGTCCCCCCGGGGTTCGTCATCGGCACACAGGCGTGCCGCGCGTTCTTCCGGGACGGGCGGCTCCCGAGCGGCCTCCATGCCGAACTGGCGGCCGCCGTCGCCGGCCTCGAAGCCGCGACCCACCGCAGACTCGGCGGCGCGGAACGGCCGTTGACGGTGTCCGTCCGCTCCGGCGCGAGCGTGTCGATGCCCGGCATGATGAGCACCGTCCTCAACCTCGGACTCACCGCCGAGGCCACCACGGCACTGGCCGACGAGACGGGCGACCCACGCTTCGCGCTCGACTCCCGCCTGCGGTTCCTGTCCGGCTTCGCCTCCGAGGTCCTCGGCGTCGGACGGGAGAGCCTGGCCGCCGTGGATCGTGCGATCGCCGGACGCCGCACCGACACGGAGGTACTGTCCGAGGCGATCCGGGACGTCGAGCAGCTCGTCCTGGCGCACAGCGGCGCGCCCGTACCCGGCGAAGCCGCACGCCAGCTGGAACTCGCGATCGCCGCCGTGTTCTCCTCGTGGCACACGCCGCGCGCCAAGACCTACCGCGAACTGCACGCCGTTCCCGGCGACCTCGGCACGGCGGTGACCGTGCAGGCGATGGTGTACGGAAACCGGGACCGGCGCAGCGGAACGGGTGTCGCGTTCAGCCGTGATCCCAACACCGGTGAGGGCGTTCCGTTCGGTGAGGTCCTGTTCGGACGTCAGGGCGACGACGTCGTCGCGGGCCGGTCGCTGACCCGGCCCCTGCATGAACTCTCCGGCCGGGAACCCGAGGTGTGGGCCCGGCTGCTGGACGCCCTGGACCGGCTCGAGGCGCACTACCGCGACGCGTGCTACGTGGAGTTCACCTACCAGGAGGGCGAGCTCTGGGTCCTCCAGGTGCGCCCCGGCAGGTTCGTGGGACGCGCGGCGGTACGGGTCGCGGTCGACCTCGCCGACGCCGGCATGATCGGGCGCGACGAGGCGATCCTGCGGGTCTCCCCCCAGCACCTTCAGCACGTACGAACACCGCGGATCGCGGTCGAGGACGCTCGGGACGTCCTTACGCGCGGCCTGGGAGCGTGCCCCGGCGTCGCGGTCGGCAGGGTGGCGACGACGGCCGACAACGCCGTCCGGCTGGCCGCGCAGGGGCCTGTCGTCCTCATGCGCCCGGAGACCTCACCGCTCGACCTGCACGGCCTGGCCGCTGCCACAGGGGTCGTCACCGCCCGAGGCGGGCCGACGAGTCATGCGGCCGTCGTGGCACGGGCCATGGGGAAACCGGCCGTGGTGGGGGCGGCGAACCTGACCGTCGAGGACGGTGCCGGCGTAAGCGCGGGCGGTCGCACGCTGCCCGAAGGAGCCCTCGTCGCCATCGACGGCACCGGCGGGGAGGTGGTCGTCGGTGACCCTCGAGTCGTCACGGCCGCCACCGACCCACGACTGCACCGACTGCTCGACTGGGCCGACGAGATCGCGGGCCGTGCCTCGGACCGCGACGAAGCCCGACGCCTCGCCTCTGCGCGAACCGCGCTCCTCCGGCGTACGGAGGCCTTCGAGCAGGAGGAGGACAGTGCCTGAATTCCAAGACCGCGGAACGACGGTCTGACGGTCAGCCGGTGGTCGCTTCCGCCGATCACCCGACGGCCAGTCAGTCCAAGGACCCCCTGATCGTCTCCTTCGGCACCCGGGACGCGGAGTTCGCCGCCCCGCGCACCAGCGGGTGCGGGCCCGCTGTCAGTGTCCGGATCCGTGCCGACCGCCCAGCTGGTCGCGGTGCCGCGGATCGCCCAGGTGTGTGGCTTCGTCGAAGACGGGCGCCGACCTGCCCTGCGCCTTGGTCCTCGACAACTGCACGATGCGGGCGTCGTGGTCGACGCCCATGACGGCGTCCGACGGGATCACCACGTCCTTGCCGAGAACCCACGGGCCGGTGTGCACCACGAGGAACCGCGAGCCCAGGTCCCTGGAGTACTTGCTGACCTTGCCGAGGTGACCGTCCGTGGCGTCCACCTGGTATCCGGTCAGGTCGTCGTCCGGGGTGTGGCCCGCGGTCGGCACGCGGTGTGCGCCGTGTTCGCTCACGATGTCCTCCCTGTCGTCCTGCCCCTCCGGGTGCCCACTGAGGCGCGCGGCAGACGTGCGGGAACGTACCGCCGGCCGGCGGAATCCCGGCGACGCCCATCGGTGGTTCACCGACGGGGTGTCTGCGCCGCCGGCGTCCGCCGACGCCGGGTGTCAGGGCGGCAGTTCGGGGTGCACGGGTTCGGCGTCGGCGACGTGCTGCTAACCTCCGGGCTCACCCCGGGTCCCGTCGGCCGACCCCCGGTCGACGGCCACCGTCCCCTCTCGAAGGACCACCTCACCGCCATGCTCGACGGCACGCGTTCGACGACCGCGCCCAGTGACTGGACCGACCGTCTGCGCCTGTTCGGGCATACGGCGCCGCCCCGGAGCGACGTCCGTGAGCGTCTGGTTCCACCTTTCCCGGAGCCCGGCACGCGCGTCTGGGAGCGCCTGGGTCTCAGCCCCGCACGGGCGTACCGGGCCGCGAAGGCGATGGGGTGGGCGGGTCCGGTGCTCGTCGCCCTCCTCGCCGGCGTGATCCGTTTCTGGCGCCTCGGCCGGCCGCACGATCTCGTCTTCGACGAGACGTACTACGCCAAGGACGCGTGGGCGCTGCTGCGGCTGGGTTACGAGGGCACCTGGCCGGACCGCAAGATCGCCGACCCGGGCATCCTGGCCGACCCGCAGAGGGTCCCCCTCACCGACGCGGGTGCGTTCGTCGCGCATCCGCCGACGGGCAAGTGGGTGATCGCCCTCGGCGAGGGCGCCTTCGGTCTCGATCCGTTCGGCTGGCGCTTCATGACGGCGATGCTGGGCACGCTGTCGGTGCTGATGCTGTGCCGCACAGGACGGCGTCTGTTCCGTTCGACGCTGCTGGGCTGCCTGGCCGGCCTCCTGATGGCGCTGGACGGCCTGCACTTCGTGATGAGTCGCGTCGCGCTGCTCGACCTCATCGTCATGTTCTTCGTGCTGGCGGCCTTCGCCGGCCTGCTGATCGACCGCGACCGGGCACGGGCGCGGCTCGCGGCAGCCCTGCCGGTGGGGCCGGACGGCCGCGCCGTACCGGACGGGGACGCCGCGGCCGGCGCCGGGACGGGCCTGCGTCCGTGGCGGTCGGCAGCCGGCGTCCTCCTCGGACTCGCGGCCTCCACGAAGTGGAACGGCCTGTACTTCCTCGTCTTCTTCGTCGTCCTGACCCTGTTGTGGGACGTCGGCGGCCGCCGCACGGCCGGGGCCCGCCGCCCGTACCGCGCGGTGCTGCGCAAGGACGCCGGCTGGTCGCTGCTCTCCCTCGTGCCCGTCGCCGTGGTGACCTATCTGGTGACCTGGACCGGCTGGTTCCTGTCCGATGACGGCTACGGTCGGCATTGGGCGGACGGCCGCGGCGGCACATGGTCGTGGATACCCGCCCCGCTGCGCAGCCTCTGGCACTACGAACAGGCCGTGTACCGGTTCAACGTGGGTCTGGACACCTTCCACAAGTACGAGTCCAATCCGTGGAGTTGGCTCGTCCTCGGCCGTCCCGTGCTGTTCTCGTACCAGTCGCCGAAGGCCGGCCAGGACGGTTGCCGGACGACGTCCGACTGCTCCCAGGCGGTCCTCGCCCTGGGTACCCCGCTCCTGTGGTGGGCGGCGTGCTGCGCGCTGGTGTATCTGCTCTTCCGGTGGGCGCTGCGCCGCGACTGGCGGGCGGGCGCCGTCCTGTGCGCGGTGGGGGCCGGTTACCTTCCGTGGTTCCTCTACCAGGACCGCACGGTCTTCGCCTTCTACGCCGTCGTGTTCGTGCCGTACCTGTGCCTGGCGGTGGCGATGATGCTGGGCGCGCTGGCGGGTCCGCCGGGCGCGGACGAAGGACGGCGCACCCGTGGCACGGTCGCCGCAGGCGTGCTGGTGCTGCTCATCGCGTGGAACTTCATCTACTTCTTCCCGATCTACACGGGGCAGACGATCCCGTACCCCGACTGGCACGCCCGCATGTGGCTCGACACCTGGATCTGAGCCGCCGTACCGCTCCGGCCGGGACGATCAGCGGCGGCCGGCCCTCTCCCGGCCGACGCGGTACAACTCCTGCGAGGTGGCGATGAGTTCGCGGCGTTCCTTCTTGGATCCCACCATGGGCTGGGAGCCGTGCAGGGACACCTGGGCGCTCTCGGGCAGGTAGCGGACCGTGACCAGCCCGATGACGCCGGCCGCCATGAGGTAGAAGGCGGGCATCATGTCGTTGCCGGTGAGGTTCACGAGCGCCTCGGTGACCAGCGGGGTGGTGCCGCCGAACGCCGCGACCGCGAAGTTGAAGCCGATGCCCATCGCGGCGTATCGGACGGCCGTCGGGAACAGCGCCGGCAGCGTCGCGGCGCTCGGGGCGGCGAAACAAGCGAGCAGCGTGGACAGGATCAGCACACCGAAGACCGGCGGCCACGTGCCGTCCATCTTGATCAACAGGAAGGAGGGGACGGCGAGGAGGATCATGCCCGCCGCCGCGTAGCCGTACAGGGGGCGTCGGCCGATGTGGTCGCTGAGCCTGCCGAGGAAGGTGATCAGCAGGACGATCCAGACCATGCCGATCAGCACGAGGACGTCCGCGGACGTGCTGGAACGGCCGAGAGTCTCCGTCTGGTACGTGGGCAGGAAGCCCGTGACCATGTAGTTGGTGACGTTGTAGAGCAGTACCAGGCCGGTGCAGATGAGCAGGCCACGCCAGTGGTCCCTGACGATGGTCTTGAACTCGGTGCCCGCCGACTCCTTGGCGAGGCTGCGCTCGTGTTCGTCGAGTTGCTGCTGGAAGGCGGGCGACTCCTCCAGCTTCAGTCGCATGTAGAGACCGATCACCCCGAGCGGGCCGGCGATCAGGAACGGGATCCGCCAGCCCCAGGAGAGCATCTGCGCGTCGCTGAGGGCGAGGTTCAGCGCGGTGACCAGCGCGGAACCGAGTGCGTAACCGACGAAGGTGCCGAAGTCGAGCCAGCTGGAGAGGAAGCCCCGGCGGCGGTCGGGCGAGTACTCGGCGACGAAGGTGGTCGCGCCCCCGTACTCGCCGCCGGTGGAGAACCCCTGCAGCATGCGGGCGAGGAGCAGCAGGATCGGCGCGGCGATGCCGATCGTGGCGTAGCTGGGGATGAGGCCGATGGCGAAGGTGCCGACCGCCATCATGATCATGGTGGTGGCGAGCACCTTCTGCCGGCCGAGGCGGTCCCCGAGCGGGCCGAAGACCAGTCCGCCCAGCGGGCGCACGACGAACGCCGCCGCGAAGGTGGCGAAGGACGAGATCACCTGCGCGGCGGGCGACGCCCCGGGGAAGAAGACCTTGCCGAGGGTGGCCGCGAGGTAGCTGTAGACGCCGAAGTCGAACCATTCCATGCAGTTGCCGAGCGCCGAGGCGCCCACCGCCCGCCGGAGCAGGGGGCGTTCGACGACCTGCACGTCCTCGTCGCGGAAGGGACGCTTGTTCCGCTTCAGTCTGCGCGTCAGGTCCTTGCGGACCTGGACGGGCAGACCTGCCGTCTGGAGTTCTCCGGAGCGAGTCGTTCCGGGCTGCTCGTCGGTCTGTACGTCGGCCACTGCGGTTCCTTACCCGTCGTGCGTGAGCGACCCATGTGCGCAGCGTGAGGCACTGGGTGACTTCTGTGCGTATAGAGGCTGCTGCCCTCTTTCACACAGCTCATGCGGTGACCGCGGCCACATCACCGCGTCCGCGTGACGCACCGGGCTCAGGTGGCGGTCGGCCAGGTCCGCAGCAGTGCGGCGATCCGTCCGGCGGTGCAGGCGGGGTCCAGGAGCAGGTCCTTGAGCGCGACGGCGTCCGCCCGGGCGGGTTTGACGGGAATTCCGGCGGCCTCGAGGTACATGACGCCGGTGGCGGCGGCGACCGCCATGTTGGACCGCTCCAGCCAGCGGCACCGGCCCAGCGTGTGCACCAGCGCGGCGGCCTTGGCGTAGTGGCCGTCGTAGACGGGTTGTTCGAAGAGTTCGGCCCGGTGCCGGGCGACCGCCGAGACGGGGACGCCGTAGTCGTCGGGGGCCGGGTCGTCCGCGCCGGCGGCCTCGGCGACCTGCAGGATCCAGGGGACGTCGATGTGCAGGTCCATCAGGCGGCGCGCGCTCCGGGAGACGTCTGCCGGGCGGCGTCCTCGGCGTCGTCGAACACCGACTGGTGCTCGGC
Organism: Streptomyces sp. NPDC020597; assembly: GCF_044335095.1. NCBI lineage: Bacteria > Bacillati > Actinomycetota > Actinomycetes > Kitasatosporales > Streptomycetaceae > Streptomyces > Streptomyces sp. NPDC020597. Next base: position 33,270 of record NZ_JBIRUL010000014.1, on the reverse strand, counting down.
CAGGAAGCGGGCAGCCGCGTCCACCGCGCGGGCCCGCAGTCCGCTGGCGTCGTCCTGGACGAGCCGGGCGAGGTAGTCCCCCACGCTCAGCCCCAGGTCGGCGGCGCGCTTCTTGGCGAGCTCCGCCACGTCCTCGTCCACGCGTGCACCCAACTGTGTCTTGGCCATACCGGCATGGTAACACTCGTTACCACGCCTGTCCCGACACCGGTCGGCCCTGTCCCGACCCCGGTCGGCCCTGATCGCTCCTGTCGCCAAGGGCGTGCCGGAGCTCTCGGCGCGGTCCCCCGACGGCGGACGCATAACGACCGGTCGGTAGCGTGCCGGTCATGACTACTGCCACCCTCGAACCGCGCGCCGGCCGCCGCTGCCACGCACCGCTCAACTCCCTGCACGCGGCGCACTACTTCTCGCCCGACCTCGGACGGGAGCTGGGCGCTCTCGGCATCACACATCCCCGGGCCGTGAACTTCGCCGCGCGGGCGGCCGCTCTCGGACCGGTCGGGGCCGGCGCCGTGACGGCGGCCTTCTACAACTACAAGCACGATGTCGTGGCACGGCACGTGCCCGCGGTGTGGTCGGTCGCCGCCCCCGCACAGATCCTCCCGGCCCGCCTGCGCGCCGTCGACGCGACGCTGCGACGGCTGCTGGGCGAGGAAGTCCTGGCGTCCGCGCAGATGGCGGAGGCCGCGCGGCTCGCGTTGCGCGCGGCCGAGGCCGGGGGGCGTGGCGCCCGCCCGCTGTTCTCGGCGCACGCCGACCTCCCCGTCCCCGACGCGCCGCACCTCGCGTTCTGGCATGCGGCGACGCTGCTGCGCGAACACCGCGGCGACGGGCATCTGGCGGTCCTGATGTCCGCCGGTCTGGACGGGCTGGAGGCCATGGTCACCCACACCGCCACGGGCAAGGGCATGACTCCGACGTGGGTGTCGAACAGTCGCGGCTGGAGTCGGGACGACTGGAACGCGGCGGTGGACCGACTGCGCGCCCGCGGGATCCTGGACGGCAGCGGCGAGCTCACCGAGCGCGGCGTCGCCCTCCGCGAGGACATCGAGCAGGAGACGGACCGCCTGGACCGGGCGCCGTACGAGCATCTGGGGGCGGACGGCGTCGCCCGGCTGACGGAGCTCGGCACGGCCTTCGCCCGGGCCGCGCTGGCGGCGGGGGCGTTCCCGGCGGACCTGATCGGCAAGGGGTGACACAGGGGCACGCATGACCCACGTCCTGATCGGGTTCACGACGGACCGGACTGCGGACGTCGGTGAAGCGGAGCAGGAGATTCACCCGGCTGTGGGATCATGCGCCCGTGAACGCACCCTCCAGCCCCGCTCCGGGCGGATCCCCCGCCGAGTTCAAGCCCAAGTCGTCCGGTTTCGCTGCCGAGTTCAAGGACGCCGTCACGCTGCGGGCCTTCGGGCTCGTGCTCGGCGGCCTGCTCGTCCAGCTCGCCTTCGTCGTGTCCTACGTCGGCGCCTTCCACTCCCCCACGCCGCACCGGATACCCGTGGCGGTCGCCGCCCCGCAGCAGGCGTCCGCGAAGATCGTCGCCCAGCTCAACGCGCTCGACGGCGACCCGCTCGAGGCGACCGCGGCGCCGAGCGCGGCGGCCGCCCGGCAGTGGGTTCTCACCAGGAAGGCCGACGCCGCCTTCCTCTTCGACCCGAAGGGCACCGAGGACACCCTCCTGGTCGCTTCGGCGGGCGGGCCTTCGGTGTCGCAGACCGCCACACAGATCGCCCAGAAGATCGAGGCCGGGCAGAGGCGGCAGATCACCGTCACCGACATACGGCCCCCCAACGCCGGGGACGGGCGCGGGATGACGTCCTTCTATCTCGTGCTCGGCTGGGTGATCGGCGGCTATCTCACCGCCACGATCATGGGCATGGCAGCAGGCGCACGCCCCGCCAACCGGCAGCGCACCATGATCCGTCTCGGCGTGCTCGTGCTGTACGCGCTCGCGTCGGGGATCGCCGGAGCAGCCGTCGTGGGCCCCGTCTTCGACGCACTCGGGGGCCACTTCTGGGCTCTGAGCGGCATCGGCACCCTGGTGGTCCTCGCCTCGGCGGCGACCGCGCTGGCGCTGCAGACCCTGCTGGGTCTCGCGGGCACCGGCCTGGTCATCCTGCTCTTCGTGGTGCTGGGAAACCCGAGCTCCGGCGGCGTCTACCCGGCGCCGCTGCTCCCCGCGTTCTGGAGCGCGATCGGACAGGCTCTGCCGCCGGGGGCGGGCACCACCCTGGTCCGCAACACGGTGTACTTCTCGGGCCACGCCGTCACCACGACCGTCTGGGTGCTCGGCGCCTATGCGGTGGGCGGCGCGGTGCTCGCGTGGGCGGCGTCCTGGCGGAACGAGAAGCGGCTCCTCGACGCGCCCTCCGCCGAGGCCGCGACCCCGCCCCAGGCCTCGCCCGCCGTCTGACGCGACGTCCGGCCGCGCCGAGGACGAAGACCGGGACGCGGGCGCTGGGGCATCCCCGGCTTCGAACCCCGGCGCTCGCGCCCCCGGTCAGGCAGTGGCCCGGCCCCCTGGCCCCTCCGGCGGGCCCCTGGGGCGGGTCCGTCCGGCGGGCCAGTCCGGCGGGTCAGTCCGCGCAGGTTCCCGAGTACGCGTATCCGGGCAGCAGCCGCTGCCATCGTTCGCGGTCGACGGGGCCCACCACACGGCACAGCGCCGCGACGCGATCCGTGATGCCCAGGTCCCAGAGCCGGACGGTGCCGTCGTTGCCCGCGCTCGCGACCCTTCTGCCGTCCGGGGCGTAGGCGACGCTCCACACCGCTCGGGTGTGCCCGGTCAGGGTCGCGACGAGCCGTCGCCGCGCGGGGTCCCACAGCCGTACCGTGCGGTCGTTGCCGCTGCTCGCGAGCGAGCGGCCGTCGGGACTGAACGCCAGTCCCCGCACCGAGCCGACGTGCTGACCGAGCTGCCCCGTCACCCGGGCCCCAGCCACGTCCCACAACCGGATGACGCCGTCGTTGCCCGCGCTGGCGAGGGAGCGGCCGTCGGGGGCGAACGCCACGGCGCGCACCGAGCCGCCCTGCGCGGTGAGGACGGTGGCGAGACTGCCGTGCGCGACGTTCCACAGCCGCAGGGTGAGGTCGTCGCTGCCGCTGACGACGGTGGCGCTGTCGGCGCTGAAGGCCAGACAGTTCACGAAGTCGGTGTGCCCGGTGAGCACCGTGGCCCGCGTCCCCGCCGGAACGCCCGCGGGCGACATCCTCCACAGCCGTACGGTGCGGTCGGCGGAGGAGGAGGCGAGCCAGCGGCCGTCCGGGCTGAACGCCACGTCGAACACGGCCCGGGTGTGACCGCCGAGCACGACCGGGGCGCGCCCGTCGGCGGTGACGGGCCACAGCCGCACGGTGTGGTCGGCCCCGGCCGAGGCCAGCCACCGGCCGTCCGGACTGAACGCCACGGCGTAGGCCGCGCCGCTGTGGCCGGTCAGGGTGCGGACGAGGGTGCGGCGCGCCACGTCCCAGAGCTGAAGGGCGCCGTCCGTCGCCGCGGAGGCGAGCATCCGGCCGTCCGGGCTGAAGGCGGCCTTCCAGAGTTCGCTGACCGGGTAGGCGCTGAGTGTGTGGCCGGTGAGGTCCCACAGGGCCACGGTCCCGTCGAAGCCGGCGGTGGCCAGCAGGTCGCCCTTCTCCGCGACGGCGACGGCCATCACGTAGTCCGTGTGCCCCGAGAACGAGTCGACCGCGCGGCGCGTGTGGACGTCCCAGCGGACGATCGTGCCGTCGCCCCCGGCGGAGACCACCGTGTGGCCGCCGGGTCCGAAGGCCAGGCCGTTCACGTCGTCGTCGTGCCCCGCCAGAAGGCCGGTCTGCCGGCGGCCCGCGGGATCCCACAGCCGTACGGTGCGGTCCGCGCCGCCGGAGGCGAGCACCCGGCCGTCGGGGCTGAACGCCACGGCGAGGACGTCGCCGCTGTGGCCGCCGAGAACACCGATGTCCCGGTGGGTGTGCGCATTCCACAGCCGTACGGTGCGGTCGGCGCCCGCGCTGGCCAGGCGGGAGCCGTCGGGGGCGTACGCCAGCGCGAGGACGTCACCGGTGTGCCCGGTCAGCAGTCCGGTCTGGTCGTGGGTCCGCGTGTCCCACAGGCGCACGGTGCCGTCCTGGCCGGCGGAGGCCACGGTACGGCCGTCGGGCGCGAAGCTCACGGCGCGGACGGGGCCGCGATGTCCGGTCAGTACGGCGATCTGACGCCGGTCGGGCACCGACCAGAGCCGGATCGTCGCGTCCGAACTCGCCGAGGCCAGGGTGCGCCCGTCCGGCGAGAAGGACACGGACCGCACGGGACCTCGATGACCGGTGAGCTCGGCCACGGGCCGTCGGGCGGCGACGTCCCACAGTCGCACGGTGCCGTCGGAGCTCGCCGAGGCCAGCAGCCGTCGGCCGGGCCCGAAGACCACGCAGTTCACCGCTCCGTGGTGGCCGGTGAGCCGGCCCGCGAAGGCGTCGGCCTGCGTGCTGAGCAGAGCGCTGCGCGCCTCTGTGGTCCGCGAGGTGCGGTAGGCGGCCTCCGCCAGCAGCATCGAGGCCTCCGGCCGCCCGAACGCGAGTTGGGCGGAGCTCGCCGCCATGGCCTGTGACAGCGCCGTCCTGCGCTGTTCGTCGGCGGAGGTACGCTGCTCGAAGACCGTCGCACCGGCCAGGAGCGCGAGGGCCAGCAGGACGGTCAGCACGACCACCCCCGTCCGCTGCTGGCGCACCCGGCGCCGCGCGAGGCGGCGGCGCAGGTGCTCCTCGTGGTCGGAGGCGCGCAGGAAGTCGGCCTCCACGGGCGTGGGCACGCTGTCCCGGCCGCTGGGACCGGCCGCCCACTCCCTCGCGGCCGTCAGGCGGGCGCCTCGGTAGAGCAGGCTCGGGTCGCGGTTCTCACGGTCCCATTCACGCGCGGCGGCCCCGAGTTGCTGGTGCAGGAGCAGATCGGCCCGCGTCGTCCTGACCCAGGTGCGCAGTCTGGGCCACTCCCGCAGCAGGGCCTCGTGCACGATCTCGACGCGGTCGGCGTCCACCGTCAGCAGACGGGCCGTCACCAGTGCGTCCAGGGTGGCGCGTGCGGCGGCCGGGTCCCGCAGCCCGTCGAGCAGTTCGGACGTGGTGCGCGGCCGCCGGGAGGCCTCGTTGTCCTCGCCGACGCGCACCAGCCGCAGCAACAGCCGGCGGGCGGCGTCCTGCCGGACCGGTGACAGCGCGGCGAAGAGGTCCTCGGCGGCGGTGGCGACGGAGCCGTGGATGCCGCCCGTCGCGAGGTAGCCGGCCACGGTCATGGTGGAGTCGGTGCGCCGATGCCAGGTCTCCCGCAGGGCGTGTCCGAGCAACGGAAGGACCCCGGGCCGGCCGATCGGGACGGCCGGGTCCGGGACGTCGCCCACCGAACCCGGCGTGTCGGCCGCACCCAGGTCGCGCAGCAACAGCTCGACCAGTCCCGGCTCCAGGGAGGTGCCCGTCGCCGTGGCCGGACGGACGATGCACTCCCGCAGTTCGTCGGTGGTCATCGCGCCCAGCGCGAACAGCCCGTCGCTGACGACCGGGACCAGCGGCGGGTACTCCAGGCAGCGACCGGTGACGTCGGCGCGCACTCCCAGCACCACGGTGAACGCCGGTCCGTCCGCCTCGGTTGCGTCTCCGCCGCCGGCCAGTGCGGCGAGCGCCGCGATGTAGGCCCTGCGTTCCGTCTCGTCGTCGCAGAGGGTGAAGACCTCCTCGAACTGGTCCACGATGACGACGCAGCCGTGGGGCCGCCGCGCGGCGACGGCCCAGGAGCGCAGGGCCGCTACGAGCCGGTCGGCCCGTTCACCGGGCGGTCCGTCGTCGGGGAGGTGGTCGAGCACCCCGGCGGGCAGCCCGGCGCGCAGTGCGTGCAGGAGGGCGGGCAGCGGACGTGCCGTGGGCGTGCACATCACGATCGGGGCGTGGGCTCCCGCGTCGGCTTCGGCGTCGGCATGGGCGTCTGCGTCGGCTCCGACGTCGGCGGGCGGCACCCGGTCGAGGTAGCGGTGATCGCGATGGCGATCCAAGCCGAGGTCGAGGCCGACGGGGGGTGGCTCGTCGGGGCCGACGACGAGACCGCCGTCCGCGAGTGCGGGGACGAGGCCCGCGCCCAGCAACGAGGACTTGCCCGACCCGGACAGCGCGACGACGGCCACCGGCCCCTTCCCGAACCGCTGGGCGAGGCGCTGGACGAGGGCGGCGACCGCCCGTTCCCGGCCGAAGAACCGCCCGGCGTCACGCGGACCGAAGGCCGACAGGCCCGGATACGGACAGCTCTCGCCGTCGCCCTGCACGGACGGCTCGTCGCGCAGGGCCGGCGGCAGCAGGGCGAGCAGGGCGCCGTCGGCCGTCAGAGCGTCGTCGCACAACCGGGCCACATCGGCGTTGACCGGCTTGCGGCCGTTCTCGATCTTGCTCAGATAGCCCTTGCTGTAATGCGTGATCCGGGCCAGGTCGGCCAGCGACAGGCCGCGCTCCAGGCGCAGTTCGCGCAGCGCGATGCCGAACGACGAGTGCTGCGGCCGCTGTCGAGCGGCGGCCGGCGGGTGCGCCGGCCCGCCGTCCCTGTGGTCCATGAGTGGTGTGCCCCCGAGGCCAACGGTGCGCGGAGCGCCGTTTCTGACGCCGACTGGTCAGGTCGGCGACCGTGTGTCTGGGGGATGGTAAGCCGAGAGGCGAACACGGAATCCGAGGCAGGCCGGGAAGTGACGAGCATCACAAAGACCGGTCGGTGTCCGGCACATGCGGACACCGACCGGTTCATGGGACCGCCCCGGTACGCGGGCCCCCCGTGAGTCTGCCTACCGGGGCGGTGGATGTGGGGTCAGCCGACGGGGCCGGTCAACTCATGCCCGGAACCACGCAGTTCCGAACGCCGTCCAGCCACGCGTCGCCCTTCATGTAGATGTTGCTGATCCAGCCCTGGTACTCGGGCAGGTACGACCAGGTGTCGTTGGTGTATCCCTCGGCCGTCACGCTCTCGGCGTGCTTCTGGCAGGAGACCGCCACACCCGTGGGACCGGAGAGCCGCGTCACGACGCCCGCTCCGGCGGAGGGCGTGCTGCGGATCGTCACCCCGGTTCCCCACGTGCTGTAGGCGTGCGCGCCGACGGGGGTCGCGGTGCCCCTGCCGTCGCAGGCCGGGACGCCGGAGAGCCAGGCGTCGCCCTTCATGTAGATGTTGGTGATCCAGCCGCCGTACTGCGGGAGATAGGACCATGCGTCGTTGGTGTAGCCCTCCGACGTCACGCTCTGGGCGTGCATCTGGCAGCTGACGGCGACCGAGGTGGGACCGGCGAGCCGGGCGACCGTCGTCCCGTCGACGGTGGACGGCTGGGAGCGGATCGCCACGCCTGTGCCCCACGTGCCGTATGCGCCGCCCTGGGTGGCGTTGCCTCCGCCGCCGGGGCCGATCTGCGAGTCGTAGTCGGACCCTGAGCAGGTGGGCACCTCAGGCAGCCAGGCCGGGCCCCTCAGGAAGATGTTGCTGATCCAGCCGCCGCGGTTGGACAGATACGTCCAGGCGTCGTTGGTGTAGCCCTCCGCGGTGACGCGCTCTCCGCGCTGCTGGCACTTGGCGTACACGATGTCCGGTCCGGACAGCAGGGTCACCTGGCCGGCCGAGCGGTTGGGGTGCTGCCGCACGGCGACGCCCGTGCCCCAGGTCACCTGCAGCGTGCCGTCGTAGCCCGTTGGTTCCGTGAACGGGCTGCCCTGCGGCATCCGCGTCACCCCGACCAGGCGGTTGTTGCTGATACGCGAGTTGATGTCGATCACGCGGATCGGCAGCTGCGACTGGTAGGCCTCGACGACATAGCCGTCCCCGAGGTAGATCATCATGTGGGTGATGTCCTTCACCTGACCGCCGACCGCTGTGTACACCAGGTCGCCGGGCTGCATGTCGGACACGGCCGGCTTGCCTCCGCCGGCGCCGTGGACCTGCTGGTAGCTCCGCCCCGCGTTGACGTACATGGCGTAGGCCGTCCCGCCGCCGAGGATGTCGTACCCCGCGGCCCTGGACCAGGCCCAGCGCGCGAATCCCGAGCAGTCGAACCCGCGGGTCTGGGGGTCGAGCGCGGTCTCCTCGAAGTGGCTCGGGCTGCTGAGGTCCCAGGTGCCGTAGCTCTGGCCGGGAGCCGGTCCATGGCCTCCGCCCCACGTGTACACCGTGCGCGCACGCCATTCCGCGCAGGCCGCGTCGATGGCGCGCTGCGCCTCGGGCGAGGTGATGCCCTGCGCGGAGCACCAGTTCTGCTCCCCCGTGCCGGCCGCCTGGGCGGCCGTCGTCGGAAGCAGGGCCAGGAGAAGGGCGGTCACCATCAGGGCGACCAGCCCCGCTCCCCGGCGCAGTGTTCTCATCCGGTTCTCCTCTCGCGGCCGTGCCAGGTGGTCGTGGCGCCGACAGTCCGGACCGCGTTTCGATCAGGCCCCCGTGTGGCTCAGGAGCGGAACTTGCATCACCGTGGCCTCGATGGGCCTCCAATGCCAGGGGTTTCCCGTTGCCTCTTGGCGCGACGACCGGGAAACCCCTGATCCGACCTGCTCCCAGCCCTCTCCGTCCCGGTCAGCCGCGCCAGATCTTGACGTACGTCACCGCGTCGTTGAGCGTGTCGCCGACGTAGGAAATGGAGCGTCCGAAAGTGCCGTTGCCCCTCGGGCCGCTGAGGAAGGCCTTGGTGCACCCACCGTCGACCAGGAGCGACGACAGGTGCGTGGACCACCAGCTGTTCGGGCTGAAGCTGTAGCCCGCCGCGTCGCAGGGCCCGGCGTTGCCGTAGACCTTGGTGTACTGGCCGCCCCAGTCGGCGTGCTCGGCCCAGGTCATCAGCTCCGTCTGCGCTGCCGCTCGCGGTACGGCGGCCGCCGCCCGGGCGGAGGCGTCGGGACCGCTGAAGCACTGGTGCAGGCTGACGTGGGAGACGTCCTCGCCGGCCTTCACCTCGTCGAGGACGAGGACGCAGTGGGCCGGCCCGGCGGCCTTGCCGGCGACGGGGGCCGGCGCGGCGACGGCGGGACTGCCCAGCGCCGCCACGAGGGCGGCCGTCGCGAGCGCGAGCACGGCGCGTGACTTCTTCATGGGTATCTCCAGAGGGGTTTCGTCGTTCGTCACGGTTGTCGGACGGGGGTCGTGGGGAACCGCACCCGAGAGCGGGTGGACCTGCCGGTGGACGGGCGGGGTGCGCGGGGTGGACGTGCGCGGTGGACGTGCGGCCGGGGTCGGCCTACCACCACGGGTCCGTGCAGTGGATGCCGGACCGGGTGGAACCGCACGCGCGGAACTTCCAGTTGGCGTCGGTGCTGGTGCGCTGGGCCGCGCTCGTCTTGTTCTCGCCGCCCCGTGAGGTGAAGGGCCCGCACTGGATCCAGGTCCGGCCGCCGTCCCGGGTCCAGTCCAGCCACACCTGGTTGCCCGGCTGCACGTCACCCGCGATGAGTGCCCAACCGCGCTGGACGCCACGGATGTTGCCGTACTGGACACTGATCTCGATGCCCTCGCTCCACAGCGTCACCTGCCGTGCGGCGGTGTCGTACGCGTTGTCGGAGATGTCGATGAACCCGTTCCTGCCGCCCTCGCAGTCCGAGGCGGCTGCCTGCGCCGAGCCCGCGGGCCCGAGGAGCGTCATACCGCCGGCCAGCAGCGCCGCGGCCGCAGCCGTGGACAGGGCCCGGCCCCGGACGGACCGCCGTACGGCGGACGAAACACTGTTCCAACTGATCACTGGCGCGTATCCCTACGTGAGTTCGGCCCCGGGGCCGCCGCACCGTGCGACGGCGCTCCCTGGGGATCGACGATGCTCACGTTGTCGTCGCGGGACCGGGACGACCAGGCGTTTCCCGGGGTTGTCCCGTTGCCCGTGCCGTGGGAAACGCCTGGCCGTCGAGCACCTCCACGGTGCCCTTGCGACCGATGGCCGGTCCTCGAGCCCGCCCCGACGGCCATAGGACCGGCCGGGAAGTCGGTGTGGCGGCGGGGTCGGCCGATCGGCCGAGATGGGGCGGCGTGGCCGGGGTGGGGGTCCAGCCGTACGGCCGAGGCGCACTCCCCTGTCCGTGGGCGAGAGTGGAGGCAGTCACCTCGGCCACTCGATCGTTGTTGCTCACAGGCCCAGAACCCGAACTTGGGAGTACGAGATGCAGCGCGGTTTCCTCGTCGGCGCCGTGGGCGGTGCGGTCGCCGTGGCCGCCGTGGCCGGCGTGGTCACCTGGTTGTGCGCGGCCACGGATGTGCAGCACACCACGATCGACCCCGTCTCCGAGGGGCTCTACGTACGGGCGGACGGCCACCTCGCGATCGCCGACACCATTCTCGAGGCGCGCATCCAGGGCTGGTACCACCCGCTGCCCTGGCTCGGACGGGAGATCCACGACGTCTCCTGCCCGTTCCACCTCAAGGCGGTGGTCGGTGCGGCCGAGACGTGCACGGCACGGTCCGGCGGCGGACGGATCTCCATTCCCGTCCGGGTGACCGGCGTCGAGGGAGACCCCGCCGAACCGCGGGTCACCTGGACGTTCGACCGTTGACACCACGAGCGCAGCGCGGCGACGGTACGGCGCCCCTCAGTCGTCGTCGCGCAGTGCCCGGTGGATCTCGCCGAGCGAGCCGGTCATCCGCACGTAGTCGCCCGGCGTCACCGGCGTGACGAAGTACCGCTCGACGACCTGCGCGTGGACCTCCGCCGCCCGCAGGAAGACGGAGCGACCGCGGTCGGTGGCCTCGACCAGCACGCTGCGGCGGTCCTCGGGCGACGGCACACGGCGGACCACGGCGGCCTCCTCCATGCGGTCGATCAGACGTGTGACGCCGCTGCTGGTGAGCGTGAGGTCGTCGGCCAGCACGCGCTGGGTGACCTCTTCGTCCGGCCGGCGGCAGAGCCTGATGAGGACCTCGAACATCGTGTGGCTGATTCCGCACTCCCGCCTGAGAGCGCCGTCGATCCGCTGTTCCAGTCGGGTGGCGGCCTTGATCAGCAGTCCGAAGTCGTGCACGAGCGGGCTGTTGGCGGCACGGGCGGCCTCGTCGCCCGGCCGGTCGGCCGCATCCACCTGTCGACGTCCTCTCCCGTCCACGGCCCCCCGACGAAGGCCGTCCACCCCCGACTTTACTGCCTGCTCACCTACCGACGTCTCAATTGCTGAGCAGTCAATTGCTGAGCAGTCAGCAAACTCCTAGGATGGAGTCCGCCACCTCGCACCAGTCGGAGAAAAGGGACATGTCCATGGACCTGCAGCACTGGCTCGGCCGGGCCACCCACGCCATACAGGAGTGGGCCGACACCTTCAGCCCGTACGAGCAGCACCCGTCCCTGCACGTCGACGACGGGCGTTTCGCCTCCGCCTTCGAGGAGCTCACCGCCCGGCTGACGCGGGACAACTACCCCTTCTTCCACCCGCACTACGCCGGCCAGATGCTCAAACCCCCGCACCCCGCCGCAGTGGTCGGCCACCTCACCGCCATGCTGATCAACCCCAACAACCACGCCCTGGACGGTGGCCCGGCGACCGCGGCGATGGAGCGCGAGGCCGTCGCGCAGCTCGCCGCCATGTTCGGCTACGACACCCATCTCGGCCACCTCACCACCAGCGGCACGATCGCCAACCTCGAAGCCCTCTTCGTCGCCCGGGAACTCCACCCCGGCCGAGGAGTCGCCTACAGCGCCGAGGCGCACTACACCCACGGCCGCATGTGCCACGTCCTCGGATTGAAGGGTCACCCCGTCCCCACCGACGAAGGGGGCCGCATGGACCTCGCCGCCCTGGAGGACGTCCTTCGCGCCGGAGACGTCGGCACCGTCGTCCTCACCGCGGGGACCACCGGACTCGGCGCCGTGGACCCGATCGACCGCGCGCTCGCCCTGAGGGACCGCTACGGCGTGCGCCTCCATGTCGACGCCGCGTACGGGGGCTTCTTCACCCTGCTCGCCGGCGCCGACGGCCCCGAGGGGCTGCCGCCCGAGCCCTGGCGGGCCATCGCCCGGTGCGACTCGATCGTCGTCGACCCGCACAAGCACGGCCTCCAGCCCTACGGCTGCGGGGCCGTCCTCTTCCGCGACCCCGAGGTGGGGCGCTTCTACCTGCACGACTCGCCCTACACCTACTTCACCTCCACCGAGCTCCACCTCGGCGAGATCAGCCTGGAGTGCTCCCGGGCGGGCGCCTCGGCCGCCGCGCTGTGGCTCACGTTCCGCCTCCTCCCGCCCACCCCGTCCGGTCTCGGCCGCGTGCTCGCGGCCGGCCGCCGGGCCGCCCTGCGATGGGCCGACCTGATCTCGCAGTCCGACGTTCTGGAGCTGTACCAGCGCCCCGAACTGGACATCGTCGGGTACTTCCCGGCCGTGGAACCGGCCACCCTGTCGGCGGTGGACGCCGCGTCCGCGCGGGTCCTGACAGACGGGATGAACGACGGCGACCCGGTGTTCCTGAGCACTCTCAAAGCCGGTCGCGAGGCGTTCGCGGTCCGCCGTCCCGAGATCAGCGCGGACGCCGACGGCGCGCGCATCCTCCGCAGCGTCCTGATGAAGCCGGAATCCGAACAGCACGTCGAACGTCTCCACGCCCGAGTGGAACAGCTCGCACGGCCGCGCTGACGGCGGTGGCGCGCGGGCACAGCGGGCCGGCGGCAGGGCGCGCCGAGCCGACGGCGGTCAGGGCCCGCACATGCGCGGGGGCGCACGCCGCAGACCCTGACAGGAGGGAACGCCGCCGAGCCGGGCCCGGGAGGTCGGGGACCGCCGCTTCGGCTTCGGCGAAGGGGACGCGTGGGAGAGGTCGGCTCCGCACCCGGAGTGCGGGGCGATCGTCACCGGCGGCGGGCCTCCGCGTCCCGGCCGGGCGGGTCCGCGAGCACGATGCGGGCGACGACCCGTTTGCCGTCCGGCTGCCGCTCGACGACGAGGTCGTGGGCGACGGCCTGGACGATCTCGAGACCGTGCCGGCCGATCCGGGCGGGGTCCGCGGCGCCCACCAGCGGCACCGTGGGGTCGCTGTCGCGGACCACGACCTCCACCATCGCGCCGGTGACGCGCAGCTGCATCAGCGCCGGTCCCGGCGCGTACTTGCGGGCGTTGGTGACCAGCTCGCTGACCACGAGCTGGGTCAGGTCCATCGCGCGCGAGGAGACGTCCACACCGCGTTCGTCACGGGCCCGCGCGAGGAAGTCGGCGGCATCGCGCCGGGCCTGCGCGATGCACCCGTCACCTCCTGAGAGGACGTACCCCGCCTCGATCAGGTCAGCGCCGATCCCCGTGCCGTCGTCGGATCGCGATTCCACCAGGCATCGTCCTTCTGCTCCCCACTCACGGGTGTGCGTGTACCCGCCACGTTGTCATGCATGTCGCGAGCCGTGTTCTTCGGCACAGCCGGTTGGGAGCGTGCGGCTGACACCGTGCGGCAGAATTGCCCTCACAGACGCTGCCCCCGGCAGCCTAGGTGCGATTGAGGAAACGGTGACTGACAACCAGGAAACGGGCCGATCCGACCGGCTGTCCGTCGAACACGCCAGCGTCGGCGACATCCGTGTCGTGAGCCTGCGCGGCGAGATCGATCACGATGTCAAGGACGCGCTGAGCGAGGCACTGCTGTCCCGGGACGGCGATCAGGGGCACCGGATCGTGGCGGACCTCAGCGGCGTGACCTTCCTGGACTCCAGCGGCATCAACGTGTTCGTCCAGGTCCACCAGCAAGTGAGTGCCGCCGAAGGGTGGCTGCGTCTGGCCGCCGCCCAGGAGTCGGTGGCGCGGGTCGTCCAGCTCGTCGGCCTCGACTCGGTGCTCTCCTGCCACAGCACCGTCGAACAGGCGCTCACCGCCTGATCGACGGTCCGGCCCCGCCGGCCGGGCCCCGGGCCGCTCGCCGCGCGCGAGCGGCCCCGGCGCGAAGCCGCGGACCAGGAGTCGAGGATCAGGAGTCGCGCTCCGGCCGCCGGCCGGCGGCGCCGTCTGCGTCGAGCCCGGCGACCAGGCCCCGCAGGACCGGCCCGTACTCGGGATGGGCGAGCGCGGACGCCATCTGCGCGACGAGGTAGTCGGCCGGGTTGCCGGTGTCGTACCAGCGCCCCTGGATGACCTGCCCGTACACCGCGCGGGTGGCGGCGTAGGCGTTGATCGCGTCGGTCAGGTAGACCTCGCCGGTGCGGTGCTCGTACCAGCGGCGGGTCTGCTCGCGGAGTTCGTCGATGATGCCGGGGGTCACGACGTAGCCGCCGATGGCCGCGTAGGACGACGGGGCGTCGGCGGGCAGGGGCTTCTCCACCAGCCCGGTGATGCGCAGGGTGCCGCCGCCGAGGTCCTCCTTGACGATGGGCACGCCGTAGCGCTGGGAGTCGCCCGGGTCCATCGGCAGCAGCGCCAGGACCGGACAGCCCGTCAGTTCGTAGGCCCGGATCAGTTGCTGGGCGCGGGGCACGTCCGCCACGAAGACGTCGTCGGGCCACAGCACCAGGACCGGCTCGTCGCCGAAGGCACGGGCGGCGTTGAGGACGGGGGTGCCGTTGCCGTACGGGCCCTGCTGGTCGAGGTAGGTGATATGGCCCTGCCGGGCCAGCTCGGCGACCTCCTCCACCGCGTCGGCGTAGGCGGTCTTGCCGTCGGCGCGGAGCTGGGCGACGAGGGCGGGGTTGGGCCGGAAGTGGTCCTGGATGAGGCTCTTCCCGCCGGAGACGACGATGGTGATGTCGGTGATCCCGGAGTCCACCAGCTCGCGCACGGTGTGTTCGATGACCGGCTTGTCGCCGACCGGGAGCATCTCCTTGGGGATCGCCTTCGTCAGGGGCAGCAGACGGGAGCCCAGTCCGGCGGCGGGGATCACTGCCCTGCGGATCGTCGGGGACATGAGGTCTCTCTCGGTCGAACGGCACACCGTACCGGCCGGCACGGCACAGCCGACGCTACCAACGCCCGCCACCGCCGCCGGACGCCCGCCGCCGCCGGACGCCGGTCCCGTCGGACATTCGCGACGCCGGTCCCGTCGGACGTCACCGACCCGACAGGCGCCGGCGGGATCCGCGTGGCCGGTCTGGAACACGCGAACGGGCCGGCCGCCCGGCTCTTCCACCCGGCCGGTGAGGCCTTCGGGGGAACTCCGGTCCGACGCCGCGATCGGGCACTCGACGCGTGGTAGGGGCATGAGATGTCCACACCCCCCGATGGGCCCGCCGCTCCGCCCGAGCGGCGCGGCGGCGACGGGCCGCGCGTCCCCGCTCCGCTGCGGACCGCTGCCGCCTACGCATGGAGGCTCATCGCCGTCGGCGTCGTCGTCCGGGTCGTCTTCTCCGTGCTCGGACAGTTCCACCGGGTCGCCGTCGCCGTCTTCCTCGGCCTCGTCATCACCGCCGTGATCCGCCCGGTGGTCGGCGTCCTCGCCCGGTTCATGCCCCGTCCGCTCGCGGTGGCGACGGCACTCGTCGGCGCGATCGTCCTCGTCCTCGGCGTGCTGGCGCTGGTGGGCGAGACCGCGGCCGATCAGCGAAGCGGGCTGGAGAAGGAGTTCGTGGCGGGCATCGACCGGATCGAGAGGCGGCTGGAGGACCCTCCCTTCCGGCTTCCCCCGGACGCGTTCGACGATCTCCAGTCCCGGATCGGCTCGCTCCTGTCGAGTCACCGTGCCACCCTCATCAGCACGGCGCTCAGCGGGGCGAGCCGCCTCGTCGAGGTGCTGACCGTGCTGGCCCTGGCCCTGTTCTGCGGGGTCTTCTTCACGCACTCCGGCGACCGGCAGTGGCAGTGGGTGTGCGACCAGCTGCCCGACGGGGCACGGCGGACGTTCACCGTCATGGGCCAGGCGGCCTGGCGGACGTTCACCGGCTACACGCACGGCATCCTGCTCGTGGCCGTGATCAACGCGGTCCTCGTGGGCATCGCGCTGTTCGCCCTCGGCGTGCCGCTGGCCGTCCCTTTGGCGCTGCTGGAGTTCCTGGCCGCGTTCATCCCGTTGATCGGCTCGCCGATCGCCCTGGCGGTGGCGGCCGTCGTCGCCCTCGCGTCGAAGGGGATCCTCGTCGCGGCTCTGGTCGTGGCCCTGATCGTGGTCATCGGCCAGATCGAGGGCCACCTTCTGCATCCCATCGTGATGAGCTGGGCCGTCCGGCTGCATCCGGTGGTGGTCGCACTGGCGGTCGTCGGCGGAGCGGTCGCGGCGGGAGTCATCGGCGCCGTGGTCGCCGTACCGCTGGTGGCCGTCGTGTGGTCGGTGCGCCAGGCGCTGCGGAATCGTCCCGACGCTCCCCGGTGAGTCCGGCCCGCGCCACGTCCCGGAACGGTCAGGGAGCGTCCGCCTCGGGTCTGCGTCCCCAGGCGGTGAGCATGCCGGCCGACAGCGCGGCGCACTCGCCGGAGTCCAGGTACCGCATCGCCGCGTCGACGCCCGCGTCGTCGACCAGGCCGGTGGCCAGCATCGCCGCTCTGCTCCGCTCCCACGTGTCGGCCCAGAAGCGGCTGAGCGGACCGCCGGGCAGCAGCGGCGGCACATGGACCTCGGCGGCGACGGACACGAGTCCCGTGTCGCGCAGAAGGTGCGGGTAGGACGGCACCCAGGAGACGTCGGTGCCGATGGTGGCGCGCAGCCCCTGCCACATCGCCCGCATCGCCGTGCTGTAAGGGGTTGCGGGCGTCCGCTCGTTCGTCAGGTCGACGGCGTCGCTGAGGACCAGCACGCCCCCGGGCGCGACGAGTCCGGCCAGCCGGGTGATCATTCGTTCGTGCTCGGGCAGATGCATCAGCACGAACCGGGCGTGGACGAGCCGGAACCGGCCGGGGACGGAGCCCGCGGCGGTGACGTCGGCCTGCAGCACGCGGAGTCCCGGGATGCGACGCGACTCGAGGAAGCGCACATCCCGGTCCACGGCGAGCACGCTCGCCACCCCGGCCTCCTCCAGCAACCGGCGGGAGACCGTGCCCGTGCCGGCGCCCACGTCGAGGCAGTCCCACCCGGGGCCGACGCCGAGCGCCCGCAGCCGCGCCATGGTGATGTCGTCGTAGGCGAGGGTGCCGAAGTCGATGCGCTCGCCCTCGCCCGCCTCTTCGGGGCGGAAGACGCTTTCGCCGTAGCGCCCGCCGTGCGGCGCGTCCCCGTGCGCGGCGGCACTCACGTCGTGACCGGAGTGTGGCCGGGGGCGCAGGCCCTGCCGGGTCCCGGGGGCCGACCGGCGAGGAGCCGCAGGGGCGGGAAGTCGAACGGGTTCATGGCCGAGCCTCTTTACGGGCGATGGGCGGTGCCGGGCGGCGGCGGCCCGTCCCGGGGGCCGCCGCTTCACGATCCCGCACGGACGGCCATGCGCGCGGACGAGGCGCGCCGCGTCTGAGCCGATCGGACCAGGGGCGCCGGAAAGAGGTGTGAAGGACCCTCACAAGGAATCCGCACAGAGACGTTTGTTCGGGCGCGGACGGTGCACACGAGAAGCTAACACTGTCCTTATACGAGGAAGCGGAGACGCACAATGGGCATCATCGCGTGGATCGTCATCGGCCTGCTCGCCGGCGCCATCGCCAAGGCCTTGATGCCGGGCAAGGACCCGGGCGGCATCATCGTCACCATGCTCATCGGCATCGTCGGCGGCCTGCTGGGCGGCTGGCTCGGCAAGGTGATCTTCGGTGTCGACTCCATCGACGGGTTCTTCGACCTCTCCACCTGGATCGCCGCGATCGTCGGCTCCTTCATCCTGCTCGCCCTCTACCGCCTCGTCACCGGCAACCGTCACTCGCACCGCCACGCGTGACCTGCCGATGACGTACGCGCCCCGTGGCGCGTGACCGGCTCCCCCCTGTGCTCGCAGGGTGGGAGCCGTCGGCGTGTCCGGCCCCGCCCCTCCCGCCCCGGCGCGGCGGTCCCGCAGATCCACGACGCGAAGCCCGCCACGGACAGAGCGAAGGGGCCCGGCGATGCGCCGGGCCCCTTCTTCTCGTAGCGGGGACAGGATTTGAACCTGCGACCTCTGGGTTATGAGCCCAGCGAGCTACCGAGCTGCTCCACCCCGCGTCGGTGATGCCACTCTACACGGTGGCGTCGGCGGGGCGGCACGTGACCGCGCGGCGGTGTCAGCCGCGGACGATGTTCTCGGCCTGAGGTCCCTTCTGGCCCTGGGTCACGTCGAAGGTGACCGGCTCTCCCTCCACCAGTTCCCGGTAGCCGTTGCCGGAGATGTTGGAGTAGTGGGCGAAGACATCCGGTCCGCCGCCGTCCTGGGCGATGAATCCGAAGCCCTTTTCGGAGTTGAACCACTTCACGGTGCCGCTGGCCATGCTGCTTGTCCTTCAGTTCTCGCCGGGAGTCCCGGCTGGTCCATGTACGGGGCCTGCCCGTGAGCGGGAGGCACCCGGCTCCGTTCTACCCCGCCGACGGCGGGGTTATCCGACTATTGCGCCGGCCGCGGCGCGTCGTGTGCCCGAGCGGGTGACGGGGGCGACCGCCGTACGGCCCAGTCCGGGGTTGTGGGCCCGGACGGCAACGCCCCCGGGCGGACCCGCCTCTCGTTCCCCGTTGGTCCACATCGGCACGGGGTAGACACGATGGCATGACGGAAGCCGTGCAGGCAGGACTGTGGGGACTCGTCGCGGGCTCGGCGCTGTTGCTGGGTGCGGCGCTGGGTTACGGGCTGCGGGTACCGCAGAAGGTGATCGCCACCGTGATGGCCTTCGGCGCCGGAGTGCTGATCTCGGCGGTCTCCTTCGAACTGGTCGGGGAGGCCTACGACGAGGCCGGGCTCGCTCCCACCATCCTGGGCACACTCGTCGGAGCCGTGGCCTACACCGGGGGCAACGTGTGGCTGGCCCGCCGGGGCGCCCGGCACCGCAAGCGCTCGGGTGGCGAGCGGACCACGGCGCAGCCGTCGGAGGCGGAGCAGGCCGGTTCCGGGACGGCACTCGCCCTGGGCGCGCTGCTCGACGGGGTGCCGGAGTCCGCGGTCATCGGCGTCAGCCTGCTCGACGGCGGGGCGGTGAGCCTGGTGACCGTGGCAGCGGTGTTCATCAGCAACGTCCCCGAGGGGCTGTCGAGTTCGGCGGGCATGAAGCGGGCGGGACGGGGCGCGGCGTACGTCTTCGGTGTCTGGGGAGCCATCGCCGCCGCGAGCACGGTGTCGGCCGTCCTGGGTTACACGGTCGTGGGCGCCTTCTCCCCCGCGGTGATCGCCGCTGTGACGGCCGTGGCCGCGGGGGCCATTCTCGCCATGATCGCGGACACGATGATCCCCGAGGCCTTCGAGGACGCCCATCTGGCCATCGGTCTGATCACCGTGAGCGGCTTCCTCGTGTCCTTCGCCCTCTCCCATGCCTGACCCCTTGAGCCGGCCTCAGGTGAAGTACAGCTTGGCCTTGTCCATGACGTGGCCGGTGAACATCCCGCCGTACATGACCTTGCCCCGGTACATGGTGACCCGGCTCACCCCGGAGCCGGCGGTCTCCACCGTGAGGGGCCGGCCGATCACGGACGTCCCGAGGATCCGGGCGTCCGCCGCGACCCAGGTCCGCGCGGCCGGCTGGACGGCGCCGCTGACCAGGGCGGGCAGGACCATCGCCGCGTTGCGGGCGCCGGCCAGACCGCTGCGGATGCTCTTCGCGTAGTCCATGGCCCACCCCGTGAACTGGGCCATCGCCGCTTCGTCCACCGCGGGGACGGCGGCGGCGAAGACGAACAGTTCCACCTTGGTGCCGAACCATCGCGCCTTGCGGTCCGCCCGGCTGCCGATCACCACAGGGAAGTCGCGCCAGGCGGACGCGGTCACCTCGCATCCGTCGGTCGCCAGCCGTCCCCGGAGCGCCTCGAGATAGGCGCGGGCCGGGTCGGCCTGTGCCGCCCCGTCGGTTTGCTGCTGAGTCATACGTGGGCCCTCCCCCGTCGGTGTCGCAGGCCGTCCGGCCGGCCTCGGCCGGATGGACGTCAGCCCATGATCGCGCCTGCGGGGGCCCGCGTAAACACATGAATTCGTGCGGTAGGGCCGACCTGCGCGGAGACCCGGAATTCAGGGGCCTCCCCCGGGCCCGGTCCCCGCCGTCGTCCCGTCACGCCGTCACGCCGTCACGCCGTCACGCCGTCAGGAGTGAACGATGCGGCGGACGTTGTCCACGTCGCCGCAGCCCGCCTTCAGCTGCCGCTCCCGCTCCTCGAGGAACGCCTCGCCGAGTTCCTCGCGGCGCTCCATGGCGGCGTTCTCGCGGGCCCCGTTGAGGATCGTGCGCTCCTCCTCGTCGGCGTGGTGGGTGACGGCCTGGACGAGCTCTTCGAGCTTCTCGTCCCACTCCTCGGAGCCGACCTCGTCGACCTCCAGGAGTTCGAGGAGCGCCTTGTTGCCCTCCTCGTGCTCCTCCTCGCCGTGCTCGACCTCTTCGTCGTCGATCTTCTTGTAGCGCTTGAGCGCGGGATACACCTTCGCCTCTTCCGCCAGCGCGTGGGCGATCAACAGGTCGGCGAACTCCCGCAGCGCGGCTGCCCGGTCGGCTTCGACGCTGCGCATCAGACGAAAGAGGTCTTCCATCCTTCGGTGGTCCTGGAGAATGAGTTCGACGACGTCACGTGTCTCGGCCATGGACGGGTTTCGCTTTCGTACGAGGGAACGTTGCCGGATCCGACTACCCCCGCCCGCCGTCTTCAACAGTGGGAACGCGGACGTCCGCGCCGGCGTTCGCGCGGCGGGCTCCGGAGTCGGGACCGTGCCGGTCCAGGCACAGGACGGCGGCGTCGTCGCGTACACGGCCGTCGCAGGCTCGGTGACGGCGGCGACGAGGCCGCGCACGGGGTTCTCTTCCCGCCGACCCGGCAGGAACGCGGCCGCGGCACGTGACCGCGTCAGGCACACGCCCGGACCACGGCCCCGACGCACCCGGGGCCACCGTCGCCCACGGCAGGCGCCGTTCCTCGACGTCGTGGCCGCGCGCAGGGTGCGCGCACCGTGGCGGGCGACCGCCGGCCGGCACAACTCCCGCACGGTCGCGGTCGCCACGCCACGGCCTGCGGCCTTCTGCGCGGCACGGTGGCCGAGTTGCGCGGCGCCGTTCACGAAGTCGTACGGACGGCTCGAAGGACAGGAGCGCCGGGGCCTGGTCGGCGTGCGGCCGTCCCCACCCGGGCGCCGCCCGACCGCACCCCGGCAGGGTCTCCCGACCGGGCCTTTCGTCAGCCACGGTGAGTGGCCGTTCCGGTACGACGGTGCCACCATGGAACGAGGGGGTGCGAGGCCCCCGTCTCTGCTGCGACGTCGAGGGTGCACGCCGGAGGAGCGGTGTCGTGGCATCGAGACGCTTCGCGCCCAGGACGGGCGGCGCGGCCATGCTCGCGCATGATGCGCGGCCCGGACGCTCGCCTTCCAGGAGGGATCCACATGGCCAAGCGTCTGATCGTCTGCTGTGACGGCACATGGAACTTCGCGGACCAGCCCAGCAGGACGAACGTCACGAAGGTGGCCCTGGCCATCCGTCCGCAGGACGGGGACATGACGCAACGCGTCTACTACCACAGCGGTGTCGGCACGAACAGACGGGAGCGGTTGCGCGGCGGAGCGTTCGGGGTGGGACTGTCCCGCAACACCGTCGACGCCTACCGCTTCCTGGTCGACAACTACGAACCCGAGGACCAGCTGTACTTCTTCGGGTTCAGCCGGGGTGCGTTCACCGCCCGCAGTCTGGCCGGCCTGGTACGCAACTCCGGCATCCTGCGCCGGGAGTACAGGGATCGGGTCGGCGAGGCCTGGACCCTCTACCGCAGCCGGACGGAGAAGCCGACGAGTACGGCGTCCACTCTCTTCCGGCGCTCCTACTCGCACGAGACGGGCATCCGCTTCATCGGTGTGTGGGACACCGTCGGAGCCCTGGGCATCCCGATGCCACCGTCGCCCCGGCTCGCCGCGGGCGTGGACCTGTTCAACCGCCGTTGGGCGTTCCACGACACCACGTTGAGCAGCTGGGTGCAGAGCGCCTTCCACGCGATCGCCGTGGACGAACAGCGCTCGCCGTTCCCTCCCACGCTGTGGCACCGGGGGACGGCCACGGAGAGCGAGGAGGCACGACGCCGGCGCGGCGGCAATCCGCAGGAACTCAAGCAGGTGTGGTTCACGGGGGTGCACTGCGACGTCGGCGGCGGCTACGCGGAGTCGGCCCTGTCCGACATCCCCCTGCTCTGGATGGTCGGGGAGGCGACGCGCTGCGGCCTGAAGTTCGAGGACACGGCGTTCCGCAGGCCCGAGCCGGGAGCGCCGCCGTCCGGCGACTCCACGGACATCAGGGTCGAGCCCGATGTGATGGGCACTCTCCACGACTCGCGGTCAGGGCTGTACCGGTGGATCGCGCCGGTCCCCCGGCCGATCGGCGAGGCCGGCGACGGATGCGAGTTCGTCTCGGACACGGTCCTGCGACGCCATGACACCGACCCGGCCTACCAGCCGAAGAAACTCGTCGAGTACCTCAAGGTCTCGCACCCGCAGGTGGAGGAGATCCGGCCGCGGATCCCCGGCGCGGACTAGGACGGCACACGCTCTCGCATCGGCCGCGCTGCCCCGCACGAACCGCCTCCCTTCACACCGGGTGCTCGAAGGCGCGCGGAGGGTGGCCGGACAGCCCGGGCGTCGCAGGCGGCCGCCGCGAGCGAACACGGGCGGCTCGGCCTCCCACCGCTTCCGCGTTCGGGCGGGCGTCGCGGACACTGGACGGCAGGAGAGGGGAGGCCGACCGTGCTGACCACCGTCCGCGAACACCTTGGGCAGGCCCTGTTCCGCCGCGTCGCCGGCCCCGACGGGCCGACGACGCGCGCCCGCATCCACGACACCCCCGGACCGCGCTGGTTCGCGCCGGAGCGCCCGATCCGCATCGTCCACGGCGACGCCTCCATGTTCATCGGCGGACTGAGCGCGCTGCTGCTGCAGTCCCTGCACCCCCTCGCGATGGCGGCGGTGGCCGGGCACTCCGGTTATCGCGGCGACCCGTGGGGCCGGCTCCAGCGCACCAGCACCTTCCTCGCCGTGACGACCTACGGCACCGCCGCGGACGCCCAGCGGGCGGTGGACCACGTCCGCGGCATCCATGAGCGGATCCGTGGGACGACGGCCGACGGCGTGCCGTACCACGCGGCGGATCCGCATCTGCTCGGCTGGGTGCACGCCGCCGAGACGGACAGTTTTCTGCGCGCCCACGAACGCTACGGCGCCGGTCCGCTGGACGCGGCCGGCTACGACGCGTACGTCGCCGACACCGCGCGTGTCGCCGAGGCCCTCGGCGTGAACGACCCGCCCCGCGACCGCCGCGCACTGTCCGACCGTCTGGCCTCCTACCGGCGGGAGCTCACGGCGACGCCCGAGGCCAGGGCCGCAGCCCGCTTCCTGCTGTTCCAGCCTCCCCTGCCCCTCGCGGTCCGGCCGCTCTACGGCGGACTGGCCGCGAACGCCGTCGCGCTGCTTCCGGACTGGGCCCGCGGCATGCTGTGGCTGCCCCGCGTCCCGGTCGTCGAGCAGTTCGCCGTACGGCCGGCGGGACAGGTCCTGACCCGGACCATCCGCTGGGCCATGACGCCGCCGCCCCGCCCCCGGCCGGTGTGAGCGCGCCACCGGACGCCGGACGTCGCGGCCCTCGCGGGTCCGGGCGCCTGCGACCGCGTCCGGCGCATCGCCGCGCATCGGTGCAGACGAGCGCGGATCGGCGCGGATCGATGCGGATCAGCGCGGTGCGGATCAGCGCGGATGGGCGCGGCTCATACGACGATGCAGGTCATGGCCGCCCAGAGCAGCGGCGAGTGCTCGATGCCGCCCCCCGCGCGCCAGCGGTCGAGTCGCTCGCGTTGCCAGCGGGCGAGCCGGGCGACCGGGTCGGGGCTCTCATGGGCGGTGTCGACGGCGACGATCGCCTCGGTCAGCGGCCGTACGGACTCGGTCAGTCCGGCCAGCCGGTGGAACGCGAGACTGGTCGGCAGCGTCCAGCGCGTGGCGGTGACGAGTTCCGCCCCGTTGTGGAGCATGGCCGTCGCCAGGCCGAACGACTCGGCGAAACGGAGGTCGCCACCGCTCTCGCAGCCGATGAGGGCGACCCGCGGCGGCGCGGGCCAGATCTGCGCGCCCGGCTCACCGTCGGCGCGCAGGGGCAGCGTGCCCAGGAGAAGGTCCTTGGCGGAGAGCGGGCGGTGGGTGCGGACTGTCTCCGTCAGGCCGGTGGTCCGCGGACCGCAGCACAGGTGCAGCGTGCCGTCCTCGCTCTGACCGCCTTCGACGGGCGCGCCGCTGACGTGCCCGACGTACAGGAGTCGGCGTGCCCCTCCGCGGAGCACGCCGCTGAGCCAGTCCCGGTCCAGGTCGGTGCGGCGGAACGCCTCCGCCGGGGCGGCGACGGAGGGTGCGACGGGGCCCGCGTCCAGCCGGCGGCGCACCAGCGTGAGCAGCTCCGGGTCCGAGCCGGGCGGTCCGAGGACCGACCCGAGCCCGGAGTCGGCGCGGAACCCGGGGACCCGGGGGTCCAGGACGAGAACGACCGTGCCGGCGTCGTCCACGGGTGAGCCGCTCGCGGCGCCCTCTTCGGCCTCGGCTCCGGCGCCCGCGTCCGCGTCCGGCGCCGGGTGCGCGGTGGGACCCGGCCGCCGCAGCGACGCGGGCGCGGTGGTGACGACGTCCGCCAGGTCGATGAGCCGTACGTCGCCCGAGCCGTCCACGGCGAGCAGCTCCCAGGGCACCTGGGCGACCCGGGGCGACGGCTGGATGCGGACCAGCGGGCGGCCCGCGCGTGCCGACACCTGGCGTATCTGTGCCGTCAGGCCCTGCGGCCACAGGGCCTCGGCCAGCAGCCGGGCGAGCCGGCGTTCCGTCCGGTGCTCGGCCATCGCGCCCGATCCGAGCGCACGGTGCATCCCCTCCGCTCCCCGGCCCGCCTCCGGCAGCGCGGCGGTCAACTCCCTCACGGCCCTGCCGACTTCCTCGGCCGGGCCGTGGCCGGTGCCGAATCCCGTGGCCCCACCGGCCCACGTCCAGGTCATGAACAGGTCTCCGGCGTCGGCCAGCCGGATCTGCACCACCGGACGGCTCGTGAGGTCCTCGGTGATCCAGAACGGGACCTCCTGATCGTTCACGATCCGCCGGCGGTACCGGGACTCCGCCGCCTGGATGTACTCCTGCAGCGCGACGCGGCCGGGTCCCTGCGCCGCCATTCGCACCTTCGGCGGCGGCGCGACGCGCAGGCCCGCGGAAGCGGCGGCCTCCGACGCCGCACCGCCGAGGACCGCCGGGCCGTCGCCGTGCCCGTACGACTTCATGGCCGCCCGCGGGAAGACCGTCAGGTCGGCTTCGGCGGGGCGGTAGGGCCCTGCGCCGGGCGCCGGCAGCGGCGTACGGTCCAGCGCCAGGGAGGCGCCCGCGGCACGGTGTTCCACCAGCTCGAACAGCAGCCCCTGATCCTGCCGGCGCACTGCGAGACGGAACGCCAACTGCATGGCCTGGTCGGCGAGTCGCAGCCACTGATGGCGCGCGTGGGCGGTCACGAAGTCATAGCGGGCCGCCTGCAGCGCCAGCGCGGCGGGGAGGGCCAGGGAGAGCGCGGTGTCGACGGACCGCCTCTCGTGCTCGCCGTGGTCCGTCCGGGTCAGGTTGTCCTCGAGGGTCGTCGCGAGCATGAGGTCGACCTGCGCGCAGCGCTCGTACACCTCCCGTTCCCGGTAGACGTCACGGGCGTCCTGGGCCAGCCGTTGCATCTCGGCGATGTCGCCCCGGTCGTAGGCGTGTTGGGCGCCCAGCAGCATGGTGTCGGCCGCGGCGATCGATGCGCCGAGCCGTTCGAAGCGGGACAGGCTCGCCGACGTGAGGTCCCCCGCGCGGGCGCTGTCGCCGCGCCGGGCGGCGAGGAAGGAGCGGGCCTGCTCGCAGACCGCCAGGTCGCCGTGCCGCCGCTGCTGCTCGAAGAAGGCGGACGCCTCGGCGAACAGCCGCTCGGCGAGGTCGAGTTCACCCCGGTTCATCGCGACGTTAGCCCGGTGCGCGAGCATGGACCGCTGCTCCCCGGTGTCGCCCAGTGCGCGGTAGCGCTCCTCGGCGCGGGCGAGGCAGTCCTCGGCCTGGTCGAAACGCCCGGTCGAGGAGCAGATCACGCCGAGGGCCGTCAGCAGCCGTGGCACGGTCTCGATCCCGGTCGTGCGCACGGTGGAGAGCAACGCCTCCGCGTGCTCCTCGGCCGCCCCCCACTCACCGCGGTCCATCAGCACGAGCACCCGGTTCAGGCCCAGTTCCGTGGTGCGCAGTCCCTCGGGGTCGTCGAACTCGTGGAGCGTGGCCGCGGCTTCGTCGAGGCACTCCAGTGACTCGTCCAGGCGTCCCATCCTGCGCAGCAGGTCGGCCCTGGCGAGCACGGTCTTCAGCAGGACCTCCAGCCACAGTTGACGGCCGCGGGGCCCCATCGGCACGGACGCGATGCCGTCGAGCAGCCCCCGGGAGCGCTCGACTGCGTCCTCGGCCCCTGCCAGGTCGGTGGCGGTGAGCCTGACGCTCGCGACGTCGGCGTGCAGGTGCGCCCGCAGGAAGCGCACGTCGGGCGAGTCCTCGAGGGACTCCGCCGCGGCCAGCAGCTCGTCGTACACGGCGCGCGCGGCGGCGAGGTCGGCGGCCCGCTGATGCTCCTCGGCCAGCGCCAGACCGCTGTCGAAGGGCTCCCCGTACAGCCGGGTCACCGCTGCCCCGTCGCCCCGCTCCCGCCCGTCCGACGCGTCGCCGTCGAACGCGTCGCCGTCCTGTTCCCGCTCGTCCCGCTCGTCGTGGTGGTGGGGCTGTCGGTCCGGCACGTCAGTAGTCCTCATCGGTGGCAGCGGCGGCGGTCTCGGCGAGGAAAGGAGCAGAGCAGTCGTCCAGGGGCTGTCGGTGGTGAGCCGCGGAGGAGGTCGCCGCGGCGGTCAGCCTCCGGCGCGCCAGGGCCCTGACGGCGTCCCGCCGGCCACGGTCGGCCACCGCCTCCGGTGCGCCGGAGCGGCCGGGGTCGAAACCGGGCAGCAGGACGCCGACCTCGACACTCGGTGACAGCGCCCCGGTGGACAGCTGCGGGGTCAGGTCGACGTGACCGGTCCACACGTCGTCCCGTCTGGTGAGCGGGATCCGGTACGGGCCGGCGCCGTCCACGTGGACCTCGGCGGCGAGGATCACGCCGGCGGAGGGCGCCGCCGGGTGCGCGACGGCCTCCGCCTCGACGCGCCGCCGTGCGCCGAGGGCACGGGCGGTCCAGGACACCGCGTCCTCGGCCGCGTCGACGAAGCCGGGCGGGTAGCGGCGCCAGTCGTTGGTCCCCGGGCCGCGGGCGATCACCCGGCCCGCCGGGCCGGGCGTGTCGCCCGCCGCCAGGGCGTAACCGTCACGCCGGTCGAAGAGTGGGCCGAGGCCGGCCGGAACCTCGGAGGCGGCCGGCGGCCCCGCTGCCGCCGGTCCGCCCGATGCCGTCGGCCCGCCGCCCGGGCCGCGCCGCTCCAGGGCCGTACGGAGGATGCGCAGGGCCGGGCCGTCCAGTCCGGTGCTGTCCGCCGCCGCGTCGATCAGCCGCAGGACTTCCTCCAGACGACGGGCCTCCTCCGACTCACCGGGCGTCGCCTGCCACCACTGGACGAGCGCGTCGAGGGCGGTCCGATGCTCCTCGATCAGTGCGGCCGCGCAGTCGTCGGGCTGATCGTCCTCGCCGTCGAACAGCTGCTGGCAGCGGTGCGTGAGCGCGGCCAATTCCAGGCCGAGGAAATCAGGTTGGAGCGCCGGTATGCCGTCCGAGAGCGAGGCCGGCCACCAACGGGCCGCCCAGTGGCCGAGACCGAGCCGGGCGGCCGCGCCGCCGAGGTCCGTGGCCTGCGCTCTCACCCGCATGGCGGAGGACTCCCCCGCGGAGTGTGCGTGGACGGCGGCGGCGACACGTTCGCCGTAGAGCGCCCACAGCCAGTGCTGGGCGCGCCCCACGTCGTGGATCCGCGCCGAGGGCGGGCCTGGGGCGCCCAGGACGGGACGGCTCAGGACGGCGCCCGCCACATCGAGGACGGTCCACATGAAGTCCGCTCCGACCGCGACGAGCCGGTCGTCCGCCGTGCGGTCGCGGTGACTCCCGGCATCGCCGCCCGCCTCGGCATCGCCGTACGCGTCGGTGGACCGGGGTTCGCGGTCGGCGGTGATCCGGATCGTGCCGTCCTCGCCGCCGCTCACCCGGACGTCGGTGCCGGCGCTCCCCATCACGCGCTCCTCCGCTCGGCCGTCCGATCGGCCCCCGCCGACAGGGTGCGCAGCGCCGCACGGACCCGGGCGCGGTGGTCCATCATCACCGAGCGGGCGACCCCGTCGAGCAGCGCCCATGCCGAGGCGAGGTCGGCCAGGGGCGCCTCGCGGACGTCGCGCCCGTGCAACCGCACCCACAGCCGGCGCATGTAGGCGGTCCACGGGGTGCGCAGGTCCTGGGCGAGCGCGTCCAGGACGCCGCCGTCCGGGTCGGGCCGGGGCGAGACGGTCATTCTGCGGGCGCGCAGGACCGAAGCCTCCCTTCGCCAGCGGGCGTTGACGGCCCGGTGGGCGGCCGTGCGCCCGGCGTCACCCCGGTCGGCGCCCAGGGGGTCGAGGCCCACCGCGAGCCTGCCGCCGAGGACGACGGCGACGCGCAGGCTCTCGTCGTGCAGGCCGAGCGGTGCGCAGCTGCGGCCGGCCTCGCGGGCGGCGAGTTCCGCCACGGTCGGCAGCGCGTCCCGGTGAGCCGACGTCTGCAGGACCACGAAGAGCCGTTCGAAGAGCGAGCGGTCCAGCGGTGCGGGCAGGGTCGCGGTCGAGGCGCCCCGGCCGACCTCCGGACGCGGCGGTGTCTGCCGCCCGGTGAGTCCCAGCGGGGCGGGCAGGTCGTCGCGGCCCCACAGGCCACTCGCGTGGGCCCATAGGGCCCGGCCGAACATCTCTCCGTGGCCGGCCTCGATCATGGCGGCGTACGACGGCGAGGCGCTCGCCCGCCCCGGAGCCCCGCAGGCATCCAGCACCTCGGCGGCCCGCTCGATCGCCGTGCGCGCCGCATTCGCGTCGGCCGGGGAGCGGCTCCCCCACGCCGTGGCCAGCTCCGCTTCGAGCCGGGAGCGACGTACGGCGTCGGACACGTGGTCCTTCAGCGCCTGAACGGTGCGGCCGCCGGGCGCGTGGGCGATCTCCTCGACCACGTCCCGGGCCGTCGCGTCCGCACCGGCCGCGGGCGCTCCGTGTTCGGCGGCCAGTTCGAAGCAGCGCTGGAAGTACAGGTCCTGCGGGTTTCCGGCGACGACGCCGAGTGCGCGGCGGGCCTTCTTGAGCAGGATGAACCACCGGGCCGTCGCCGCGAGGAGGGCCGCGGACTCCCGGATCAGGGCGTCGAGACCCCCTGCCTGCGCGGGTGGGAGAAAGTCGGCCGCGAGATCGGGGCGCAGCGCGGGTCTGACGATGAGCGGCAGCACGATCAGTTTGACCGTCCGGGTCAAGGGCGCCCCGTCGGGGCCGCTCAACGGCTCCAACCCGGCCCCGAGGCCGCGCCAGGCGTGGTCGATGACCAGGGCACGCGGGCGGCTCCCGCCGGTCGGCTGGCTCGGAGACGGCATGTGAGGAGCGTACGCGGCGGGGAAGCGGGCGCACGAACCTGGGATCGGTAGGCGTTCGGGGCCGCCTAGCGTCGACGCCGTCGGGCAGAAGCGGCCACCCGGTCCGCTCGGACGGCATCCGCCGACATCGTCAGAAGGGAAGAACGGCATGGGAATCTTCGGACGGCGCAAGAGCCGTGAGGAGCGGGCCGCCGAGATCGTCGGCAAGGTGGCGAGCGGCAAGGGCTTCTACGGCCGCACGACACGCGCGTTCCTCGGCGGCGCGGACTTCGCGAGGGTGCAGCAGTCGATCGGCGCGTACCACTCCACCGTCGAGGTCGCGCAGTTGCTCGCCGCGGGGGCGCCGACGACGCCGGCCACCGTCGTCTCGGTCGGTGACACGGGCAAGCTGGTCAACTTCGACCCGGTCGTCGACCTGGTGCTCCGACTCCCGGGCGGCGCCGACCGCATCTCGCTTCAGAGCATCGTGTCCAAGCTGCGCATACCCCGGGCCGGCGACCAGGTGCTCCTGGTGGCCGACCCCGCCCGCCCGGGCGGTTACCTCTACGCCGGAGACGGCGTGACGCCCTGAGTGAACCGGCGTACTCGGCGCCGGCGTCCGGCTCCGTTCGGAAGGTCGCGTCGGGCACTGAAGGAGGGGTGCGGGTGAGCGCACACGCGATGCTGGAGCTGTGGTGGACGGTTCCCGCGGGATCGGCGATTCTCGGGTACGCGCTGTCCCTGTCGGGACTCACCCCGGCCCAGCGGGCGGTCTGGGTGCGGGCACGGATCATCCAGGTGCACCAGCCGGTGCACGGGGCATCGAGACACCCGGGGATCCTGGTGACGGTCACGTTCCAGGACCCGTCGACCGGGCGGGATTTCGTCCGCCGCAATGTGGGCAGACACGGTGACCCGGTCGAACAGGCATGGGTGGGCCGCGAGGTGACGGTGCGCTACCCGCGGGGGCGGCCGGAGCGGTTCCGTCTGGCGCTGCACACCGCCGACGACGACACGGGCCGGGCCGTCCCGAACTGCACGGTCGCCCTGCTGCTCGTCGGGCTGATCGTGCATGCGGCCGTCGCCTGGGGCTATCCGTGGGCGCTGCTGGGCTTCGGCGCGCTGCTCGCCGTCGTCACGGCGGCCGGACCCGATCTGCGCGCGGTGCGCTCGCGCGACACCCTGCTGGCCTCGGCGCCGGCCGTCCCCGCGAAGGTCGTGGCCGTGGCCAGGGACGTCTACACCGACGGTGAGGGCGAGGAGGTCGTCGCCCACACCCCGGTCGTGTGCTTCACCACCCACGAGGGCACTCAGGTCACCGTCCTGTCCCGGGACGGGATCCGCGAACCCCGTGTGTCCCTGGGCCGCGAGCTCACCGTCCACTACGCCCCGTCCGACCCGGCCGTGTTCACCTACGGCCTCGCGGCCGAGCGCCGCTCCAACGAGAGGTCCGTCGGCGTGATGATCATGCTGTTCGCGGTGGGAGTGGCCGCGACCGCGGCGGGCGCGGTCCTGCTCTGACAGCGGGGCGCACTGCACGCGGCGGCGCCCCGGTCAGGCGGTGGACCTCTGTTGTGGCGCGTCGCGCCGGCTGCGCAGTTCCTCGTTCATGCGCTGCGCTTCCTCGAGCTGGTCTTCGAGGATGACGATGCGGCAGGCGGCCTCGACGGGGGTGCCCTGGTCGACGAGTTCGCGGGCGCGCGCCGCGATGCGCAGTTGGTAGCGGGAGTAGCGGCGGTGACCGCCTTCGGAACGCAACGGGGTGATCAGGCGGTGTTCGCCGAGGGCGCGGAGGAAGGCGGGGGTGGCGCCGAGCATCTCGGCGGCCCTGCCCATCGTGTAGGCGGGGTAGTCGTCGTCGTCCAGAGGGGCGACCGGGCGGGTACTGCGTGGGGGCATAGACCTCTTCTTCCGGGGGACGCGTCGGGGGGCCCGGGTGCCGTACCGGCACCCGGGCCCCGAGCTGTCAACACCATCTGCCGGCTTACTGCGCCGGCGCCTTGTTCCACAGGGTCCGCCCGGAGGGGCGGGGCTGTGGGGATCGCTGCTGCGTGACCGGGGACCACCTTCCAATCCGGGGTCTGCGGTACCCGGGCGGACTTCCTCCGCGCCCGGGCGATCCTGATGGCGTCTGCTCCTTACTTTCGGCTACTCGATGGCACTGCTCTTGCTGGATACCGCGGGTACTGCTCGCGACCCGGCGGGCCGCGTCCTGCTGGGGACCGCATGTGCGGCAGTTCGTGTCTGCCGCACCCTCTCGACTTCTTGGGTACGAGAGAAACAGTAGCTCGACGACCAGGCCATGTCTACTCTCGCCAGTGCAGATTTTCTCGTTCGACCTGATCCGGTCTTCTGACCAGGCCACATCCGGAAGAATGCCGTCACACCATCCGGCCCGACGGCCGCTCCGGGCCGCGGTCGCGCCGGTCCGGCCGCATGTCACGGACTCCGACGCCTGGTGAATACTGGCGCTCCCTACCGGCGGAACGAGGAGCACGACAAGTGACCCGCGACGATCGCACAGGACCACCCAGCTTCGGCAGCGAACGAGACACCCTGCGGGCCTTCCTCGACTACCACCGCGACACCCTCGCCATGAAGTGCGAGGGTCTGACCGACGAAGAGCTGCGGCAGCAGTCCATGCCTCCGTCCACGCTCTCTCTGCTCGGCCTGGTGCGGCACATGGCGGAAGTCGAACGCGCCTGGTTCCGGCGGGTGTTCGAGGACAACGACGCCCCCATGGTCTGGTCGGACGAGATCGACTTCCAGGCCGCCTACGACGCGAGCGCGTCGACCAGGGAAGAGGCCTTCGGAGCCTGGCAGGCGGAGGTGGAGCACTCACGCCGCGTCGAGCGTGCGGCCGAGTCCCTGGACCAGGCCGGCTACCAGCCGAGATGGGAGGAGGAGGTGTCGCTGCGGATGGTGATGGTTCACGTGCTCCTGGAGTACGGCCGCCACAACGGGCACGCGGACTTCCTGCGCGAAGGCGTCGACGGGACCGTGGGCGCCTGAGCCGACGTGGAACTCCCTGCGGAAACCGTGTCCGCACTCTCGACAGACCTGGGGTAACCGGCGGTAACTTCTGGCGTGTTGCCAAGACAACCGCTTTCCTCCCCAGGAGACACCCCCCATGCGCAGACTTCTCGCCTGCCTGACGACCGCGGCCGCCGCCGTCGGCGCGCTCACCGCGGCCACCGCGCCGCCCGCGACGGCCGCGACGGCCACCGACTCGGGCGCCTTCAGCGTCCTGTCCTACAACGTCGCGGGCCTGCCCGCGATCATCTCCAGCGCCTCCACGCCCCGCGACACCAGCACCACGGCCATCGGCCGGCGGATCGCGCCCTACGACGTCGTCCACGCCCAGGAGGACTTCAACTACCACTCCTACCTCTACGCCGCCGACACCGCACACGCCCACCGCACCCCCACCAGCGGCGGCGCCGCCATCGGCAGCGGCCTCAACACGCTCTCCAAACTCCCGTACGACGCCGACGACTTCGAGCGGGTGCGCTGGAACACCTGCACCTACGGATCGGGCGACTGCCTGACCCCGAAGGGCTTCACCTTCATGCGTGAGCGCCTCGCCGAGGGCGTCTACGTCGACTTCTACAACCTGCACGCCAACGCCGGCACCAACAACGACGACCTCGCCGCCCGCGCCGCCAACCTCACCCAGCTCACCGGGTTCATCGCCACCCACTCCGCGGGCAACGCCGTCGTCGTCATGGGCGACACCAACACCCGCTACACCCGCTCCGGCGACACCATCGCCGAGTTCGCCGCCGCCAA